>JAJZIJ010000043.1 GCA_021810625.1 Acidobacteriota bacterium
CCCTCGCCGCGGTCATAAGCAGCAAGAAATTTACGGCGCAAATCATCATCGTAGGGCTTCGCCATACTCCATGCGTCGCGGGTTTCGCCAGCAATTCAACTATACATCATTTATGGAAATGCGCTAGGCTTGTCTTAAAAGAATTAGCTCGCAGCTTCTTCGGTGCTGGTTTTGATCTGCGAGACCGTCCAGTTGGCATCGCCGACCTTGAAGCGGGCGAAGCGGCGCACCTGGAGATTCTCGCCCAGCTTGCCAACCTTCTGCGCGACCAGTTGGCCGATGGTCATCGTCTGCTCCTTGATGAACGGCTGTTCGAGCAGGCAGACTTCTTCGTAAAATTTCGCCATCTTGCCTTCGACGATCTTCTCGACAACAGGCGCGGGCTTGCCGGTCGCTGCGGCCTGGGCGCGATAGATATCCTTCTCGCGTTCCATGTCGGCTGCCGTCACGTCCTCCCTGCGGATGTAGCGCGGATCGGTCGCCGCGATGTGCATGGCGACATCCTTGAGCAGCTCTTGAAAATCCGCCGTGCGGGCAACAAAGTCGCTCTCGCAGTTGATCTCCAGCAGCACGCCGATCTTGCCTCCGGCGTGGATGTAGGTGCCGACGGCACCTTCGCTGGCCGTGCGTCCAGACTTCTTGGCCGCCGAGGCCATGCCCTTTTTACGCAGCACGACGACAGCCTCTTCCAGGTTGCCCTTGGCTTCCACCAGCGCGGAGCGGCAATCCATCATGGGCGCGCCAGTCTTTTCGCGCAGTTCTTTTACCATTGCGGCAGAGATATTTTCCGTCACGGTCGCCATACTTTTCCATCCAACCTTATCGATATCGATATCAATGTTACGGGAACGCTCCGCAACCGCGTCTCCTGGTGCAGAAGCCCCGCGTTGCGGCGCACCCCTTGCAGATTTCTGAAAAATTTACAGGCTGCTCTCGGCAACTTCAGTAGGTTCTTCTTCTTCTGCGGTCACAGCCGCCGGAGCTTTGCGAATGCCGCCACCCAGAACCTGCTCCAGATCGACATCTTCTTCGGCCAGATCAGGATCGTAGGCGCTGGCGCTCAGGCTCGCTGTTTCGGCTGGCGCGTCCAGAGTCTCCACCACTTCGCTGGAGACACCAGCAATATCCGCCGAGCGTTTGTCGCCGGCTGCCTGCACACCTTCCACGATGGAATCCGAAATCTTCGAGGTAAAGAGCCGAATGGCGCGCAGCGCGTCGTCATTGCCCGGAATAATGTAATCGACCATCGTCGGATCGCAGTTGGTATCCACCACGGCGACGACCGGAATGCCGAGCTTGCGCGCTTCCTTGACGGCGATCTGTTCGTTGTTGGAATCGATGACAAAAATCACGTCCGGCAGACGGCGCATGTTTTTGATGCCTGCCAGATTGGCTTGCAGGTGCTTGCGCTCGCGCTCTAGGCGAATCACTTCTTTCTTGGTCAGCAGATCGTAGCGGCCATCGGTGGCCATCTCATCGAGTTCCTGAAGGCGCTTCACAGACTTCTGGATCGTAATCCAGTTGGTGAGCAATCCACCGAGCCAACGCTGGTTGATGTAGAACATGCCGCAACGTGTGGCCTCTTCGGCAATGGCATCCTGCGCCTGCCGCTTGGTGCCCACGAACATGATGACCTTGCCCTCCGCCGCCGTATCGGTGACGAACTTGCTGGCTTCCTTGAACAACTTCAAGGTCTTTTGCAGGTCGATGATGTAAATGCCGTTGCGTTCGCCAAAGATATACTCCTTCATCCTTGGGTTCCAGCGCTTTGTCTGATGCCCGAAGTGGACTCCCGCCTCGAGCAGTTCTTTCATTGAGATGTTAGCCAAACAGCCTCCTATTGATTTGCATTCCGGCTATGCCTGCGATGAGGCTGGGCCGGAATTTATCCCGCTTACGCGGGAGATTGAACAACAAAACTGCCGCCGCGCGCGGCTGGAATATGCTCCTGCCGCGCGCGACAAACCTCTGTACCGCTCCAACCCAGCGACTAGCGCTTGGAGAACTGGAAGCGGGCGCGGGCACCCTTCTGCCCGTACTTCTTGCGTTCCTTCATGCGGGAATCGCGGGTCATCAATCCCTGCGCCTTCAGCGTAGGGCGCAACTCGGCGTTAAACTCCACCAGTGCGCGAGCCGTGCCCATTTTGACTGCATCGGCCTGCCCGTTAATGCCGCCGCCCTTGACCGTGGCCAGCACGTCAAAGGCTGCGCCCGTCTCGGTTAAGGCCAGAACTTTGCGAGCGGCCACGCGCTGCTGCTCGGTGACAAAATACTCCTCAAAGGCGCGACCGTTGATGGTGAACTTGCCGCTGCCGGGGCGCAAAAATACACGCGCCACGCTCGACTTGCGCCGTCCGGTTCCGTAATACTGAATCATCTCTGCCATGCGATTTCGCTATCTCTCTTCAAAAAAAACTTGAAATTTTCGTTATAAAAATTCACCGCAAACTACAGCACAATCGCCAGCGCTTCTGGCTTCTGCGCCTCGTGCGGATGCTTGTCGCCGCGATACACCTTCAGCTTGGTGGCCATCTGGCGACCCAGCTTGGACTTGGGCAACATGCCTTTGACGGCCTGTTCCACAATTTTTTCCGGACGCCGATCAAGCAGGCGCACAAACGATTCCTCGCGCAGGCCGCCGGGAAATCCCGTGTACCGGCGATACATCTTCTGCTGGCTCTTGAGTCCGGTCAGCCGAATCTTTTCCGCGTTCAGCACGATGACATGGTCGCCCATATCCATAAAGGGCGTGTACTTGGGGCTGTTTTTGCCGCTCAACACGCGCGCGGCCTGGGTGGAGAGACGCCCCAGCGTCTGTCCGTTGGCATCCAGCACGAACCACTTGCGTGTGATTTCGAGCTGACTTGGCATATACGTTGACATCGTTCCCATTCCTTTAGGAAAACTTCTTTCCAGAAATTTCCAGAAAAATCTATTCCAGCAAAAAATCTATTCCCGCGCGCCGCCATTCTCCATAGCCGGGCGCGCAACTTCCTGAACCAACCGCGGTCTGCTGCTAAGGATCGCGAGGGTCGCGCAGTACGTCCGGATCACGTCTACTGGAGCCAGATACGATGGCCGACGCGCATTCCATGCGGCCATTTCGATCTCGCCTGCCTGCGGAGCAAGCCATGCCTGCCCTTGCTGGCGAGCGGAGACTGCGCAAGGCTTTTAGAATAGCGGATTTTTAGGGTCGGAGTCAACGCAAAGACGGGGGATGCAGTCGATTCTGGGCAAAATCGGGGATTTTGAAAGAAGATGCCTCAAAAGTGGTAGAGTTTGGGTGCCCAGAGCCTGCCCTGAGCTTGTCGAAGGGTCTCGCTTTTGAGAGACGTGGGAGTTGCCTGGAGGGTCAGTCCCTTCGCAGCTTTTGCGAAGGGTGGGATGAGAATCTTTGTTCCGTCGAAATCTTCTCGCAGAAACGAAAGAGTCATTCTGACGAGCATCGCGAGGAAGAATCCAGAGAATCTTCGCACCATCTTTTCCGCCATCATTCTCTGGATTCTTCGCTTCGGGCAGTCGCCAAAGCGACCGCCCGAAGGGAAGAATGACTTTTTGGAAGCGCGCAATTCCTAGGCCTCTCTGATCTTCCCTCGGAAGAGGTACAACCTCTTGATCATCTACAGCCACCCGACATCAAGGCCATATCGCTGACAATCAGGGATTAAACAACATTGTTTATAAGTTAATCCCGTGCCGCACCAGCACTCTCCTTCGGGATCGAGAGACAGGTGATCTTTCCCAGCTTTCGCTGTTCTTCCAGGCCAGAGTCCGTTCCAATAAGTCTTCACTTGGGGATGTTTTTGCCAGATAGAGTTCACTGGAATGTTCTGATATAGCGTTCGTAAATTCAAACCATCGTGAACCAAGGCACCTGTGTCCAGATTAACAAGCCGCAGCGTCTTCAGCCAAATAACGTGCTTAGCAAGATAGATGGACACTTGATGTAGAAACTGCGGAAGTCTGGGAAGAGCCGGATCATATTGAAACTCCGCAGCAGAGTAGACGCACATGCCATGCAACACCCTTGAATGCAAAGTGAGAGTCCGATCGCTCCGAAGATGGGGGTGTGAAGGATATTTCAAGTTGGAGATAATGGGGGCGAGCGAAAAAGCCCACGGATGTGCGGGTGCGGGGAAATCTAATACTAGAACGTCAAAAGCAATAGCGCAGTTTTGCATCCGAAATTCATCATTGTGGGGCCGCATCAGATGCGTCCCTGATGGCGCAGTGATCCAACCGGAAGATACATCGACTGCTTGATCTGCGGCCAGCGCACGAAGCACTAGCTTTGCGTCTTCATCATTCGCAAACGGTTGCAAAAGACCCTGCCAAGCCCGCTCTGCCTGCATTGCAGTTTCTCTTAGCGTTGCCAGCGGAGCAATTACCTCAACGAACTGAGGGTAGGAGGAAAAAGTGGGGCAGTCAGGCTGCCCCACTTCTTGGATGGCTATCGTATCGGTGCTCACGCCTGCACCGAGTGAGAAGCGGCTGGAACAACACGAACCGGGGGAGTCACTGGATTGACGCTGGGCTTCTTGCTGCAATGAGGAAGGGACAAGAGATTATCTGGAAGTTCTCCGTCTGGTTCCGTTTTTAAGTAAGGACGACCATGCCACTCGGACGGAATTACTTTGACGGTATGGCCTTCTGGACGAGTGACGTGGAACTCGTCGCCTTGGTCGATACGTTGGAGCACTTCTTCTTCCGTGAAGAACTGGTAGTCCCCAGTGTCGGAAACACATCCCAAATGGGTAATGCGCTCATAGGATAAATGCTTGGTTGTACACGTTACGGTGTATTTCATGGTCCTCCTAAAATCTCAGCAACAGTTGGGGATCGCCGATAATCGAGACGTGGGCGAATTGCAGATGATATTCTGCATGGGGCGCTTCTTCGCTTCGCGAGGGGGCGGGCGGACTCTGGTTCGCCACCTGTGCCATCTGCGGGTACAACCGCAGATGGCTTCTCTGTTTCTAGATTGCAATGTTCGGTAGAGGATGTCAAGCCCCATTCTATAGTATTGAAAATGTCAACTATTGATTTACATTAAGTTCATATTGCTTGACATTTAACAAATATTGATGCATGCTTTAACGGAAATGGTGGCCACGATGCAGAAAATATTTATCGGGAGAATTAATGGGCACTTCGGGCGAAGATTAGCCCGCATCAGAAAAATCAGAGAATTATCGCAGAGTGAGCTTGGCTCACGCATTGGGGTCTCTAGGACGACAATTGCAAACCTCGAAGGCGGCAAGCAAAACGTACAGCTACATCAAGTTTTTGAACTTGCACGCGCATTAGACACGCCCGCAGAGGAGCTAATTCCTGCATGGAGAGAGATTGATCCAAGTACGGATGCTATACATGACAAAGATCAAATGTTTCTTGCATTAGCAAGAACGCAACTTTCCAGTGTTCTCGGAGGGAAATACGATGAGTAAACAAGATGTTGAGAAAAAAGTTTCTGAGCTTTTAGATAGACATGGCATCACAAGTGCTCCAATCCCAGTCGAGAGAATTGCGCAGGCAGAGGGTATCCCTATTGTTGAAATGCACTTCAAGAGTGAGGTTTCTGGCGCTCTGATCAGAAGTAATGGTGTCAGTGGAATC
The DNA here is from genome assembly GCA_021810625.1 of Acidobacteriota bacterium. Taxonomy (GTDB): domain Bacteria; phylum Acidobacteriota; class Terriglobia; order Terriglobales; family Acidobacteriaceae; genus JAJZIJ01. Next base: position 5,617 of record JAJZIJ010000043.1, read on the forward strand.
GCTGTAAACGCTGCACAACATCAAAACCGCAAGCGCTTCACAATTGCGCATGAACTCGCGCATTTTCTTTTTGAGCACAAAGGTCTAGATGAAGATCACATCGACTGGAAATTCACCGTCATCCGTCGTGACGGCAAGTCTTCCGAAGCCTCGGACGTGCAAGAAATTGAGGCTAACTCGTTTGCAGCTAGCTTATTAATGCCTGTCCAATTTCTTCGTGCCGATCTCAATGATCAAGTGGGCTTCAGCGGTGAAGCCGAACTGGACGATTCACAGATTAAATCTTTGGCACGAAAATATCGTGTTAGCGAAATGGCCTTGAGATATCGGCTTGCTAATCTTGGCCTTATCTCGCCTGCATAAATGCCTATTCTTGCAGCCGGGTGCCCTATTCAAGCCTTCTTTTGGCTTGAGTGGGCGGGAGGTTCCCAAGTCTCCCCGATCTTCCCTCGGAAGAGGAATAACCTCTTGAGCCACCACAGCTAGCTATTCAGCGTTTCCATCAGGGAGTTGAGCATCCGGTTCAGGTCTTTATCGCTGTGGCGCAGGTCGTCGATCTTGGCGATGGAGTGCATCACCGTGGTGTGATGCTTGCCGCCAAACTGGCGGCCAATCTCCGGCAGCGAGGCTTCGGTCATCTGCTTGGTCAGGTACATGGCGATCTGGCGCGGCACGACGACGGCGCGGGAATTATTCTTCTGCTTCAGATCCGTGACCCTCATGCCAAATTGTTCCGAGACGGCGCGCTGGATGGCCTCAATGGTAACTTTGCGCACCTGCGTGTCGATGAATTGCTTGAGGCATTGCTGCGCGACGGGGAGCGTTAGTTCGACACCATGCAGGCTGCCCCAGGCGATCAGGCGCACCAGCGCGCCTTCCAGTTCGCGCACGTTGGTGCGGATATTTGAGGCGATGAACAGAGCAATGTCGATGGGCAGCGTGACATGCTCGCTCTCGGCCTTCTTTTGCAGAATGGCGACCTTGGTCTCCAGATCGGGCGGCTGAATGTCGGCGATCAGACCCCACTCGAAGCGATTGCGCAGCCGATCTTCAATCTCGGCCAGCTCTTTGGGAGGCCGATCACTGGCGATGACAATCTGCTTCATGCTCTCATGCAGCGCGTTGAAGGTGTGGAAGAACTCCTCTTGCGTGCGCTCTTTTTGCGCCAGAAATTGAATGTCGTCAATCAACAGAACATCCACGCTGCGGAATTTGTCGCGGAAGCTGGACATGCGGTCGTAGCGCAGGGAGTTGATCATCTCATTGGTAAATTTTTCGCTGGAGAGATAGCAGATGGAGGCCCGCGGCTGGAGGCGTTTTACTTCATGCCCGATGGCGTGCATCAGATGCGTTTTGCCCATGCCGACGCCGCCGTAGAGGAAGAGCGGGTTGTACGCCTTGGAGGGTCGCTCAGCGACGGCCTGGGCGGCGGCGCGGGCAAACTGGTTGCCACTGCCGATGACGAAAGCGTCGAAGTTGTAGCGCGGGTTGAGCTGCGAGGCGGTATCCCAGTCAAAACGGGCCTGCTGTGGCGCCAGGCCGGGGGCGGTCTGGGAGCGCGAATGCAGATGGTTGCCGTTGTGCGCGGCCTGGGGCGCAAAGCCACCATCCTCGCGGACTTCGCGCATTCGGGGCTGCGGCTCTTCGTTCAGGGCTTCAAAGGCAACCTCATCGACCTCAATGTGCAACTGGTCGATCGCCTCCAGAATCAGGTCGTTGTACCGCTCGCCAATGTGTTCAAACTCGCGCGTGGGAACACTGACGAGCAGCACCTTGCCGTCGATGCGACCGAAGCGGGTGGGTTTGAACCAGGTGTCGAAGACCTGACGATTGATCTTTTTTTCGAGCGCCGCAAGGATGCGAAGCCAGGGATTGAGAGCCGACGATGCTGTTGAGAGAAAGGACATTTTGCTTCCAGTTTTCATGTTGACGCCGCGCGCGGCGTTCTGGTTTTCGTGTCACCGCAGGGCTGTGTCCAACGTCCTGCAAAAAAGAGAAATAAAAGTTACATCCCGCGACCCGCGCGGTTGTGGAGAATCACTCTGCCGAGAAGTTGAACTGCCTGTTCGGTACGCCCGAATCCGGCTACGAGCCGATTTGCGCCGAAGTACTACGGAGCGTGTTGCTGCATGTCATTCGCGAACCCGATAGTAGCACATTCCAACAGGTGTCGGCAGAGAATGGAAGCAGAAAATTCGCGTCATGGAGAAAATGCACCACGCAAGGTGAAACTGTTGGTGGAAGCGGTAAAAAATGTCTCCGGCTTTTGCGAATGCAGGAAGTTCGCTATACTGAAAGTTCTGCCCCTGCGGCAGAAAGTGATCTGTATCCATCTGAATGAATTGAGGAGCGCCGAGAGATGCCCAAGCGCACATTTCAACCCAACCGTCGTCATCGCGCCAAGACGCACGGATTCCGCAGCCGTATGAAGACCAAGAGCGGAGCCGCTGTGCTGTCGCGTCGCCGCGCCAAGGGGCGCAAGCGCGTCTCTGTCAGCGCAGGCTACCGCGACTAAACGCTGCTGCCGGAGCGCAGGCTCCGGCCTTCTGTCCCGGCAGTATTCTTCGCAGTCTTTCGCAGCCGCGAGAGCGGCAATCCCACCGCAACGCGCATCCTCTTACGGTTCCGCCGCAGCGCTCTTTGGAGACGCGCCGCGAGCGCCGATTTGCGCGTGTCGGATTCTGCGCGTTTGAGAAACATTTCGCAAGCGCTGAAATCGCGCGACAATGAGAGCGAGCGTATGGCAGCTTCCAATATCCCTGCTTCCAGCCGAATGCTGAACGATTTCTCCAAGACGAACGCGCCCAAACAGTCGGCGCAGCGGTCGCGTTTGCGCAGGCACGCCGATTATCAGCGCGTGTATCGCACAGGGCGTCGGCAGTCGCTGCCGCTGATGACGTACTTCTTCGCGACAAGGATTGCGGTGTCTCCAGCAGAGACCGCAACGCAAGATGCATATTTATCGGAGTATCAAGGGCCGCGTGTGGGCCTGACCACGGGTCGTGTGCTGGGCAAAGCGGTGGATCGCAATCGTATTAAGCGCCGAATGAGAGAGGCCGTGCGGCGCAATCTGACGGTGTTGAGCGGGCCGGTGGATGTGGTGCTGCATCCACGTCGCAGCGTGCTGGATGCTGATTTTTCCAAGATTGAGCGCGAGGTGGAGCGGGCCTTTCAAGCCGTGCAGCGGGCGATAGCGCGTCCCACAGGCGAATCTTCCGGGGTGAATCGAGATGCTGGAGAAGCCGGAAAATAACGCGCCGAGTTTGTATGGGTCGGCTTCGCACGCGCCGGATTCGCATAGGTCAGGCTGCGACGATGTTGGCTGCGATGCTGCTGGTCACGAAAAAAATCTGCGTCGTGACCGCGTGCAAACACTCCAGGCGGCCTACAAACGCTGGCTCTCTCCTCTGCTGCATGGACTGGCGCAGGCAGGAGTTCCTTTTTCCGGCGGATGCCGCTTTCAGCCCACCTGCTCCGACTATGCCGCGATTGCGGTGGCGCGGCACGGCTGGGCGCGTGGAGGTTGGATGGCGCTGCGACGCTTGTTGCGATGTCATCCGTTCAGCCGGGGAGGATTTGATCCCGTCCCGTAAATGGATCGGTGGCGAAATGGATTGATGGCGCCAGCCGCAAGCAAAACCATTTACGATAGAAGCAGTCACGCTTTTCGCTGGTGTTGCGATGTCGCAGGCAGGAAGCTGGAACATAAACTCCGGTGGGCGGAAGAACGCCGGGTAGAATGCGCCGTCCGAAGACGGCAGTAGGAATTCCTTTGGCCGAGTACAAGAATCCAAATCAGCAGGGCGGGCAGGACACGCGCTCGCTGCTGGTCTTTACATTCATTTTTGTTGTTGTGCTGCTGGGCATGGAGTATTTTCGTCCCAAGCCTGCGCCGCTCAAGCCTGCGGCTTCGACGAAATCCCAGGCAGCGATGCCCGCAGCGGCGACAACGACGGGCGCGCCAGATGCATCGGCCAGCAGTGCAGCGTTTCTGCCTAAATCTGTCGTGCCCAGCAAGGCCGCAGCCAGCGAGAGCGCGACGACGGTGGAGAACGCGTTGTATCGCATTCAGTTCAGCAATCGCGGCGGACAAGTCACCTCCTGGATATTGAAGAAATATACCGACGACAATGGCAAGCCACTCGACCTGGTGAATTCGCGAGCAGCAAAAGAATTTGGCGATCCGCTTTCTATTTACACCTACGACGCAGGGCTGCGCGCGCAGTTGGCGCAGGCGTTATATGTTCCCTCCGCGACCGGGAACCTGACCGCGCCTGGGACGTTGAGCTTTGACTATGCTGCGGGCGGCCTGGTCGTCCACAAATCCTTCCGCTTCGACGAGAGTTATGTCATCCACGCGGATGTGAGCGTGACGGAGAATGGCGTGCCAGTGGAGGCGATGCTGGCCTGGCCCTCCGGCTTTGGCGACCAACACGCGAAGGCGGGCAGTATGCGCGGGATCAGCAGCTACCTCGCGCAACTGGATACATCGAGCAATGGCAAGGCAGAGAGTGTTGCTGCCAAGAAAGTCAGCGGCGGAAACACTCTGGCCGGGCCGTTCGACTGGGCGGGCGTTAGCGATTTGTATTTTGCCGCGATTTTTTTGCCCGATGTTCCCGACCAGAGCACGCTGGTCTCCTTCAATCATTCGCTGCCGCAAGTTTCCACCGACGCATCCGGGAAGAAGATTGCCAGCATTCCGATTCTGGGAGCGGCTGTTGGCGCGGCGAACGGGCCAACGAGCCTTCGCCTTTTTGTTGGCCCCAAGGGGTTGGAGATTCTGCGCGCCATTCGCGGGATGGGGCCGGATGGCAAACCCACTGGGCCGAACATGGTTCCCATTGTGCATTACGGCATGTGGTCGTTTCTGGCCAAGCCGCTCTTCTACGCGCTGCGCTGGATTCACAACCATATTGTGAGCAACTGGGGATGGTCGATTTTACTGTTCACCATTTTCATCACGCTGGCCATGCTGCCCACGCGCATCACGATGATGAAGTCCTCCATCAAAATGCAGCGCATCCAGCCGCAGTTGAATGCCATCAAGGAGAAGTACAAGAAATATAAATTTGACGATCCGCGCAAGCAGGACATGAACAAGGAGATGACGCAGCTCTACCGCGATGAGGGCGTCAACATGTTCGGCGGCTGCCTGCCCATGCTGATTCAATTCCCGCTGATTTTTGCGTTTTACTCCATGCTGGAGAACGCCATTGAACTACGCCATGCCCACTGGTTCTGGCTGCACGATCTGGCGCAGCCCGATCCGTACCACATCCTGCCCATTCTGATGGTGGTCTCGCAGTTTGTGGTGCAGTTTTTTACTCCCACGCCGGGCATGGATGCGGCGCAGCAGAAGATGATGGCCTTCACCATGCCGCTGTTCAGTGGCTTTATCACCTGGCACTACGCATCGGGGCTGGCGCTGTATTGGGCGTGCAGCAATATGATTGGCATTGGAATGCAGATGGGCATCAACCGCACCAAGCTGGGACGCGAATTGCGCGAGATTCAAGCCAAACGCTCCGCCAAAAAACAGGGCCGACCCGCGCTGGCGCGAAGATGATGTACATTCAATGCGTACTTTACCGTTCGCAAAAAATAACTTTGCAAGTTTGGGAGAGCCATGCCAATGGAAGACTATCGCGCCGCCGCGCAAACCGTGGATGCCCTGATGAAGACGCTGACTGGAGTTGGCGGTCTGCGGCTCAAGTACCGCATTACCGCCGGGCCGGGCGCCGCTGATCCCGACGGGCTGGAGTCCCGCGAAATCTACGTCGAAATGGCAGGGTCGGACAAGAATCTGCTGCTGGAGCGGAATGCGGAACTGCTCCATGCCATTGAGCACATCGCGGCCAAAGTATTGCGGCTGGAGATGGACGAGCACGACAAGATTTCCTTTGACTCCAACGGTTACAAGGCGATGCGCGCCCGCGAGTTGCGCCTGCTGGCCGATACCGCTGCCGAGCGCGTTCGCAGTACGGGCCGGCCCTATCTTTTTTCTCCGATGAGTTCGCGGGAGCGCCGCCTGCTGCATCTGGCCCTGCGCTCCTGCGAAGACTTGAAGAGCGAAAGCAGCGGCGCGGGCCGGGATCGCAGCGTGGCGGTCTATCCCAAGGACTGGAAAGGCGCGTTGCTCACGCCTGCACCGCAACGCAGTGGCTACGGGCAGCGTGGTTCTGGGCGCAGATAGGGAATCTCGAAGAAATTGCTGAAAATTACTATTGATTTAACGATAGATTGCTACTAATGTTGTGGGAAACACATCCAAATTACACAAGGAGGAAGTTATGAAGCATCCGACCGCATCCGATATCGCAAAGTATTTCATTGCTTCCTTTCAGAAAAAAAAGAAGGAAATCAGCAACTTAAAGCTGCAAAAACTTTTGTATTACGCACAGGCATGGCACTTGGCACTGTACGGGTCGCCGCTTTTTGCAGATTCAATTGAGGCGTGGGTGCATGGCCCTGTGGTTCCAAGTGTTTTTCGTGAGTACAAGAAGTATACTTGGAACCCAATTTCAGAAAAGATTGATGCGCAAACTCCGGAATCTATCAAGCATCATCTAGGAGAAGTTGTCCGTATTTATGGAGAGTTGGATGCCGTCACGCTAGAGCGCCTGACACATCGAGAGAGTCCGTGGAAGGAAGCCCGCGGAACCCTTGCACCCGATGAACCCTCCAACCGGGTCATCACGCAGGAATCGATGAAGGGTTTTTATAGCGCTCGGCTGCATGAGTAAACGTGGGCAGGGACTCAATATCCCTGCTCTTAAAACATCAAAGGAAACTACAACACTCGAAATTTCTTTCAAACATTTAGACACATCTCATAAAAAGTTTGATATCGGGAGGTGTTCTGCGGAGTATTTTTGCAGCCTGCTGCTAGCTATCCAAAAATATTCTGGGTTTACCGTTGAACGATTTCGCGACCAAAATAAACAAGCTGATAGACATGTGATTGACTTTAGTGAAACCTCAGAATTGAAGGGATTCACTTCCCTAGAGGAAAATCTACAGCTAGAAGAACCTTGGCTTATTAAGGTTTGTCCAGAGGTAAAGCAAGAACCCCAACGGGGCTGGAGGGCTTCTGGGGTTTTAGTTGGAAACATTTTGTACCTGGTCTGGCTTGATCCTGAGCACAAACTTTACCCGGATCACCACCCCAGCATAACAAAAAGTTTTCATAGCAAAAAATAACTCTTGCAGAAACAAGTTACCAACGACACCATCGTTGCCATTTCGACGCCGCCGGGGCGCGGCGGCATTGGCATTGTGCGGCTCAGCGGGTCGCAGGCCGTGGTCATTACCGCGCCGCTATTGCGCCTGCGTCACGAGCTGGCTCCGGCGCAGGCGCGCTTTGCCGAACTGCTTGATCCATCCACAGGAGCGCGTTTGGACGAGGCCGTCGTAACGTGGTTCGCAGCGCCACATTCCTACACCAGTGAAGATGTCGTCGAAATTGCCGCGCATGGCGCGCCAGTGGTTTTGGAATTTATCGCGCGCGCCTGCATTGCTGGTGGAGCGCGGCTGGCGCGGCCCGGAGAGTTTACCGAGCGCGCATTCCTCTCTGGCAGGCTCGATCTGACGCAGGCCGAAGCCGTGCGCGATCTGATCGACGCGCAGACGCTGTACCAGGCAAAAATTGCCTCTGAGCAACTCGATGGCGCGCTCTCGCGCCGCATCCGGCCCATCAAGCAAACGCTGGTCGATCTGATCGCCGAACTCGAAGCGGGCATCGACTTTGCTGAGGATGACATCGACGTGCTGCCTGCAAGAGAGATTCTTTCTCGCATCGCCGCCATCTTTGAGCCATTGCAGGCGCTGGCCGCAGGCTTTGCCTATGGGCGCGTTGTTCGGGATGGATTTTCGCTCGCCATTGTGGGCCGACCCAATGCAGGGAAATCCTCGCTCTTCAATCGTCTGGTGCAGCGCGAACGCGCCATTGTGACGGCCACGCCGGGAACCACGCGGGATATGGTAACGGAGCGCGTTTCGCTCGGCGGCATTCCCATCGACCTGATTGATACTGCGGGCATTCGCGATGCGGCAGATGAGGCCGAAAGTCTCGGCATACAAAAATCGCGCGAGGCCGTTGCCGATGCTGATGTGGTGCTGCTGGTGCTGGATGCCAGCATGTCCCGGATGGACGCGCACGAGCAGGAATTGCTTCAGCAACTTGCAGGCCGCCGCGCGCTGGCGGTGTGCAATAAGATCGACCTGCCTTGCGCGAGAGAATCGAAAATCGAGGACAGCATGGCTGCCATTGCGGGGGGATTTTCTCTGCCGATGCTGCGAACCTCTGCCGTAACGGGCGAGGGCATTGCGGCGTTGCAGGAGAAGATTCTGGAACTTGTGCGCGGCAGCGGCGCGGAGATGGAATCCGGGCTGGTGACCAATTTGCGCCAGCAACAGGAGATTACGGTGGCAATGGAGGCGTTGACCGCAGCCTGCATGGCTGTCGAGACATGCGTGCCGCATGAGATGCTTTTGCTTGACCTTTATAACGCGCTCCGCGCACTGGACGCGCTGACCGGGCAAACCACCATCGACGACATTTTGAACCGGATATTTTCCACCTTTTGTATTGGCAAATAAGGCGAATTCCCAAGCCCTCCGAAAAAAATCCTGCAAAATTGAAAAAATATCTTGACAACGCGGAATTTCAGCGCTAGCCTCATCTCCAACCTGCATAAAATCGATTCAGTGTGTCGGTTTAGTTGGGTGCCCTGTGGGTTTCTGAGGGGTGCGGCCCGGATGGATTGATGGATGTTTGCGGGTTGCAGGAGCCGTTTGGGGTAGATTCGCAGCCGTTGTCGGGGAAGCATTGGGAAGAATTTGGCTGCGAAGTTTAATTTCAGGGTTCAGGTACGGGGACGAGTGCAGGTCACGCTGAGTATCCCACAAGTTGAGTGTTCCACGGCAGGAGAGCTTCGGCAGAGCCGGAGCCGCGTCTGTTCGTCCGGCGTGTCGCCAGTGGACGACCACACTGCTGCGGAGTTGCGGTTCCAGCGTATGAGGAATTGAGGAATGCGGGTTGTACGGGCATTCGGGATTTGATTCAAGATTCAAGATTCTAGATTTGGGAACGAGATAGCAAATTTTGGCAGGCGAGAGGGAACGAAAATGAACCGGAACGGGATGGAGATGGATACGAATCGGAAGGTTGTCTCGAAGTTCACGGAGCTTACATCGAAGATTGCTTCCGCGGTCTTTGCGATGTTAGCGGTCGTGTTGTTGCTGACGGCGGGCGCGCGTCCGGCTTTGGGGCAGGGATTACCCTGTCCGGGGCAGAACTGGGCAACCAGCGCGCCCAACGTGTGGGCCGCCGAGGGCAGCATCAAGGTGATGCTGCAGAACAATTCGACAACGAATCAGCCGACCATTCCGACCTATCTGGACGATGGCGCCTTCAATCCGTGGGGGTACCAGCAGCATCCGCAGCCGATCACGGAGATCAATCCGGTCTACTCCTGCGTGTCGGGCACGCCGACGATCTCCTTGGCGGGCGCGGGACGCGAAACAGTCTCCTTCCAGGTTTTCATCACTGCTGGTACGGGCACGGGCGCGGCGCTTAGCAGTGTCTCGGTGGATGTCAGCAACTTGAATCCTGTGAGCGGTTCAGGATCGACGCCGTTGACCTCGCTCAACACCAATTGTGCAACGGTGGCAGCGGCATCTGTGGCATCTACCGTCAACCCCTACTGTGCGCAGGTCTCCCAGGTTAACCGCTATTTGGAGGCCTACCTTCCGTATTCATGTGTTCATGATCCGGCGAACCCCTTGAGTACTCCCTACGAGTGTTTGCAGGCATCGTCTGGTCAAATGCCCGATCCATTAATTCCGTTCTACGATCCTTATGACTCTGGGAATCCGGCGGTGGCGACCCCCTTCAACGTGCAGCCGGGAACAACGCAGGGTGTGTGGGTGAATGTCTCTATCCCTGCCAGTCAAGCCGCCGGAACGTATCAGGGAACCGTGACGGTGACGGAGGGGGGCGCCACACTCGCTTCGATTCCCGTCACTCTGACAGTGTACCCCGGCAATCTGCCGCGCTTCGGCTCTCCCAACCATCCGGACATGTTGAAAACGTGGATGCCGATATATGGCGAACGCCTTGATGGGGGCGAGGGCGAAACCTGCTGGGGGCTTGGGTCGGGATCCGGTAGTTGTGCATCGGGGGATGAGGTGCTGGTGTGGAAGTATCAGGTCGTGGCGCACGCCTACGATTTCGATACCTTCCCTGATCTCTACTGGCCGTATTTCAACCCGTATTGGGGAGTCTGTCCGGAACCCATAGGATCCAACAATTTACCCGAGGATGGCACCGGCACCGCCATCCTCTTTGAGACGGATACGACGGCAGGAACCTGCAGCGGCACCAGTTCACTCGATTGGACGACTTGGGATGCGTACTACGGCCCATCGTTGACACCGGGTGGACTTTTTGCGGACGGTACCAATATTCGGATCATTGATACGCCGGGAACCAACGGCATGAGCAAGCACTCCACATGGGAGTGGGGGGGGACGGCACCTGGAGGCTATAACTGGGGTCAGATATATGCTGGCCCCGTGCCAGCTCCGGCGGGGTTGCTGCAATTGTATCAAAACCTTGAGTTCCAGACATCGCAGCATTTTACGCTCTGTCAAACAACTCCTGCATCCTGTGGCGCAACCGCGGCATGGGGGCACCCAGAGTTGATCGCCTACATCATTGATGAACCCGAAACCTTCGTGATACCCGAAGCGCCGGTTGGATTTGAAAATGATGCCCTGTTCGATCAGGCGCTGAGCCAGTCCAATTCGGCGCTACTAGGCAATTCAGCAACATACTGGAATCCCACCAGCAATCCCATCCGCTCCTTCATGACGTACATGCCCGCCTGCAATACGGGAGCTCTTACCGGCGGATACACTGATTCGGAATGTCAAGACAATGTGAATCTTTCGTATCCCGGTGAACCTGGCTCCAACCCCAACCAGGAGACCAGCAGCCCTTTCACGGCCTCTTGGATGATGGATTGGTCCCCCGCAGCATCGCGCTACATGCCGGGAGGGTCAAATGATGGGATGGGCGGGGCAGGGCTTGGCCTGTACTACGTCAATTGTGGGAGTGCGCCCTATGCCCTTATGTCGCAATCGGGCTACAAATACACACTGGACATGGCGCAGGGTATTCCAGCGTTGTCTACGGCTCCGCTCCCGATTGAGAAATGGACGTACCAGAGTTTTGAGCCGTTCCTTGCCGCGGATGGACCCTCTAACACGGGTGTGGGGCTTCGCGCCAATTTCTGGATTGCATACAAGTATGGGATGGATGAGACCGTTCCCAGCGTAGGTGATCCAAGTCCGGCACCCTCCCCCGGTGGACTGTGGGATTGGGCCGATGATGCCTGGGGTGGCTATCCCCCCAATGGTATTGCCGGTGGTTGTTACCCCACGACTTCGCACGGGGTGACACCTTACAGCGGAGCGGCTCCAATGGGTGGGGGCGTCATGTTCTACCCTGGGAATCAACTAATCTGCTTGACCATGACGAGTACTCAGAACTCTTCGGGTGCCATTGAGGCGGCTATTCTTCCGCAAAGCCTTGTGCATAATGGCAACGGCGGAATCAGCGGTCCGGTGACGTCGATGCGCATGGAGCAATGGCGTCGCGGGTATGAGGACTACGAGTACCTGTACCTTCTGGGACACAAGGGCTGCGCGACTGCGCCAGCGCAATGCAACCGGGCGGCTGCCGAAGCGGTGGTTGACAGCATGGGTGTCGGCGGAATGACAGCGGGCGGCAATGGAACGACCTCGTGGAACGCGCTCATGTGGGAGAATATGGATCCCGACTACATATCGGGTACCTGGCCCATTTCATCGGTTAACCCGGGGACAGTTGGTGGGTGTACAGACACCACTGCAGGCGTGGGAGGTCTCCAGGGAGGTCTCCCCTATGGCTCCACGGGGGCAATGCAGTCGGGCACGGCTCACGGTGGTGATTCCTGTCCGGGGCAGTGGACGAACAATCCTGACCGCTATGCCGCCGCGCGCGTCACGCTGGCCGAGGATCTTGGCTGGGTTTCGGCGAGCGCCCAGCCGCCGACGGTCACCAGTCTGAACCCGGCAAGCGGTTCCAATACGGGCGGAACACCGGTGATTATTTCTGGAACGAACCTGAGCGGTGTCACTGAGGTTCAATTCGGCGGTGTCGATGCCACCAGCTTTAGCTATAACTCGTCCAACGGTACCCTCTCTGCGGTGACACCAGCGGCATCGAACATAAATGTGCAGGGTGTGGATGTTCAGGTCTTTGCGCCGAGCGGCGACAGCGCGCCCAGCGGCGGCAGTCAGTACACCTATGTTTCTCCAGTGACGGTGACGGGAGTTAGCCCGACGCAGGGCATGGCTGCGGGCGGAAATACCGTGACCATCAGCGGAACAGACTTCACCTCCGGGGGGGCCTCGGTCTCCTTTGGCGGAGTCGCGGGAACCAACGTCAAGGTGATCTCGGCCAGCAGCCTTACCGTGACCGCGCCAGCGGGCAGCGGCACGGTGAATATCACTGTGACCACGGCGCAAGGCACCAGCGCGATCAACAGCAGCGACCAGTACGCCTATGTTCAACCGCCGACGGTGAGCGGAGTGAGTCCAAACACGGGCACGAGCGCAGGCGGAACCAAGGTGACGGTCAGTGGTTCGGGCTTCTTCAGTGGCGCGACATCGGTGACGTTTGGCGGGGTTGCGGCGACGGGCGTGAGTGTTGCCTCGGCCAACAGCCTTACGGCGACCTCGCCAGCGTACTCCACGCCAAGTGGCGCGCAGGTGGATGTGGAAGTGACTACGTCTTACGGCACGAGCGCGGCGAACAACAATGATCGGTTTACCTACACGACGCCGGTGACGGTCACGGGCCTCAGTGTCAGTGGCGGCCCAGCCTCGGGCAACACTTCGGTGATCATTACCGGAACGGACTTCACCGGAGCGACGGCCGTGATGTTTGGCAGCAATGCTGCGGCCAGCTATACGGTGAACTCGGCGACGCAGATCACGGCGGTTTCTCCGGCAGGCGGCGGCGTGGTGAATATCACGGTGGCGGCGTCGGGCTATGTCAGTCCGACGGGCAACGCGGATCTCTTCTCCTACGCATCGGTGGTGGCGGGCGGAAGCTACGCGACCTTCCCGACGACGGCAGTGGGGTCGACCTCGGCGACGCAAACGGTTTCGATTACCTTGCAGGCGGCCAGCAATATCAGCAGCATCACCGTGCCGCCAGCGCAGAACGGGAAGCAGGAGTTTACGGTCGGTACCGGGGGAACCTGCGTCATCGGCGGCAGCAATGCTGCGGGTACCTGCACAGTTGCGGTGACCTTTAGTCCGCAGTATCCGGGAGTGCGTCTGGGCGCGCTGGCTGTCAACAACGGCGGCGGCGTGGTGGGAACGGCAGGGTTGGCGGGCATCGGAACCGGGCCGGAGGTGGCGCAATCGCCGGGATCGCTGACGCTGTATGCCGGCGGTGGAACCTCAGGCAGCACGGCGGTGACGGCAACTCCAGAGAAAGCCGTTGGATCGACCTTCAGCGTGTCGAGCAATGGGGCCGCGCTGGCGCTGGATGGAGCGGGGAATGTCTACATCGCGGACAACAACAACTGTCTGGCGTACAAGGTGAGCGCGGCCACAAACAAGATCGTGGTCATCGCGGGCAACTATACCTATGCCAGCGGCGCGGTCACGCCGAGCGCAACGCCGGAGCCGGCGCTGGGCGCGAATACCTGTCCGCAGGGTATTGGGGTGGATAGCGCGGGGAATGTGTATATCGTCGATGCCAACAACAAGAACAGCAACGGCTATCCCGATATGGTGGAGGAGGTTTCCGCGGCAACCGGAGAAATCTTTGTGATGGCCGGAGGCGGCACGGTGGTTCCCAGCACCACGCCGGAGGCGGCGACCAGCGCGCTGTTGAACGGCGTAAACAGTCTGGCGACGGATGGGGCAGGGAACCTGTACATCTCGGACTACTTCAATAATCTTGTGGAGCAGGTCAGCCCTGCCGGGCAGATTGTGGTGGTGGCCGGAGGGGGCAGCACGGCTCCGAGCGCCACGCCTGTCGCGGCGACCAGCGCGAAATTGAACGGGCCAACGGGCATGGTAGTGGATGATGCGGGCAATATGTATATCTCTGACCAGACTGCCAACGAAGTGGACAAGATGACGGCTGCCGGACAGATCACGCTGGTGGCTGGAGGCGGCAGCACCGCGCCGACCACCACTCCGCAGGTGGCTACCAGCGTGTCGCTGAACTGCCCGGCTGGGCTGGCCGTGGATGGAGCCGGCAATCTGTACATCGCGGATGTCCTCAACAACAAGGTGGAGCAGGTGGATCTTGCCGGGGATATCGTGGTGGTGGCCGGGAGCGGCAGCACGGCCCCGAGTACGACCCCGATCACGGCGACCAATGCGTCTTTTGGCAATCTCCAAGGCGTGGAAATGGATGGAGCCGGAGACCTGTACATCGCCGACAGCGGCAACAACGTGGTGTCGAAGGTGAACACCCGGGCGATGCCGTTGAGCTTCCCCTTCACGAATGTGGGATCGACGAGCGCGCCGCAGGCCGTGGAGTTGAGCAACATCGGCAACGCGGCGCTGAGTCTGGCCAGCCTGAGCGCGGCGACGGACTTCCCAACGCAGAAAACGAGCACCTGCACGGTGGTAAGCAGTCCGCCGCAGAGTCTGGCCGCGGGTGCCAATTGCACGCTGGTGTATGCCTTTAGTCCGACGACGGGCGGCACGCTGAACGAATCGGCGACGCTGACCGACGACACGTTGAACGTGACGGGATCGAAGCAGTTGATCTCGTTCACGGGAACGG
>JAJZIJ010000044.1 GCA_021810625.1 Acidobacteriota bacterium
GTCCACGCCGCAGGCGTGATAACGGCGCACCCACTTGGCGGCGGTTTTCGCGCTCACGTTGAAGCTGGCCGCGGCCAGCTTCAACGTGCATCCTTCCGCAAGAACTTTCCTGGCTAATTGCTCTCGACTGTGAATCGTCAATCGTGCATTCTGGTGATAGTCCATTCGTTCCTTTCCTTGAATCTGGATTGCTCTTCACAATCAGCTTCTCTGGTTTGGCTCGAATGGACAACCTATTGAGACTTCACAACTAAGGAAGCTTTCTCGTCCGGGCTGCCAGCCCGTACAATCAAGCCATGTCGCAGATGAAGGGCCAAGTCGTTCTCGTTACCGGAGCCGCCAAGCGCGTTGGAAGAACCATCGCGCGCGCCGCAGCGCAGGCAGGCGCGAATGTCGCCATTACGTATCGAGAGTCTGACCAGGCCGCGCAAGCCACGCTGCGCGAGCTAACCGAGCATGGACATGAAGCGATGGCGCTGCGTTGTGATGTGCGCGATCCGCTCCTGGTGCGGGAGGCTGTTGCTGCCGTGGTGGGGGAGTTTGGTCGCCTGGACGCGCTTATCAACAATGCGGGCATTTTTGAAACGGCACCGCTGGAGGCCATTTCCGTGGAGCAGTGGGACGCGATGTTTGCAACCAACACACGCGGGCCTTTTCTGATGTCGCAGGCAGCGCATCCGCATTTGAAGGCTGCGCGGGGTCGCATCGTCAACATTGGCTCGCTTGGCGGCATCCATCCCTGGCCCACGCATGGGCACTACAGTACATCCAAGGCCGCGCTGCACATGTTGACGCAGACCATGTCCAGGGCCTTTGCGCCGGAGATCAGCGTCAACTGCGTTGCCCCCGGCATGATTACCAACGGGGAGGTGCATCCAGATTATGAGCACTTCGCCAGCAAAACTCCGATGGGACGCAACGGCACGCCAGAGGATGTGGCCGCCGCCGTGATGTTTTTTCTGACCGGCCCACACTTTATTACCGGCCAGATTCTCGGCGTCGATGGCGGTTTGGGGTTGTAGGAAAGCTCCGGGCAAGGGAATGGTTGCGAATGCGCGAGCAAAAGCCTTATTTGCTCCCGGCAGTGGTTTTGCTGGATGCAATCACGGCGTTGCTGCCGTGCAGATATTCTCTGGAAATTATCCCCCACAGATACACACTCAGTTGTGGCATGGCTGTTGGTTGTGGCGTGGCTGTTGACGCGGATTTTTTGATGTTTTTCGCGCCCATAATCTGCCATGCGCGCGGTGCCTGCATAATGTCATACCCCGCATCGTGCATCAGGGACAAGCCCACCCTTGCTCTTTGTTGCGCGCTTTTTGAAAGAATTGTGGTACCGTTCATTTCGGAATCAAAACGCATTCCCCCCTCCACTGCAGCCAGCGTGATGTACGGGCCTGCAAGAAGTTCCATCGCGCCGGCTTTTGCAAAGCCTTTGTTGGTCGTTTGCGGTGCATCCGAGTTCGGATCTTGCCATTCAAGAATCTTTGCTATGCCATTGGCAAGAACGGCGGCAATTTGATCGTCATTTTGCAGGCGTTCAACCAATTGCCTGGGGAGAGTGATATGCCCATTTTGCATGGCAATTGGAATTGGAAGTCTATACCCATTCGACACGTCCGATATAGCGGCATCAAACTGAAAATTTATTTTTTGGGGATCGTTTGTGGCAAGGTTTTTTTGATAGGCCGGAACAAGTCGCATGCCGATTTGTTGTACTCGCTTCACAGTCTTTGAATCTGTATTTTCTGGAAAAATTGTGGCATTGCTGTGCATGGCTAGCATTTTTTTGTAGCGCGAGGTCAACGAAAATTGTGTGAATTTTGCATGACTCGCAAGTACAGTACCATCGGGACGCCAATTTCCGGAGTATTCAATCCACATGCCGGGCGCAAGTACAGTGTTCTTGGATAGATGTGCCCCGTAATGGATGTTCGTCTTTGGAGAAATGGCGATTTGGTAGCCATCGGCCTCCAGAATCATGTCCGGCGCATTTTTGATGATCTTTTGAATGGCGGCAACTCCGCTCACAAGATCGCCGGATTGCTGCTGCAGCACGATCTGCGTGGCAAGAATCGGATGCTTGTGGGTGGATTTACTGAAGACTTGAACGTTATCTCCCACTTTGAGGGAACCCGCAATGTTGGGGTCTGTGGTGTCTGTCTCCTGCTGCTTTATGACGGTACGTTGGATGTACTCCGTCTTGGGTGTTGTTATGACATGCTGGCCATTGACATCGAACTCCGTTTTTGAAGTGATGGCCGTGATATAGCCGTCCACCGTTGGTGTGGGAACATCCTGAGCTGGCGCGTAGAGAGACACGGGCAGAAAAGAAAGACAGAGTATCGTTGCAAAGATTCGCATAGGGGGCATTCTAGGAACGCCCACGCAGGACTGTCAAGCATGGCGCGTGCAGAGATCGAACGCAGCGGTCGTCAGCCTTCGCGAGAAAACAAGCGCGAGAACAGGCTGCGCCTGGGTTTTGTTTCCTCGAAAATGCCCACGGGTTCAGGCTGTTCGACCAACGGCTCGCCATAGAACGCGGCGCGTGGATTGGTTACGCACAGCCGTTCCGCGCATTCTTCCCCATAGGCTCGCGCTACGTGTTGCCAGGCTGCGCGCATCTGCGGAGGCCGCGAGGTTATATTGTGCGCGTCCGTGGCCAGAAAATGTACCCAGCGGTCGCGCAATAACTGCTCCGCCACGCGCTGCGCGCTCCTGCCAAAATTCCCCACCAGGGAGCCAGCCGTGACCTGCACGAGACAGCCCATGCGAATCCACTCGGCCATTCGCTGTGGCTCGTCGGTCAGCACGCGGTTGCGCTCTGGATGCGTCAGGATGGGCGTGATGCCCGTGACCATCATCTCGTAAAAAATCTGGGCCATGTTCTGCGGAATGCTGAAGTCGGGAAACTCCACTAGGAGATAATTTTTCCCATTGATGGTGTAGCGGGTGGGATGCGTTCTCGCATCCTCGATGTTGTCATAGCTCAGATGGAAATCGCAGCCCAGGCCAAAAGTGATGCCGTCTCCGCAGCGTTCCCGAAGCTGCGTCAGGCGCGCCGCGTTCTCCTCTGGCGAGAAAGGGTAGAAATGGTTGGCATGAGGCGTACACACGATATGCGTGATGCCATCGGCCTGCGCCATCTCGATCATCGCAAGGGATGTTTCCAGATCAGGCGAGCCATCGTCCAAACCGAAGAGCAGGTGATGATGGATGTCGATCATAGGTTTCCTGATACAACCGGGGGCATGGTTGATTCTTTCACTTATTTTGTGGCGAGCGATGCCATCAGAGAATCGAAAATTCGCAATCCATCGGCGGAGCCAAGCAGCGTTTCGCTGGAACGATCTGGATGCGGCATCATGCCCAGTACGTTGCGGCCTTCATTCAAAATTCCGGCAATGTTGCCCAGCGATCCATTCGGATTGGCCTCCGGCGTCACGGCTCCCTCTGGTGTCGCGTAGCGGAAGGCAATGCGGCGCTCGCGCTCCAATTGCGCCAGTGTTTCTGCGTCGCAGAAGTAGTTGCCTTCCATGTGGCCGATGGGAATTTTCAGCACTTCCCCTGCGCGCAGCGCGTGGGTAAAGGGGGAATCCGTCGTCTCGACGCGCAGATGCACCTGCTTGCAGATGTACTTGAGTCCGGCATTGCGCATGAGCGCGCCCGGCAGCAATCCGCTCTCGCAGAGAATCTGGAAGCCATTGCAAATGCCCAGCATCGGGCCGCCAGCGGCAGCAAATTTCTTAACCGATTGCATGATGGGCGCGAAGCGGGCAATCGCGCCCGTGCGGAGATAATCGCCATAGGCAAAACCGCCGGGCACCAGAATGGCATCGCAGTTTTCCAGATCGGAAGACTCATGCCAGAGAAAGGTGACAGGCTGATGGACGACCTCCGCCATCACGTTGTACGTGTCGTGGTCGCAGTTGGAACCGGGAAAGACAAGGACTCCGAATTTCATTCGCTGTCAGTGTAGCATCGCGGCAGGGTTGCGGCTATTGGGTAGGGTGCAGTTTGCAAGACCATCCCTCAGAGGCTAAAGCCCGGAGGTTTTTTTGCAGGGATACCGGACGGGCTGAAGCCCGTCCCCTTCAAAGCAAACTCGAATTGCGCCACTACGGGCTATTGACGCGCTACGGTTTCCGTTCCGTGCGCGGCGGCAACACCGGCCAGAACCCCGGGGGCATCTTCTGTGATCTCTGGCAACGCGCCCGCCAGCGCAATTTTTAGCACATCGTCCATGACCTCCACGAAATGGAGTTTCATCGCGGACTTCAAATTTTCAGGAATCTCCGCAACGTCTTTTTGATTTTCTTCGGGAAGAATGACCTCAAAAACTCCGGCGCGGTGCGCGGCCAAAAGTTTTTCCTTCAATCCGCCGATGGGCAGCACGGTGCCCCGCAGCGTAATTTCTCCGGTCATGGCTACATCGCGGCGAACGGGAATGCGCGTCAATGCGCTGGCCAAAGCCGTCGCCATTGTGATGCCAGCCGAAGGGCCGTCTTTGGGAATCGCGCCTTCGGGAACATGAACGTGAATGTCCACATTGCGATAGAAATCGCGCGCCAGCCCCAGATGGTGCGCCCGACTGCGAATGTAGGAGAGCGCTGCCTGCGCCGACTCCTGCATCACGTCGCCAAGCTGTCCGGTCAGCGTGAGCTTGCCCTTGCCGTCCAATACTTGAACTTCCGTGGAGAGAATGCTCCCGCCCACTTCAGTCCAGGCAAGTCCGGTGACCAGACCGACTTCGTTGTGCTCGTGTACCTGCGAGCTGCGAAACTTTGCGACTCCCTGAAACTCATGTAGATTGGCGGCGGAGATTTCCTCCTTGTGCTTGGCCCCGTTTTTGACCACGCGCCGCGCCACCTTGCGGCAAACATTGCCAATCTCGCGCTCCAAATTACGCACTCCGGCTTCGCGTGTGTAGGAGCGGATGATTTCCGTGATGGCATCGTCGTGGAATAGGACATTCTTTTCGGTGAGGCCGCAGGCAATGCGCTGCTTTTTCAGCAAATACTGCTTGGCGATTTCGACCTTTTCATCTTCCGTATAGCCATGCAGTCGCAGAATTTCCATGCGATCCTGGAGCGCTGCGGGAATGGTGTGCAGCACATTGGCCGTGGCGACAAAAAGCACCTGCGAGAGATCGTATTCGACATCAAGATAGTGATCCTGAAAGGTGGTGTTCTGCTCCGGGTCGAGCACTTCGAGCAAAGCGGATGCCGGGTCGCCACGAAAATCCGAGGCCATCTTGTCGATCTCGTCGAGCACGAAGACCGGATTTTTTGTGCCGGCCCGCTTCATTGACTGAATGATCTGGCCCGGCAACGCGCCGATGTAGGTGCGGCGGTGGCCGCGAATTTCGGCCTCATCGCGCACGCCACCCAGGGACATGCGAATAAATTTTCTTCCCGTCGCCTTGGCGATGGACATTCCCAAAGATGTTTTGCCAACTCCCGGAGGGCCGACAAAGCAGAGGATGGAACCTTTGGGATTTTTGACCAACTGGCGCACGGCGAGAAATTCCAAGATGCGCTCTTTGATTTTTTCCAGGCCGTAGTGATCGGTATTCAGCACCTTTTCCGCGTGCTGAATGGAGCGAATTTCCTTGGATTTTTTCTTCCACGGCACGGCTAGCAGCCAGTCCAGATAATTGCGCGAGACGGTGGACTCGGCAGACATGGGCGGCATGGCTTCGAGCTTTTTCAACTCCTGCATGGCTTTTTCCATAACGTCTTTGGACATGCCGCAGGTTTCAATCTTCTTTTTCAGCTCGTCAAATTCGTTTTTCTCTCCGCGCCCCAATTCTTTTTGAATCGCCTTGATCTTTTCGTTGAGGTAATACTCTTTTTGCGCCTTCTCCATTTGCCGTTTGACGCGCGACTGGATGTTGCGATCCATCGTGAGTTTTTCGATTTCCATTTCCAGCACATCGGCAACATGGCCCAGCCGCTCGACAGGGTCGAAGATGTCGAGAATCTTCTGCTTTTCTTCAATGGGCAATTGAAGGTTGGCGGCAATCGTGTCGAGGAGCTTCTCCGGGGCATCCGTGCGGAGGGCGGAGGCGACCGTTTCGTAATTCAAAGCCTGTTGCAGCTTCACGTACTGCTCGAAGATTGTGGTCACATGCTGCATCTGCTGTTCCAGCGCCTTGGTCATCTCCACCGCTGGAGTGCCCACGCGCACGGTGGCAATGAAAAATCCATCCGTATCGACAATCTCCATCGCCTGGGCGCGCTCGATGCCTTCGACCAGAACTTTGATGTTGCCATCCGGCATCTTGACGCTCTGGACGATATTGCCGATGGTGCCGACGGCATAGATGTCCTTGGGGTGTGGCTCATCGATGCTGGCATCATGCTGCGTGGCCAGAAAAATTTTGCGGTCTCCGGTCAGCGCCTCTTCCAGCGCGCGCACGCTGGACTCCCGACCCACGACAAAGGGCGTCATCATATAAGGAAAGATGACCATGTCGCGGATGGGCATCATGGGCAGCTTGCGGAGTTCCGACGTTTCTCTGCTTTGGCTCACAAAAAACCTCACCTTGTGTTCTGCTTCTCACTTCATTGTAATGCCGCGCCCTGTTGGATCGTCTACGCGACAGGCTGCGCGCAATGGGCGCAACGCCGCGCCGCCAACGGAATATCACTCAAGCATTCGGGACACGTTTTGGTCGTTGGCGCAACGGCAACAGGATGCACGAGTTTTGACATCAGCCTGTTCAGCGGCAACAGAACGCCAAAATAAATGGTTGCGCCGACAATGACAAACGAGATGACCGCGTTGAGAAAATTGCCGTACCGGATGACGCCGCCATGCAGATGCAAAACCAGAAAGGAAAAATTCGGCTTCCTGACGACGGCTGCGATCAGGGGATTGATAATGTCGACAACCAGAGAGTTGACGATGGAGGTGAACGCCGCGCCAATGACAACGGCCACGGCGAGGTCTACAACGTTGCCGCGGAGAATAAAGTCGCGGAAGCCTTTCAAATTGCATTGCATCTCAGACATGGACACGCCACAATCTCCTGCTGCCATCGTTGCTGCAAGCAGCATCGGAATGGCAGGTGTTTGGAGCATCCTACCACCATTCCATATCGAAGGGGCAAGGCAATGGAAAAGATGGACTGGAGGCTGTGGCTGCGATATGCTCCTATGTTTCACGGCAATGCCGCTTTGGGAGAATGCGATTTACGATGAATAAAGTTTTTGCATCGGCGGAAGAGGCTGTTCACGACATTCCCGACGGAGCCACGATCATGCTGGGCGGTTTTGGGTTGTGCGGCATCCCGGAGAATCTTATCGACGCGCTGGTGCGCAAAGGCGTGAAGAATCTGCATACCATCAGCAACAACATGGGCGTGGATGGCATTGGCATGGGAAGAATGCTGGAAGCGGAGATGATTGCCGCGCACATCGGCAGTTATGTGGGCGAGAACAAGTTGCTGGAATCCAAGGTGCTGGCGGGCAAGCTGAACCTGACGCTGGTGCCGCAGGGAACGCTGGCGGAGCGCATTCGTGCCGGGGGCGCGGGGATTCCTGCATTCTATACGCCGGCGGGCGCGGGCACTCTGGTTGCGGAAGGGAAGGAAGCGCGGGTCTTCGATGGCAGGACATATTTACTGGAACATGCGCTGCGCGCCGACTTTGCGCTGCTTCATGCGTGGAAGGGAGATCGGCAGGGCAATCTGGTCTATCGCAAGACGGCGCAAAACTTCAACCCCATGATGGCTGCGGCTGCCAGGATCACGATTGTCGAAGTGGAGGAACTGGTCGAGCCGGGTGAGATTGCCCCAGACCATGTGATGACACCGGGAATTTATGTGCAGCGCGTCGTGCGGAGCTTTCCTTGCGAAAAACATATTGAGCGCAGAACGGTGCGCTGATGCGCTCCAGAATTACATAAGCCAGCGCGCATACGGATAGAGCGCCAGAAAGAGGATCATCATCAACGCCATCATATCCATGTAGAGGCTGATGAGAATCGCGCCATGATAGAGGCTCCAGCGCGGGCGCAGACAGCGAAAGGTCTCCACCGTCCCGGCGAATGCGAGCAGTAGGGGCAGGAATATCAATGGCTCCGGTTTGTTGGAGGGAAACTTCGCTATCCAAAATGACGCGGCCAGACTGCCAAGAACGAGAACGTTGGCGCGGAGCAGGGATGTGGATCGGTAGCGAAAAAAACGGGGAAGCATCGAAAGGAAGCCTACTATGTCTACTGTACAGAAACCGACGGTGCCCTCTGGAGACAAGAAAACGGAAGCGGGCAATCCGGTGGAGATGGAACGGCGGGAACGCGCCGTTCGACAGATTGTGCAGCGCGTGGCGCGTGAATTGCGCGATGGGTTCTACGTCAATCTTGGCATCGGCATTCCCACGCTGGTGGCGAATTGCGTGCCTGCGGGCATGGAAGTGGTATTGCAATCGGAAAATGGAATGCTCGGCGTGGGGCCATATCCGTTGGCAGGGCAGGAAGACCCTGATCTCATCAACGCAGGCAAGGAGACGGTCACGGAGCTTCCCGGAACGGCGTATTTTTCCAGCGCCGAATCCTTTGCCATGATTCGCGGCGGCCACATTGACCTGAGCGTGCTGGGCGCGATGGAAGTGGATGAAGAAGGGAATCTGGCCAACTGGATGGTGCCGGGAAAAATGGTGAAGGGCATGGGTGGCGCGATGGACTTGGTGGCGAGTGCGCGCCGCGTGGTGGTGGCAATGGAACACACCACCAAAGATGGTCGCCCAAAGATTCTGAAGCGTTGCACGCTGCCCCTGACCGGGTTGCGCGTGGTGGATACCATCGTGACGGAGATGGCGTATATTCGCGTGACGCGAGAAGGCCTGGTGCTGGAAGAAGTCGCTGCGGGGGCGACGGCAGAAGCAGTACAGGCTGCGACTGAAGCGCACCTGCACATCAGCAAAACGCTCTGCGAGATGTCAGAGAGATGAATGTCGCACCCGAAGATAACTTTTGAGGCCGGGATACAGAACGGGTTATGCGCTGACGGCTGCTGTTGTCTTCTGTTCTGCTTCCATTGCGCGCAAGGCCGCTGGATACGGAGCGCGCAACACGCCGCGTTCCGTGATGATTGCCGTGACGTACTTTGCGGGCGTGACATCGAAGGCTGGATTGAGGATGCCTGCGCCCTGCGGCGTGATCTGACGTTGATGGAAGTGTGTGACCTCGCGGGCCGCGCGTTCTTCAATGGGAATCTGCTCGCCGGTGGGCGTGGCCATGTCGATGGTGGACCACGGCGCGGCAACGTAAAAAGGAATGCCGTGTTCTTTGGCAAGCACGGCCACGCCATACGTTCCGATTTTATTGGCGACATCGCCGTTGGCGGCGATGCGGTCGGCTCCGACGATGACCGCCTGAATTTTCCCAGCGCGCATCTGGCTGGCCGCCATGTTGTCGCAGAGGACGGTGGTGGGAATGTTGTCGTGCAGCAATTCCCAGGCCGTCAGGCGCGCGCCTTGCAGATAGGGCCGCGTCTCATCGGCATAGACGTGGAGTTGATGGCCGCGTTCGACCGCAGCGCGAATGACTCCGAGCGCGGTGCCGTAGCCGCAGGTGGCCAGCGCGCCCGCATTGCAGTGCGTCAGCACGGAGCCGGAACGAGGTAGCAGCGCAGCTCCATGCGCGCCCATTGCGCGGCAGGCGGCGATGTCTTCGTCGTACATGCGAAGCGCTTCGGCGACGGCTACCTGTTGCAACTGCGGCACGGTGATGCTTGGCTCCGTGGAACGCGCGCGAATCGCGTGGCGAACGCGCTCAATGGCCCAGAACAAATTGACGGCAGTGGGGCGCGTGGCGGCAAGGGTTTCGCAGATCAGATGTAGTTCGTGGTGTAACTGCTCGACATCCGTGGCCTGCGAGCGCAGCACGCCCAGAGCAACGCCCATTGCGGCGCTGACGCCAATGGCAGGCGCGCCGCGCACGATCATGGTGCGGATTACGTCAGCAACGGCGCGATAATCTGTGGCCAGAACATAGGTTTCTTCGAGCGGCAGCTTTGTTTGATCCAGAAAGCGCACGCCCGCTTTCGTCCATTCCAGTGTGGGAATCATAGTCTGACCTTATTTTATGGCAGGAGTGGGATGCGAGACGGCGTGGGGGCAACTTATTCGGAAGGTAGCTTGTCTGAGGATCGCTGAGAACAATCCATTTTTTTATCTTTCAACTTGGAGCACTTTTCCATCACCGCCGCGCGCAGCCTGTCGCGCAGGGTCTGCGGCAGATCGTACAGTTCATTGTTTCGGTAAATCTCGATCGTTTGGCGGGTTGTGTTTAAGATGATGGTGCAATGGCCGCATTTGGAGATGTGGCCTTCCAGTTCAGCGCGAAGCTCTGCGGCGGTTACTTCGTCGAAGTAATCGGTAAGGCGAGCGAGGAACTCTTTACAGTTCATGCCTGTTCTCCATTGGGAACGCGAAAGTATCGGCTCAGCCGTTCGCGCAATTGCAGTCGCGCGCGCAGCAATCGGCTTTTGACTGCGGGGATGCTCAGCCCCAGCGCTTCTGCCGTCTCCTCCGTCGAGAGGCCGTCGATATCGCGCAAGACAAAGACAGCGCGGAAGTCTGGAGTCAGTTTCTGTACATTGCGGCGAAGCATCTCTGTCAGTTCCGCCTGACGATATTGCTGCTCTGGATTCGGACTCCAATCGGCGAAGTCGCGCGGCATGGAGCCTTCTTCGGTCTGTATCTCTTCATCCATCGAGACCGTCTTGCTGGAGCGCCGCTTGCGTAGTCGCATGAGCGATTCATTGACGGCAATACGAACCAGCCAGGTGTAAAACTTTGCATTGCCCTGAAATTGCTCGATTTTTGTAAACGCCTTGAGGAAAGTGTCCTGAACAATATCTTCCGCGTCTTCGCGATTTTGCGTGATGTGCTGCGCGATGCGGAATATCTTCCGATCATATTGCTGCATCAATTGTTCAAAGGCAGCCAAGTCCCCTTGCCTGACCCGCTCGACAAGCGCAATGTCCGGGTGCAGCGCGTCGGTGTCTGGAGTCGTAAGGGTCGCCATGCGTGTCGGGCTGGCCTGAGTGCATCCCTGCAACATCAGATGCTCCGTATATGGCCAGCGATGCAGGATGCAGCGAGAAAATATCCCTTTGCCCTGCAAAGACATGGTAGCTGCCGGCATGGACGGTTGCAAAATGCAGGGCAAAGATAAAGTGAAGATCGCGGAATGGAAGCGCCGATTTTGATTTTTTCACTTTGCACAATAGAGTCATAGACATGGAGTTTCCTGGTATTTGGTTTGTTGGACTGCAAGCATCCGCGTCTGTCCGCCTTGAGCAGGGTGTGGCTGCGCGTTCCGTTCTCAAGATCAAGACAATGTTGAGAGTGTTGATGGGAACTCTGTTGCTGATGGCATCCGCAGGCTGGGTGCGTCCAGCACTGGCGCAGGCGACAACGCCGTCTTCCAGCACGGGCGCGAAGACGAGCGCCAATCAGAAGAAGACGAGCGCCAATCCAAGGGCGGCACATCGCGGAATTTCGCATGGAAAAAAACAAAAATCCAAGCCCAAAGGTCATCGTCGTCGGGCGCGAGTTCGCTTGTTGCGCCAGGCATTTATTTCCTCTTCGCAATTGCGTCCAATGGCTCAGCAATTGCAAACGTTGCACACGCCCGCCGCATACGCAGGTGTGGAGCGCTATGCTCGCGCGCATCGCGGAGAGGCCGCCGATGCCGCCTATCTTGCACTGGGAAATGCCTATCTGTCCGATCAGAAGTATCCAGAGGCAACGGCATCTTTTCACCGGGCGCGGCAATCCGGCAACGCGCTGGCCGATTATGCGGAGTATCTGGAAGCGAAGGCCGATGTCGCGCAGCAGCAATATCCGCAGGCAGAAGCGCTTCTTACAGGCTTCGACACGCGGCATCCAGAAAGCATTTTGATGCATCGCGCAACGTTGTTGCTGGCGCAGGTGTACATTGCCGAGGGGGATCCGCAGAGCGCGCTGAAGCAACTGGCAGAATTGGAAAATTCTACAGATGGCAGAACGGCAGCGTATCTTCTCACACTGGCGCAGGCGCGCCAGATGGCGGGAGATCATAACGCGGCGCTCCAACTATATCGACAGATTTATACCGACTACGCAAACAGCGATGAAGCTACGCAGGCGATGTCGCAACTTCATGCGATGAGTCAGGCAAGCTCCCTTACGATCAAGGAGCGCGTGCAACATGCGGAAGGTCTTGCGCGCGCGGGGAACTACACGGCGGCGGCGGCGCAGTATCAGGCGCTGGCGGCAGATTCTTCGCTTGCTGGCTCGCCCAACATCAATCTGTATCTGGCCTATGCCGCGCTGTATGACTATCGCCAGGAGCATCATGTTGAAGCCTCTGATCTGGCGCGGCTCTCCGATACGAACGACGAGGCTGGCGCGCTGCGTTTATACCTGATGATTGAATCCGCTCGCGACCGTTCCGACGCGGGGCAGGTTCAAAGCCTGCTGCAACAGATGCAGCAACGTTTTGCGCAGAGCAAATGGACGGCGGAGGCATTGTTCTCCGCAGGCAACATGGCGATGGTGGCCAATGATCTGCCCACGGCCATTCAGGATTACACCGCGCTGGCCAACAATTTTCCTGCGCAGCCGCAGGCGGCGAGAAGCCATTGGCATGCCGCGTGGTTGACCTATCGCCTGGGAGACACAAAGACCGCCGCGCAGCTTTTTGAGGAGCAGATCGTCCGCTATCCCAGCCAGCCGCAGACCGCTGCCGCCATTTATTGGCGCGGGCGTATTTATCAGGATGTAGAGAAGAACGATGCTGCTGCTGTCGCCTGCTACAACGCGCTCATCGCCAACTACCATCATTATTACTACGCGGAGCTGGCCCGCAAACAGCTTGCCGAATTGCAGGATGTAACTGACCCAAGGCTTTCGTTGCTTGCGCGTATTCCCGCGCCGAGCGTGCCAGCGCTTTCCGTGGATGTCCCTGGCGAGAATGAGCATGTGATCCGCGCTGGCTTGCTGGCCAATGCCGGACTCAATCAATACATCGCGCCGGAGATTCAGGCCAGCCCTGACAGCGCGGAATGGGCCGCCTATGCCGAGGCAAAAATCTACGCCAGCTATGGAGAAAATTTTCACGCGCTGCACGCGCTCAAGCGTGTCGTGCATTCCTATTTCGCGGTTCCGATGGACGAGATTCCGCGTGGTTACTGGAATCTGCTCTTTCCCCAAGCCAACTGGCCCGCATTGACGCAAAACGCCAAAGCGAATGGACTTGATCCGTATTTGGTGGTATCGCTCATTCGTCAGGAGTCGGAGTTTAATCCTGGCGCGATCTCTTATGCCAACGCCTATGGCCTGATGCAACTGCTGCCGAGCGTGGGCAGGGAGTTGGCTCACAAGGCGCATGTGCGCCATTTCCAGACTTCATCCTTGCTGAACCCTGATGTGAACCTGCGGCTGGGCACGATCTATTTGCGGCAGTTGATGGATGAATTCAACGGTCAGACGGAGTACGCGCTGGCTGCCTACAACGCAGGAGATGATCGCGTAAAGTCCTGGCTCGCCAATGGCCCGTATGCCGATTTGCCGACGTTCGTCGAATCGATTCCGTTCACCGAGACACGGGAGTACGTGCAGGCCATTCTGCGCAATGTGAAAATGTATCGACGGCTATATGAAGATACCTCGGAAAAGGGCACCGCGAAACATACAGTCGCAAGCCAGTAGCGGCCTTGCTGCTTCCATCATTGAGTAGGGATGGGCCTTGTCCCTGCAAGGGTCATGGTTTCGAGCTTTGCAGGGTACGGATATAAGCAATCACGTTCTGGATGTCCGTCGCGTCCAGCCGATCAGCATAGGCGGGCATTCTATTTTTCCCGTTGCTGATGATTTCTGTCAGGTCTGCATCGCTCAATTTCACCACGGCAGGGTTGTGAAAGTTCACAGCCTTGAGTGCCTTGCCCGCAGGGGTATTCCCCGTTCCATCTTCCCCGTGGCACATGACGCAGTGGGAGTGGAATATCTGGGATCCCTTTGTTGCCGCAAAGGTCGGAGCCGCGATGGTAAGAAAGAAAGCCGTCGAGTATAGAATTGTTCCGCGTAGTTTCATCATTTATCCTTGGCAGTGCAGTACCGGGAAGGATATCACGCTGCTGCTTCTTCAGGCTCATCTTGTGTTGGAAGAGAGTTGGCTTTGACGTTTTCTGCTGCATTTGCTACCGTACAGAGAGATTGGCTCCCGCGCCCCACACACTCCTCAGTAGCTCAATGGCAGAGCATTCGGCTGTTAACCGAAGGGTTGTAGGTTCGAGTCCTACCTGAGGAGCCAATTAATCAACAACTTGCAAGCCTTCCTTCTGATAACTTGGAACCGTTTGGAACCGTTGTGAACGGCACGAGGTTTCCGCCCGCCTCCAGAACCGCTTGCGTCCGCTTGTTCCATGCCTCCATCACGCTTGCCGGGATGGCCTGCATGTAGACATTCCCGGAAACCTGCCAACTCGTCGTCCTTGCTGCTTGCCTCTAAACCAGGTAGCGTTATGCTACCATAGAGGCCATGAGCCAACCCGTAAAACTTTCTGACGCACTCGTTCTGGATGCCCGGCTTGCCGGGGAAACCGTGGAACGTTCCATCGCCGGGCAGGTGGAGTTCTGGGCGCGGCTGGGCCGTTCGGTTGAGTTGTTGCTCGAAGGACAGCAAGTATTGAAACTGTGCCGCAGCGCGGCGCTTCAACCTCTTTCTTCCTGCCTTGCGTCGGTGGACACTCCCACAGGCCGGAAGCGCGTGACTGCCTATTTGCAGAGCCAGCCCTTTCCCCACTACCAGTCGCATCCGCAGAAACCCGGCTTGCTGGAGCGCGTGGACGAAAACGGCACCCGCACCCTGGGACGTTTTGTGAATCGCAAGTTCAAGCCTGTTCGTGTCTCGGCCAAAACTGGGGTAAAAGCCAAGACCAGAGCGGCCCGGTAAACATGCTCGTTACCACGCTGGATCAGCGTCCCATCATCGTAGCCCTCGCCGGGCCAAACGGAGCGGGCAAGACTACGTTCTACTATGCACACCTGCAATCGGTGGGACTGCGTCTGGTGAATACCGACCTGCTGGCCCGTGAACTGAACATCGGCTCCTACGAGGCGGCCAAGGTAGCTGCTTCCATCCGCCGCAATCTGGTGAGCCAGCGCGAGAGCTTTGTCTTTGAAACCGTCTTCTCTGACCCGGTTGGAGACAAGATCGCATTTCTCAAAGAGGCGGTTCAGGCTGGCTATACGGTTGTGCTCTGTTTCATCGGAATGTCGGGGCCTGAGATTTCCGAAGAGCGCGTAGCGATGCGCGTCTCTCAGGGCGGCCATGATGTGCCTTCAGAAAAACTCTATGCGCGCTATCCACGTATTTTGAGCAACCTTCAGATCGCGCTGCGTGAATTGCCACATGTGTGGGTCTTCGACAACGACGATCTCAGAACGTCTTTTCGTCTTGTTGCCACCTACGAAAACGGAAAGATGATGAAGTCACATCCGCCTGTTCCAACATGGCTGCGGCCACGGCTTCCTTCCCTATAGCTCGCTGCCTCTGTCGCCAGAATCCTTTAAGCCACAGGGAAAGCTTGGTTGCATTCATCGCTGTATGCCATGTCCCGTTGGCAATGCCTACCTTGCGGCATTCCCGACTCAGCGATCCACGGTCGGACACAAGACCCATCCCATGCCACAATTTCGTTATCCTTGTGGCTCCATATCTTCTGATCCCATCTATTTCTGTGCGGAGATGGAAGTTAGGTAGCGGAGGATCGAAGGGCTGATCCAATCTTGCGCGCCGACGAACTTGCGGCGGAGATGGCCGCTTTTGTCGATCACATACGTCTCTGGAAATTGCACCGTTCCGTAAAGATGATTGCTTTTCTGTGATGGGTCGCGGACATCAAGCAGATCGACATGGTTGTCGCGCAGAAATGCGTGGTAAGCGTCGGCATCTGTATCCACGCTGACGGCCAGGATGACCATCTGCGGCATACGATGGTGCAGGTCGAGCAGGGAAGGCAGCTCCTCCAGACACGGCGGGCACCAAGTCGCCCAGAAGTTTAACAGCACCACCTGGCCGCGAAACTGGCTCAGGCGAACGGTGTGGCCATTGTCGGTAATGCTGAAATCTGGAGCCATCTGCCCAATGTTTCGAGGCAGCGAACCGCGATTGCAGCCAGAGAGAGCCAGCAGGGATGCGAGGGCGGAAATCGTCAGGAAAGAAAGCGCGTGTCGGGACACATTCATATAATACGGTTCCAGATGAAAATTCCCGACCCACTTGCGATGCAGCGCCAGAATGAGGACAGCCAAACCGTGGCTGCGCCGCTTCTGTTGTCCGTGATCGTTCCGGCGCGGGATGAGGCGGATTGTCTGGGCGACTGCCTGCGTTCGCTGGTTGCGCAGTCCGATGTGGGATTTGTGCTGGGCCAGGATTGGGAGTTGATTGTTGTCGATGACCAATCATCGGACGCGACGCGGCAGATTGCGGCCTCGTTTGCGGGGATCGCCGTGCTGGATGCCCCGGAATTGCCAGAGGGCTGGACAGGCAAGGCCAATGCGATTTTAGCGGCGGTGAAGCAGGCGCGTGGTCGCTGGATGCTCTTTACCGATGCGGATACCGTGCATACGCAGGGCAATCTGCGCCGCGCATTGCATGAGGCAAAACGCGCTCAGGTGGGGATGCTATCGTATTCGCCCCGGCAGCAGGTGCAGGGATTCTGGCAGCGCGTCCTGATGCCGCTGATTTTTTCTGCGTTGGCAGAGAAATATCCATCGCAAAGCATAAACAATCCCGTGTCGCCGATCGCCGCAGCCAATGGACAGTTTCTTCTGGTTGAGCGGAGCGCGTATGAGCGTATTGGGGGCCACGCGGCGGTTCGCTCCGAAGTGCTGGAGGATGTGGCGCTGGCCAAACGCGCCAAGCGGTTCAAAGTGGGGCTGCGTTTCCGCTACGCGCCCGATGCGGGGAGTACGCGGATGTACCGCAGCTTTGGCTCGATGTATGAAGGCTGGACGAAGAATCTGGCGCTGTTGTTTCCCAATGCGCTGTTGCTGGCGTTGTGGAAGGGGATGGAATTTTTGCTGCTGGCGGGGTTGCCGCTGGTTGCGCTCTGTTTTTCCGTTCCGCTTCAGCGGATGGCAGTGATGCTGTGGTGGTTTTGGCGTGTTGGCGTACATTATGCGCGCACCGCAAAGGCACACTTTTCGATGCTGGATACGGCGCTGTCTCCGCTGGGATTGCCGTTGTTTGCGTGGCTGCTGGCGCGGAGCTGGCTGCATCGCAAGCTGCGCGGGCAGATCGCCTGGAAAGGTCGAATGTATCGTATGCCGTCCCGGTAAGGGAGAGCAATTTGGGCGCAATCGACAAAAATGGCCTATTTTGATCCCTATGCGACTAAACTAATAACAGGTAACGTATGGTTTTGCTGACGCGCAAAGTAGAGTTTTCCGCCGCGCATTACTACTATCTCGACGCCTGGACGCCGGAAGAGAATCTGCGCGTCTTTGGAAAATGCGCCAACCGCAATGGCCACGGTCACAACTACACGCTGGAAGTAACGGTCGAAGGCAAGGTCGATCCGGTCTCCGGCTTTGTGGTGGACTTGAAGGCGCTGAGAGACACAATGGAGCGCGAAGTGGTGCAGGTCTATGACCATCGCCACTTGAATCTGGAGGTGCCGGAGTTTCGCTCCATGCTGCCGACGACGGAGAACATCGCCATCGCCATCTGGCGACGCCTGGAGGCGAAGATCGACGGCGCGAAGCTGCATCGCGTCCGCGTGTACGAGATGCCCGATCTGTTTGCCGATTACTACGGAGAAGCATGAAAGCCTATCTGTCGCGCCGATACCGATTGAGCGCCTCGCATCGGCTGCATAACGAGGCGTACTCGTCGGCGGAGAACCGCGCGGTCTATGGGAAATGTAACAATCCACATGGGCACGGGCACAATTACGTGGTGGAGATTACGGTGAGCGGGCCAGTTGATCCGCTCACCGGGATGGTGTGCAATCTGGCTGAACTCGATGGGTTTGTGCGTCGTGTAATTGGTGAGCGCTTCGACCACAAAAATTTGAATCAGGATTCCGCATTTGAACAGAAAGTTCCAACTACGGAAAACCTGTGCATAGAAATTTATAAAATTGTAAAAATTGGATTCGCGCATGTCATGCTGGAATGCGTACGAGTGGAAGAGACATCCAACAATTTTTTTGAATATTCCGAGATGGCCCCGCGTCTTTTAGAACGCTAGAACGAATATGGAGATGATGGTGCCGCCAGCCAGAGAAAAAGGAGACTCGCATGGCGCAACCGGCTTTGATTCGCAAACTTGTACCGAACTTTTCTGAGGTATCCACGCAAGAATTGTACCGGGAAGTACTGACACGCCTGCACGAAGATCCAGATCGCGATGGATTGTTGCGCACGCCGGAACGCATGGAGAAATCCTTGCAGTTCCTGACCAAAGGGTATGAGGAGGATGCAAGAAAGATTCTGCGCGGCGCGTTGTTTGCCGTGGACTATGACGAGATGGTCATCGTGCAAGACGTGGAAGTCTTCTCGCTCTGCGAACATCACATGCTGCCGTTTTTTGGCAAGGTGCATGTGGCCTATATCCCCAATGGCAAGGTGATTGGCCTGAGCAAAATCCCCCGCCTGGTGGATGTATTTGCGCGCCGTCTGCAAGTGCAGGAGCGTCTGACGCGCCAGATTGCCGATGCCATTGAAGATGCCATCCATCCGCAGGGAGTGGGCGTGGTGATGGAGGCGCGTCACCTGTGCATGATGATGCGTGGCGTGGAGAAACAGCATTCTTCCACCATCACCTCCGCGATGCTGGGAACCTTCCGCAAGGAGAGACAAACGCGGAATGAATTTCTTTCGCTGGTGCGCCGCCGGGATGCCAATACGCCTTGATCTGGCTCCGGTGGGGCAGAGCGCGCATTCCGTTCTCAGGCGTGTCGTATTCTGAATACGGCACGCTTGCTGCTCGCCTGCTGGAATCTCCCCCCATGAATGGACTCCTGATCCTGGACAAGCCGCAAGGCATGACCTCGCACGATGTTGTGGCGCGCGCGCGCAAGCTGACCGGCGAGCGCTCCATTGGACATCTCGGCACGCTGGATCCAATGGCGACCGGAGTACTCCCATTGCTGCTGGGAAAATTTACGCGGCTGGCGCAATTCTTTCGGCAGGAGAGCAAGCGCTACACAGGCAGCATTCGTTTTGGCTTTGCCACCGACACCTACGACGCAGAGGGAAGTCCTGTCGGAGATGTTGTCGAACCTGCATGGACATTGGACGAAATTCGCGCTGCGGCGCTGGGATTTCTTGGCATCATTGAGCAGACACCTCCGTCGTACTCCGCAAAAAAAATTGAGGGCACTCCGGCCTACAAACTGGCCCGCGCAGGCGCTCCGGTTGCGCTGCGGTCGGTGAAGATTGAAGTGCGCCGCCTAGAGATATTGTCCTATCAATCGCCGCTGGCATTTTTTGATATCGAAGTATCGTCGGGCGGCTACATCCGTTCCATTGCCCACGATCTGGGCCGGAAGTTGTGCTGCGGAGCGCATCTGGCCAGCCTGCGTCGCGTGCAGGCCGGGGAGTGGACGCTGGCGCAGGCCGTAACGCTGGACGATCTGGCTGCATGGGCCAGCGCGGGAGAAATCGAAGAGCATCTTCCACATCCGCGCAGAATGCTTCCCCAGATGCCCGCCGTCACCGTGGACGCGATGACCGCAGGACGCTTGCGGAATGGGATGCCCTGCAATCTGCCGGAATTTTCGCAAGCGCCGCTGGTAAAAATCTTTACCAGTCAACGGGAGTTGTTGGCCATTGGCCGTCGCGTGGCGGGAACGCTCATCCAGCCGATGGTGGTGTTGGGATAGAGCGTTAGGGTTGACCAGAATTCTCTGGCGAAATATAGTCATACATGGCCCCATGTTCTGTGGCGGCTATCATTACTGCCCCCTCGTTCAATGGTAGGACAGCTGCCTCTGGAGCAGCCTATCGGGGTTCGAATCCCTGGGGGGCAGCCAATTACATACCCGTACATTCCCCAAACGTCCTCTCCGTACCCCAAACGTCCTTAAAATAACACCTAGAATCAATAGCTTATCGGAAAATAGAGTCCGAGGACATCCGGCATGATTCCATTGCATCCGGTTCCAAGGTGTGGTAGGTTTGCGTGGTAATGCGATTTTCAGCAAAGGGGATACCACACCTTGCCATTGAACATACTCACGGACAGGAAATGCGATACCGCGAAATGTCCGCCCGTTAAATCCATCGAAAAACTGCATGACGGCGGCGGCCTGTACCTATGGGTTCATCCCAATGGCAAAAAGTATTGGCGTCTAAGTGTGAAGTTTCAATAGGTTGTCCATTCGAGCCAAACCAGAGAAGCTGATTGTGATGAGCAATTACGTTTCCAAGGAAAGGAACGAATGGACTATCACCAGAATGCACGACTGACG
>JAJZIJ010000010.1 GCA_021810625.1 Acidobacteriota bacterium
CGGGTCATCTTCAAAACGATTGTTGGCGACCGCAGGCCGCATCTGGTGCAGGCCGCGCGGCAGGCGCTGGAACGTACCGACATTGTGATCGTCATGGGTGGACTTGGCCCCACGGAAGATGATCTGACGCGGGAATCTGTGGCCTCCGCGCTGGGGGTGCGACTCAAGCGCGACACGGAACTGCTGACCACGCTCTACAAACGATTTGCCGAGCGGCGCATCACCATGCCGGAGAACAACGCCAGGCAATCCGATGTCATCGAAGGCGCGGAGATTCTGCTGAACGCGCAGGGCACCGCGCCGGGGCAATGGCTGGACATCGTATTTGGCGGCCATCGCAAGCTGCTGATGCTGCTCCCCGGCCCACCCGCTGAGATGAAGGAGATGTTCACAAACGAGTGCCTGCCACGACTGCGCAGCATTCTTCCAGAGAGACACATCGCGCATCGCGTGTTAAAAATGGCGCTGGTGTCGGAGTCGCAGGTCGATGCGTGTCTGGCTCCGATCTACACACGCTATAAAGATGTGGAAACGACCATCCTGGCCGTGACTCATCCCGGAGAAATCCAACTACATCTGCTGTGCGCCAAACCCACGCAAGCCGTGGCGCAGGCGCGGGTGGATGAACTGGCCAGCAAAATCGAAGAGGAGATGGATGAACTGATCTACTCCGCGCAAAATGAAACGCTGGAGCAGATTGCGCTCTACTATCTGGAGATGCGCGGGGCCACGCTGGCCGTGGCCGAAAGCTGCACGGGAGGATTGCTGGCGCAGCGGCTAACCAGTGTCAGCGGCAGTTCGCGGTCGTTTCTGGGCGGCGCGGTCGTCTACTCCAATGCGCTGAAGATGGAATTTGCCGATGTGCCAGAGGAGTTGATAGAAGAACATGGTGCCGTCAGCGCAGAGGTGGCCGAAGCGCTGGCCAACGGCATTCGACGCCGCACGCAGGCAACCTTTGGCATCGGGATCACCGGCATTGCAGGGCCGACCGGAGGCAGCGAGGAAAAACCCGTCGGTCTGGTGTACATCGCGCTGAGCGATGGTCAGCGCGCGGATGTGGTGGAGCGTCGGTTCTCAGGAGATCGTGAGCGCGTGCGCTGGTGGGCTACGCAATTGGCGCTGGATATGATTCGCCGCAAGCTGATGTAACCCTCGCGCTGCTACACTCATAAACGAACATGATGATCGCTTACAGCCTTGCAGCCGCCATTGCCTATCTTTTCGGCTCGGTTCCCTTTGGATTTCTCCTGGTGCTTGCCTTCCGCAAGGAAGACATTCGCAACACCGGGAGCGGCAACATCGGAGCCACCAACGTTCTCCGTTCCGGCTCCCGCTGGCTGGGTGTGGGTACGCTGTTGCTGGATGCGGGCAAGGGCTTCGTCGCAGTCAGCCTGACGCACACCGTCATCGTCCGATATTTTGGCAGCGGCAGCGATGCCGATCATGCAGCGGCGATTGCCGCCGTATTTGCTGTGCTCGGCCATGTCTTCCCCATCTGGCTGCGAGGAAAAGGCGGCAAAGGCGTGGCTACGGCGCTGGGCGTATTTCTGGCGCTTGCGCCTCTGGCGGCGCTGGGCGCAGTTGGAGCCTTTCTCGTTGTCGTTTTTCTTTCCCATTATGTTTCGCTGGCCTCCATCGTCAGCGCCGCCTCCTTCCCATTTTTCGTCTGGCTCTGGAGTCGGGCGCTCGCCATCTCCCATTGGAGCGCATGGCTGATGACGAGCGCGCTTGTGGTTCCAGCCATCATTTTGATGAAACATTCCCCGAACATTCGCCGACTGCTCAACGGCACGGAGTACCGCTTTGGCCGCAAAAGGAATGCAGCCGCATGAGCCGCATCGCCATCCTTGGAACCGGAACCTGGGGCACGGCCATCGCCATCACGCTGGCGCGGCGCGGCGGCCACACGATCACGCTCTGGTCGCACACAGAGAACCTGGCCGATTCCATTACCCGCACTCGCGAAAATGCCCGCTATCTGCCGGGAATCCCCGTGCCGGAAAGCATCCGCGCCACCCATGATTTGCGCGTCGCGCTGGATCAAGCGGAGATCGTCGTAACCGTGGTTCCGTCGGAGCATCTGCGCGCCACGTTGTGCGCGATGGCTCCGTATCTCGCCCCGCAGCAGGTGATCGTCAATGCCACCAAGGGGCTGGAGGATGGCACCTGTCTGCGCATGACGCAAGTTATCGGCGAAGTGCTGGCGCAGCGCGCGCTGCAACTTCCCTGCTGTGTTTTGAGCGGGCCATCTTTTGCGCAGGAGGTTGCCGCCGGGAGTCCCACAGCCATCACTCTTGCCTCCAACCTGCCGGAGTTGGCCGCCCGCATTCGCGAGGAATTTTCCGGCCCCACGCTGCGCCTCTACACCAATGAGGATGTGGTGGGCGTGGAGATGGGCGGCGCGCTCAAGAACGTCATTGCGCTGGCCTCCGGCGTAGTGACGGGACTGGGATTGGGACATAACAGCATCGCGGCGCTGATTACCCGCGGCAATGCAGAAATGACGCGCCTGGCCATCGCCAATGGAGGCAGGCGCGAGACGCTGGCCGGACTTTCCGGACTGGGCGATCTGGTGCTGACCTGCACTGGCGCGCTCTCGCGAAACCGCCACGTTGGCATCGAGCTGGGCCGGGGACGCAAGTTGCAGGAGATTCTCTCCGGGATGCGCGGCAAGGTTGCCGAAGGGGTTCGCACCACCGGAGCGGCGCTCGGACTGGCAGCGAAGTTTGGCGTGGAAATGCCGATTACAGAACAGGTTGCTGCCGTGCTTGCCGAGCGGCTCTCCCCGCTGGATGCCATGAAGGAACTCATGTCGCGTCCGGGCCGCGACGAGTAGCCCTGCACGCTCCGCCTGCCAGATTCCCCTGTCAGATTCCAGCATCATTGTAGGTGCAAAACGGGCCGCGTCGATTCCAAACATATACTTCCGTAACCTGAGACCCGTGGAAAATCGTTTCAAATTCCACCTTTGGCAAGTAAACTGTCGGAAATCCGCCATGTATGTCCATCCCAATCCGAAAATGCGCAGCCTGTACCTCGTGATGATCGTGCCCTTGGCATCGGCTGCCGGGGCCATATATCTCGGATACCGCGCATTTTTGCCGCAGTATCGCGACCAGATGGGTCGCGACCTGATCGTTGCCGTATTGATGACCGGAATCAGCGTACTCAGTTGGAACGCCAGCCTGGAATTTGCGCGCACCTTCAAGAAATTTCTTGAGACGTGTCATGCCGTCGCCTGCGGCGAACTCACGCTGCGCGTGGAAACCACGGGGCTGGCGGAGATTCTGGAGCTGGCCAGGGCATTCAACCAGATGAACGAGAGCCTGGATACTTCGCTCTCCCATTGGATTCTGGCCTCGCAGGAAAATCATCGGATATTCCTGAGCCTGATCCACGCCATTGTCGAGGCAGTCGATGTACGCGACTTCTATATGCGTGGACACTCCGGCAGGGTGACATACTACGCCACGCTGATCGCCAAGGAAATGAACCTGCCCCAGCCGCAGGTGGAGCGCATCCGCATCTCCGCCCTGCTGCATGACATTGGAAAAATCGGAATTGATGATCGCATCCTGACCAAGCCTGGATCACTGACAAAAGAAGAATTTGAAATTATGAGGGAACATCCCATTCGCGGAGCCGCCATGCTGCGCCCCATCCCGGAATTGGAAGATGTGATTGTCGGCGTGGAGCTACACCATGAGTCGCTGGACGGACGCGGCTATCCTTATGGACTACGGGGAGATGAAATTCCTTTGATGGCGCGCATTATTACCGTCGCCGACGCCTTTGACGCCATGACCACGCATCGCCCATACCAGGATGCGCTGGAGGCGGGATACGTGATGCGGGTGCTACGCAAGCTCTCTGGAACGAAATTTGATTCCAAGGTGGTCGATGCGCTCTGCCATGTCTACAATGCTGGCCTCATCCAGTTGCCCTCTGCGCTCCAGACAGAAGCAGAATATCCAAACGATATATTGATTTCCGCGTAGCGCAACTCACAGAAAAATAACAATCTCCCCATCGGTTGATACACTGGGTGCAGGACGCAGCTCGTTCGCATCCACCTATGCTCCCCACTCTTTTTGGCAAATCCGCCGATCCCGCGCCCACACAGCAGAAGTCTGGCTTGTTTGAACGGATGAAGCAAGCCGTAACGCGGACACGCGATGGCCTGCAAGAGCGGATGGAAGACCTGCTGGCGCGAACGCGCCCCGTCGATGCCGCCGCGCTGGAGACGCTGGAAGCCACGCTGATTGCCTCCGACCTTGGAGTTCATACCGCAGCGGAGATCATCGGACACCTGCGCGCGCAGGCCGAACGCCAGCAAATTCGTGATGGCGCCGAACTCAAAGCGCTGCTGAAGGTGGAGTTGCAGCAGATTCTGGATGCCGTGCAAACCCCTCCGCCTGCCGTCACCACCAAGCCGGAAGTTGTTTTTATGGTCGGGGTGAATGGCACAGGCAAGACCACCACCACAGGCAAACTGGCAGCTTACTTCCGCGAGCAGAACCAAAGCGTGCTGCTCTGCGCTGCCGACACCTTTCGCGCCGCAGCCATTGAACAACTGGGGATATGGAGCCAGCGCGCCGGAGTGGAGATGATTCAAACGCGACCGGGGGGCGACCCTTCGGCGGCGCTTTACGATACCCTGCACGCGGCCAGGGCGCGCTCCATCGACGTTGTGCTGGTGGATACCGCCGGACGTTTGCACACAAAAAATAATCTGATGGCGGAGTTGGAAAAAATGCGCCGCACCGCGCAGCGCTTCGCTCCCGATGCGCCCCATCAAACGTTGCTGGTGATGGATGCCACCACAGGCCAAAACGGATTGCAGCAGGCGCGCCTGTTTCTGGAATCTTCAGCCGTCACCGGCATTGTTCTTACCAAGCTGGATGGCACAGCCAAGGGGGGCATCGTTATCGCGATTGCGAAAGAGCTGCGGCTGCCCGTGCGCTTCGTCGGTATTGGAGAGCAGATGGCCGACCTGATTCCTTTTGACGCTTCCGCCTTTGTCGATTCGCTGCTCGACCGTTAAACGCAGCGATTACACGTACCAGGAGACAGAATTTTGACTGTAAGAAAAAAACGCGCGCTCATCTCCGACGAGCACTGGATGGAACGGGCACTGGATCTGGCAAAAAGCTCTGTTGGGTTGGCCTCGCCCAATCCCGTGGTCGGCTGCGTTCTGGTGCGCGAGGACACTGTGGTCGGCGAAGGTTTCCACGTCTATGACGAGATCGACCATGCAGAGATCGTCGCGCTGAAACAGGCGGGCAGGCAGGCGCGTGGCGCGACTGCATATATCACGATGGAACCATGTAGCCATCAGGGACGAACCGGGCCGTGCGCCGATGCCTTGATTGCCGCAGGCATCCAGCGCGTGGTGGTCGCCGTGCAAGACCCCAATCCCATTGTCAGTGGAAAAGGACTGGAGCGCCTGCAATCGGCGGGAGTTCTCATTACGCTGGGCGTACATGAAACTGAGTCCAAACTGCTGAATGCCTCCTTTGCGCGATTCATTCGCAGTCATCGGCCCTTTGTCACGCTGAAGGCTGGACTAACACTGGATGGCCGAATTGGGCCTCCACCCATTGCATCCCATCCTGTCGGCTCGGTTCACTGGATCACCAGCGATCTCTCCCGCGCTGCCGTCCAGCAGATGCGCCACGCTGCGGATGCCGTCCTGACCGGCATTGGCACCGTCATCAGCGATGACCCTTTAATGACAGACCGCAGCGGGCGCACGCGGCGTCGCCCGCTGCTGCGTGTGGTGCTGGATTCGGCGTTGCGGCTGCGCCCAGATTCCCAGTTGGCGCGCACGGCCAATAATGATGTGCTCGTCTTCTGCACGCGGCTGGTTGGCGACCGCGTCCGTCCGCTGGAAGCGATGGGCGTGCGCGTGGAACGTCTGGCGACCGACCCCGAAGGGGGACGCATTTCCATGAACGCCGTGCTGTCGCGGCTGGCTGCGCTGGACATCACCCACGTAATGCTGGAGGCCGGAGCCGATCTGAACGCAACCGCGCTCAATGCAGGCATCGTGGACAAACTCTTTCTTTTTTATGCGCCGGCAATTTATGGCGATACATCGGTTCCATTGGTGCGCTCGCGGGAGCCGGAAGGATTCCAGACCGTCCGTCTGACCAACTATCGACTGCATCCGATGGGCGAAGATTTTGCCGTCGAGGCTGACATTCAAAACCCGTGGCAGATATGAGGCCTCCGTTTCCATGTTCACAGGATTGATTGAAGCGACCGGAAAAATTCTCTCGATCCATCCAACAGGTGGAGCGACCCGGCTCCGCGTTGCAGGGCCAGCCGCGCTGTTGCAGCGCCTGCACACGGGAGACAGCATCGCCGTCAGCGGCGTTTGTCTGACCGCGCTCGACCTTGATGCGAAGGCCAACAGCTTTGGCGCGGATTTGGCCGCAGCAACCCTGACGCGCACTTCTCTGGCGCATCTGCACGTCGGCTCCATTATCAATCTGGAATTGCCCACGCCCGCCGGAACTCCGCTGGGCGGCCATATTGTGCAGGGACATGTGGACGGAGTGGGCCATTTGCAATCTCTGGAACCCGTCGCTTCCAGTGGAGATGCGACGACAACCGACTGGTGGTTGCGCGTCTCCATTCCGGCGCACTGCGCGCGCTATGTCGTGGACAAGGGATCCATCACCATCGAAGGCATCAGTCTCACGGTTGCCCAGCTAACCACCACCCAAACAGATGAAACCATTGTCACCGTCAACATCATTCCGCATACCTACGCGGCCACCAACCTGCACACGCTTGCGCCGGGTTCCCCGCTGAACATTGAAGTGGACGTTCTGGCCAAATACGCCGAACGACTGGCCGCAGAAAAAGCCTCACAGTCCGCGCTGACTTTGGAATCCTTAATTGCCAACGGTTATTGAACAGCCGAATTGATCTTCTGTTGCG
This sequence comes from Acidobacteriota bacterium, assembly GCA_021810625.1. Classification (GTDB taxonomy): domain Bacteria; phylum Acidobacteriota; class Terriglobia; order Terriglobales; family Acidobacteriaceae; genus JAJZIJ01. Next base: position 6,949 of record JAJZIJ010000010.1, read on the forward strand.
CAAGCCATGCCGTCAGATTGGGCTGTTGCGCCGTGCGCAGCGCAACACAATCCCCAATGGCATCTTCCGCGCTTTTGAGGGCGCGATCCGCCGCCATTACCTTGTGCGTGGAAAAGAAATTCTGCACTGCCGTCCGCTTTTCCTCGCTGCAAAAACTCCCCGTCGCGCCCACCAATCGCGCGCCCATCATGGTTGTAATCTGAGCATGAACCTTGTCCCAATTGTCCTGGATATACTGCCAGGCAACCTGCTGCGTATCGCGGCTTCGTAGCGCAATGACAAAAAAGAAGGCGGAATCCTGATTGCGCACCCGCCCGGACGTGGCGTAATCCAGAGCGCGCCGCAACAAAACCGGATCGTGGAAATTTGCCAGAGAAAAGAGCGCTGCCGTCTGCACATCTGGATTGGTGGCGGTCTGACTCAGCTTGAGAAACTGGTCGAAGAGGTGGCTGTCGCCATTCGCCGTGGCAATGCTCAACGCCGCGCGCGCCATAGCGGGATCGACGCTCGCAGGATTCTGGATATACATCTCCGTCTGGCGCTGGGCTTCGGCCATCACCTGCGGATCGCGCCCAATTCTGCCCAGAACCTCAAAGAGCGTTGCCCGCAGTTGATGCTGCTCCAGCGACGCTGTTGGAGCCAGCGTCTTGACGCGATCATAGGCAGGCCCAAATTGTTGCCGCACCCAGGCCGCCAGCAAATCTCGATCTGGGCCAGTTGCGATGCGATCACTCACTGCGCCCAGCGCCGAGGCCACATTCTCAATAACCGCAGCGTTGGGATCGTTCTTCAATTCTTCCGCCAGATTCAGATAGTCTCCAACGCTGGCTCGACCAGAGCGCATCAGCGCCCACGCATTTCCGGCAAACCCAATTCGCTCGACGGGGGTGAGCGCCGTTTCGATCCCGGCGAGAATGGCCTGGTTCTCCTCCGGCTCATAAACGCTGCGGTAGTAGCCCTTGTCGCCGGCATCCGCAAAGAAAATAGCAGACGCGGGAACGGTCAATGTCTGCGCGGCAGAGGCAAGCAATTCACACTTCGGCTGCTTCACAGTCTTGAAGCAAACAGGAATGCTCCATGTCTGCGGGTGCTCTGGCTTCACGCCGGGGCTGAGAAAAAATCTCTCCTGCGAAACCTGCGTCACGCCGTTTTTCGGCGTGGAGAAGTGAAGCAGCGGCACTCCCGGCAACGCGACAAAACTTTGCATCACTGTATCAACGGGCATCCCGCTGGTCTTTGTCTGCGCATTCCAGAAGTCCTCTGCCGTCGCGTTGGCGTACATGTGCGCTTTCAGATAATTGTGAACACCGCGCCGGAATGTCTCCTTGCCAACATAGTTTTCCACCATCGCCAGAACCGCGCCGCCCTTTTGGTAGGTGATGCCATCGAACATTTCATTGATCTCCGACGGCGTATTCGCCGTGGCGCGAATGGTGCGCGTCACCTTGCCCGCATCCACATTCAGAATGGCATCCAGATCGAGCGCGTCATCCTGCGGCTGCTTCCATTCCGGGTGCCAGGCAGCGACGGGCTTGCTCTCCATCCATGTGGCAAATCCCTCGTTGAGCCAAAGATTGTCCCACCACTGCATCGTGACCATGTCGCCAAACCACTGGTGCGCCATCTCATGCGCCACCACAATGGCAACGCGCTTTTTGGCATCAAGAGAAGCGGTCTTCTCGTCGATTAGAAAATCTGTTTCGCGATAGGTAATCGCGCCGAAGTTCTCCATCGCTCCAGCTTCAAAGTCGGGAATCGCGATCATGTCCAGCTTCGGCATGGGATATTTAATGCCGAAATAATTGTCGTAATAGTGCAGCACAAACTCAGCGGCCTTGACCGCATAGGCTCCAAGTTGCACCTTGTCGGGAGTGGCGCAGGCGCGGATCGGAACGCCATCGCTCTCGCCGGAGACGCATTGAAAATCTCCCACCAAAAATGCCACCAGATAAGTGGACATCTTTGGCGTTGTCGCAAACAAAATCGTATGCTTGCCTGCCATCGGCCCCGGCGTGTCTGAAACAATGTTGGTGTTGGAAATCGCCGTATCGCCAGCATCCACAATCAGTCGCGTGGTGTAGGTGGCCTTCATCTCTGGCTCGTCAAAAGATGGGAAGGCGCGACGCGCATCCGTTGGCTCAAACTGCGTGACGGCGTAGTTGCGCTTGGCGGTTTTGGAAAGATAAAACCCGCGCAATTGATTGTTCAAAATGCCACTATACAAAATGTGGATGGAGGCTTTGCCTGACGGCAGGGCATCGGCAACGTGAAACGTGGCCTGCTCCTTGCCCGCATCCAGCGTGACCGTGGCGGGTTGCGTTTTGCCTTGCGCCGTAATCGTGACTTGCTTAAAGGTGATCTCCGCAGCATTGAGCGTGATGGCATTGGAGGACTGCGCCAGCACAACATCCACGGTCTCATCGCCCGTGAAGGTCGCAGCCTTCAGATCAGGAGCGAGGGTCAGCGTGTAATGCGTTGGAGAAACCCCGGCGGGCAGCCTCTGCGCATGGGCCGCCAACGTTGCCGCAAGCAGCAGTACCGCGCCTGCCATCTTCACGCCTGTACTGAAAATTCCATTTGATCGACGAAACATATCGCTCCCTTGCTTTCCAATCTGCTGAAGTTACATCCAATCCGAAGTTGAATCCAAATTTCTTAATCCGCACTCCTACCCTATCTGGAGAACTCCGGTTTCGTCATCTGCAAGCCGCAGACCGGAACCGCACATCCGTACCTCATGCCTCACGATAATCCAGAAGGATCAGACCAATCAGTATCAAACAAATCGGCCAGGCCCACGCAACTCTACGGCTGATTTTTCCTTGAAGCCGCAGCTCCAGCCAGCGCGATCCGCCCGCAAAGACAGCGCAGACCGCAACCGCTGTATGGCCCATCTCCGCCAAAAGCTCTTCCTTCACGTTGCCGAGAGAATGACTGTGCGTCAGCAGCACAGCTCCGCCCAGCGCGCAGACGGCGGGGAAAACCAATGCTGCTTTTTTTGAAAGAATGCGCCCCGTCTGCACGCCCCACTCAAAGGCAACAAAGCTGAGGATCAACAGAATAAAGAAGCGATGCTCCAAATCTTCCGGGTTGTAGAAACTCTGCCAGAATCCCCGCGAACCAAGCGGCCAAGCCTCTGGGTCGGCGCGAAAAAATAAAAAAATAGCGAGTCCGAGAAACGCGAGCGGCCAGTTTCGCGCCCAAAGCATTTTTTTCGAGTGCGCCAGCAGTGCAAAAATTCCGGCGCACAATACGACAACGCCAGCCCAATGGTGGTTGTACTCCGACCATGCCTGCTCCACGGCATTATTGGTGCTGCCTGCAACCTCCAGCGACGGGTCGTAGTCCCGGATGGCCTGCGCGATGGGCTGCACAGGAGGCATGGCGCTCAATGGCGGCGTGTGCAGCCTGGGCCAGCGTGGCGACATGCGCGCGGCAATTTCTGGAAGCGAGAGTCTTCCCTGTACCAGGTCTACGGCGGGCGGCTGCGAGGTGAGCGAGGCCGCCGCCAGAATAATGATGAAGCCGATTCCGATCTCCACCTCGGTTGCGCGAGAGATTCGTAACAGTAACGGTTGCATATTCGACGGAAATGCGCGAATCGACACAAAGTTGCTGGCTCCCACTCCAAGCACGCCCAGAAGCAGCGCACACTTGGCAACCAGAACAACTCCATACGCCGTCCCATACACCGCGCTCCAGGAGCCGGTATAGATGCAGGCCATCCACACTCCCGCCACGACCAACGCAACCACAGCGCCGACGGCCATCTTGGAATAGCGCGGGAGAATTTTTGCCTTGACATCAGCATCTTGTTCCACGGCAAGAAATATCCAGAGATACGGGAGACTTGCGATCCAGACCGCCGTGGCCAGTTGATGAATCGCAGTCAGGACAACCAGTAACGCGCGATCTTCCAGACGGGAGGCGGCATGGCTTGTCCAAACGCTGGCCGCCAGTAATGGAAGCGCAAATCCCATCCAGCGCAGAGAGAGACGGCCTGCGGCGCGATGCAGACAGCCAAGAAAAATACCCGCTGTAGCAACGGAGAGCGCGCCAGCAAGGACATAGTTGGCCGTCAGCAAATCTGCAACGCGCAGATCGCTTGTGCCCATCAACATGGCGCTATCCAGTGCCACAAAGAGTACCTGCGCGCCAATCAACCCCAGCGCCGCGCCCACAAGCAGACGACGCGCCTTTGCAAACAATCCGTCGCGCTTTTGTTCGCCCCGCAGGATACCCGCGCAAAAAACAATCCCGCCGATAAGCAGCGACTGGCAAGCGAGCGTACCAGCTCGCAGAAGAACCGCCGCCAAGGGGTAATCCCGCAGAAACCAAAGCAAGTCCGACCCTCCCAATCATCGGCAGATTGCTCTGCCATACTTCGCGTTATTGCACAGTAAAGGGAATTTCTCCGCGTGTAATGTGACCATCCGTTGCCAGCACTTGCCAATGCAGCACATACTGCGCCGGAGCCAATCCCTGAGCCTGCGCATCCAACTCTGCCGGGCCTGCGGGTGTTGTCATCGTGAGCGGCTGCGCTTTTCCGTTTGCATTCGTCAACGTCAATGAACAGCGGCTGGCATCAATGCGGGAATTGTAATGGAGCGCAATTCGCACATTGGCCCCATGCACAACCGCGTGCGCGGCGGGCGTGGAGTCAACCAGAATGGCATGAGCCAGCGCCTTCGGAGCAGCACCCAGCAGCAGCGACGCGCAAAGTAAAAATGAATACACGCGATTTTTCTGAAATATATTTTTTAGAAACATCCTGAACACACTCCCTTCGGAGGAACGATGAAATAGGCGTTCAACGCTTCCTGGTTGCAGGAGCCTTCGCATCGATCTGCGATACCGATGCTGCGCGAATGCTGTGCCCGGAAAGCTCCGCCGCGCGCGCCTCCGCATAGGCTGCTGCACCTATCAAGGCAGCGCGACTCTCCATGATGATGCGCACCGGCATGTGGCCCACCAGATCGCTCATGCGACCTTTATCGCAAAACGCGCGCATAAAAGTGCCATCCTGCATCTTCTTAACCAGCTTGGGAGCAATCCCGCCACCAAGATAAAGCCCGCCGTGGGCCAGCACCTTCAACGCAAGATTTCCCGCTTCTGCTCCATACGAGGCGACAAACATATCCAGCGTCGTTGCACATAGTTCACTCTGGCCTGATTGACCGGCCTCCGCAATCACCGCGTTCGGGTCTTCCTGCTCCATCCGCTCCTTGAGCCAGGCAGGCTCCTCCATGCGCTTGATGTCGCGCAGAAAGGTGTAGATATTTTTTAATCCGATGCCTGAGGTAACTCGCTCCCAGCTCACGCGGCCCTTGAGTTCCTGCTGCAAATAGCGCAATAGTTCGATCTCCATCTCCGTGCGCGGGGCGAAGTCCACATGTCCGCCCTCCGAAGCCACTGGAATATGCATCTTCCCATTCCAGAAGATCAACGCCTCGCCCAGGCCGGTTCCCGCAGAGACCAGGCCGCGATTGCCAATACTTTTTGGATCGCCTTCATTAAGTTCGCAAATCTGATCTGGACGCAGCTCTGGAATGCCATAGGCATTGGCCTCCAGATCGTTCATCAGGAACACATGCTCAATGTCCAGTTGACGGGAGAGTTGCCACCGATCCAGCACCCAGGGCAGATTGGTAAGCTGGATGCGTCCATCGCGCACCGGGCCAGGAGCGCCAAAGCAGGCGGCGAAGATATTCTCTTTTTTCGCCTTGTCGCTGACCGGAGCCTGCAAAAACTCGCCCACGATCTCTTGCAAGTTGGCATATTTTCGCGCAGGAAAAATTTGATCGCGAACGCGCTCCAATTCGCCTTGCTGAAATTGATACAGCGCCAGATGTACCTTGGTGCCGCCCACATCCCCTGCCAAAATCATCGTGTCCCCTCCAGCGTTCCCATCCCCGCCGCGTTGGGCGCGGGCAACTCTGCCGCTGCGGCCCGATCCAGCAGAAAAAGCAGCTTCCCAGATTCGGGACGGATAAGCTGCGACGGCATTTTCTCTGGATGATACGGCCCTTGCAGCACCTCATGCAGCACATGCGCCTTGTCCTGCCCTGCGATCAAAAAGAAAACGCTGCGGGCGTGATTGATGACCGGAGCGGTAAGCGTAATGCGCCAGGTATTTTTCTGCGGAACGTGATTGGCAACCACCAGGCGCATCCACTCGTGGAGCGCCTCAGTCCCCGGAAATAACGAGGCCGTGTGGCCGTCATCGCCCATGCCCAGCGCGATCAGGTCGAAGCATGGGACTTCGGCCCCTTCCAAACGAAAAAGATTGCGCAGCGTGGATTCATAGCGAGAGGCGGCTTGTGCCGGATCGAGTTCGCCCTCCATGCGGATCACCTGCGCCGCTGGCAGCGGAACCTTGGCGAGCAGCGCCTCCTGCGTCATGTGATAGTTGGATTCCGCGCTCTCTGGAGAAACGCAGCGCTCATCCACCCAGAAGAGCAACAGGCGCGACCAGTCGATACGCGCGCAAAAAGGCAACGCCGGATCGGCCAGCATTTCAAAGCTCCTGCGGGGCGTGTTTCCCCCGGAGATGGCAATGCGCGCCACGTCTCGCGCAGCAATGGCCTGCTCGATGCCTGCGGTCAGAAACTCCGCCGCGTTCCGAGCCAGCGCTTCCGCATCCTCCGCAACTCGATAGGTAATCTGTATCGTCTTCGGCATGTCTCTCTGCATGTCCTTTATATTTTCTACACTTCAAAAAAGATGTCGCTGCGCTATTGATTCCGCCACTTGCGGCCATCGCGTTCCAAAAACTCATCGGATGTCTTTGGCCCCCAGCTTCCTGCGGCATAGTTTGGAAAATCCTTCGCTGGATTGGCCGCCCACGCTTGCAAGATGGGCGTCATCAGCGCCCAGGTTGCCTCAACCCCATCGCGATGCGCAAACAACGTGGCATCGCCCAGCATGGCATCCAGCAGGAGCCGCTCATACCCATTGGCCGAGGAGACACCAAACGCATCCTTGTAATTAAAATTCATATCCACGGAACAACTGGACATGGCTGGCCCAGGAACCTTGGCATCAAAGCGCAGAGAGATGCCATCGTCCGGCTGAATGCGCATGGAGATAATGTTCGGCGCAATCGTTTCGTATGGCGCATTTTTTCCGTTGTTGAACAGGCGCATGGGAGGCTGCTTGAACTGAATCGTAATCTCCGTGGAACGCTTGCCCAAACGCTTGCCCGCGCGCAGATAAAAGGGAACGCCCGCCCAGCGCCAGTTTTCAATCTGTAAGCGCAGCGCCGCAAACGTCTCCGTGGTGGACTGTGGGTTGACACGATCCTCCTGGCGATAGCCTTTCACTTCGGCTCCATCCACCGTTCCCGGCCCATATTGTCCACGCACCGTGTCCTGCGCCAAAATGGGCTGGATGGCGCGCCAGACTTTGATTTTTTCATCGCGAATGGTTCTCGCTTCAAAGGAGACCGGAGGCTCCATTGCAACGAACGAGAGCAGTTCCATGACGTGATTTTGCACCACGTCGCGCAGCGCGCCTGCTCCTTCATAGAATGGGCCGCGCCCTTCGATGCCCATGCTCTCGGCTGCGGTAATTTGCACATGGTCGATAAAATTTCGATTCCAGAGCGGCTCGAAAATTCCGTTGGCGAAGCGAAAGACCAGGATATTCTGCACCGTTTCCTTGCCCAGGTAATGGTCGATGCGGAATATCTGATCCTCGGCAAATATCTGGTTGACATCGTCGTTGAGTTCCCGCGCCGATTGCAGATCGTGGCCAAAGGGCTTTTCAATGATGACGCGAACCCAGTTTTTCTCCGCGCGCGACATTCCATGCGCGCCGAGTTGATGAATGATCTCTGCAAAATAATCTGGCGCCGTGGCAAGATAAAAAAGCCTGCCTCCGCCAATGTCATGTTTTTTGTCGATGGAATCCAGCAGGTCTTTCAGCTTCACATAGCCATCGTGATCGTCAAAGTTCATGGCGTGATAGCTGATCTTGCCAACAAATCCATCCAGCTTGGGGTCGTTGGCTTCAACGCCGCCGCCTTTGACGATTCCATCGCGCATGTCCGCGGCAAAGCCGTCTCCCAGCGGACGGCGCGCCACGCCCACCACGGCGAATTTCTCCGGCAGAAGGCCACCTTGCTCCAAGTGATAGAGCGCGGGCAGCAGCTTGCGCTTGGTCAGATCGCCCGATGCGCCAAAGATCACCACCACGCATGGATCGGGAATGCGCTCGGCGCTGTGCGCGGCCTGCAATCGTTCCGGGGAGATGCTTACTTCTGTCGTCGCCATATTTAGTTTCCTCCTTGGATGTTGCGCGCTGGCCCCGTTGCGCCGACGCAGTTGCGCGCTACTCTGCTTTTTTGACCGCGTGACCGCCAAAGGCATTACGCATCACCGACAACATGCGGTCGGCGTAATTGTTCTCTTCCCGTGAACGAATGCGGCGAATCAATGACTCCGTAATCACCGGAGCGGAGACGTTCAGGTCGATGGCTTCAGCAACCGTCCAGCGGCCTTCGCCGGAGTCGCTAACGTAGGCTTCCAGCCCATCGAGATTTGGATTTTTTTCGAGCGCTTCCGCCGTCAAATCCAGCAGCCAGGAACGCACCACGCTGCCATAGCGCCAGATTTGCGCGATCTGTCCCATGTCCAGATGCAGCGGCTCCTTCTGCTTCATAATCGAAAAGCCTTCGGCGTAGGACTGCATCATGCCGTACTCGATGCCGTTATGCACCATCTTGACGAAGTGGCCTGCGCCCGCCGGGCCAACGTGGCCCCAGCCCTTGTCCTTTGCGGGAGCCAGCGTCTCAAAGATGGGGCGCAGTCGCTCCACCGGAGCCTGATCGCCGCCAATCATCATGCTGTATCCCTCTTTGAGTCCCCAGACGCCACCGGAGGTGCCGACATCGACAAAGTTGAATCCCTTGGCGGTCAGCGCGGCATGACGGCGCTGCGAGTCCTTGTAATTCGAGTTGCCGCCGTCGATGAAAGTGTCGCCCTTCTGCATCAGCGGCTCCAGCTTGGCGATGGTCTGATCCACCGGGTCGCCGGAGGGAACCATGATCCAGATGGCGCGGGGCGCAGCCAGATTCTTCACCAGGTCTTCCAGTGATTTCACGCCGACGGAACCTGCCGCCGTCAGTTTGGCGACTGTTTCCGCGCTAAAGTCGAAGCCGACAACTTTGTGTCCACCCTCGCGCAACCGTTCCGCCATGTTGAAGCCCATCTTGCCTAAGCCAATCAATCCGAGTTCCATTGCATCTCCCTCCAGGAATATCTGTTATGCCGGTTCGGCAGAAACACCAAATCGGCGAAGTTCATCCCGCAACTGCGCGGGGGTTTGCATCTGAATCGTCTGGATGCCCAGGCGGGACGCTGCCTCGACATTCTCCTTGCGGTCGTCAATAAAAATTGTTGCGGCAGGATCGCACTGCACAATGTCGAGAGCGCGCCGGAAAATATCTGGTTCGGGCTTGCGCTGACCCATGTAGCAGGAACTGAAAAAGCTGAAAAAATATCGCTTCAATCCAAAGGTTTGAATGCGGTAGTCGTTCAGCTCACGCGCCTCATTGTTCAGAAGAGCCATCCTGTATTTCTTGGATGCCGCCAACTCCTCAACCGCGCGAAGATTTTCCGCGTATAGAATGACGGACTGCGCCTGCATTGCCGCAACAAACTGCGGCATGGAAAAATCTCGCGCTGTATAAAAGACGGTTCGCTCCAGATATTGCTCAATGGAAATTTCTCCCTTTTCCCAGGGATCGTTGACTTCCAGATGCCGCTGCTCAAAAGCCTTGGGATCTAAAGAAAATTTCGACAGCACGGCAGCGCGTTCGCGATGATCCCATCCATTGGTCAGAAGAACTCCACCGCAATCCCAGAGGAGTGTGCTGATTTTTCCTGTCGCCATGCTGTTGCTCTCCCCTGGGAGCCGATTAAAAATCAGTGATTCAAAAGCGATGCCCTATTTTTGAAGGGTAGAACAGAGTTTCCATTGCGGGGATTCTCTGGATTCTTCACTCCGCTTCGCTGCGTTCAGAATGACTCTTTCGTTTTATTTTGCATCCACAAAACAAGCTGAACTCTTCGGCGAAAGGTTCAGCATGGCTCTCTCTGGCGCGACGAACTATTTCAATGCAGCTTGCATGTAGGTGGCTTCGATGGCCTTCACTTTATTCAGGCGGCGAACGAAACGTTCTTCATTTTTCTGAAAATTCGCTCCCAGGTACGAAGCGACAATATCCTGAGCCAGCGCCGAACCGATGATGCGCGATCCCATAACCAGTACATTCATGTCGTCGTGCTCGACACCCTGATGCGCGGAATATGTGTCGTGGCAAAGTCCGGCGCGAATACCGGGAATTTTGTTGGCGGCTACGGAGACACCGACGCCGGAGCCGCAGATGAGCACGCCGCGCTGGGCCTTGCCCGCCATCAGCGCCTTGCCGACGGCAAGGGCAAAATCGGAATAATCCGATGGCTCGGTGTTGTACGCGCCCAGATCCAACACCTCATGGCCCAGGTGTTCCATGTAGCTGCGCATCTCTTCCTTCAACACGAAGCCCGCGTGATCGGATCCAATGGCAATCTTCATCCGGCTTATTTTCCCTTCCCGCTGGCCAGCGCGCGCGAACGTGCCACCAGCTTTTGCGCGTGGGCCACAACGTTGGCCACGCTGAATCCCAGCTTCTCCATCACAATCGTTCCCGGCGCGGAGGCGCCAAAACGATCCAGCCCAATCACATCTCCATGACGACCCACATACTTCCACCAGCACATGGGGCTGCCTGCCTCGACAGCCAGCACTGGGAGAGAATCGGGGAAGATGCTGGCCTTGTACGCCTCCGACTGCTCTTCAAAAATTCGCATACTGGGCATGGAGATCACGCGCGCGACGATCCCCTGCGACTTGAGTTCTACAGCGGCCTCCTGCACCAGACTGACCTCACTGCCAGCGGCCAGAAGAATCACATCCGGCGAAGCGCCGCCTGGTTCCAGGATGTAGGCTCCATGTCGCACGCCCTGCAGGATGTCGCGCTGGGCCGGATCGAGCACAGGCAAATCCTGACGCGAGAGCGCCATGAAAGCTGGCTTGCGACGCTCCACGGCCACCTGCCATGCGGCGGCGGTTTCGTTGGCATCGGCAGGACGAAAATCCGCCAGCCCCGGCACGGCGCGTAGACTGGCCAGTTGCTCGACCGGCTGATGCGTCGGCCCATCTTCGCCCAGCCCAATGGAATCGTGAGTAAAGACAAACAGCGAAGGCGTCTGCATCAACGCCGCCAAACGCAGCGCGGGGCGACAATAATCGCTGAAGACGAAAAACGTCGAGCCATAGGGGATCACGCCGCCATGCGCGGCCATGCCATTGACAGCGGCGCACATGCCAAACTCGCGCACGCCAAAGAAGATGTTTCGGCCTGTCGGATCAAGATGGAAATTACCGCTGTCCTTGATGATGGTCTTGGTGGAACTGGACAAATCCGCTGCGCCGCCAATCAACTCCGGCAGCTTCGCGGCAATCGCATTCAGCACCGTGTTGCCCGCCGCGCGCGTGGCCACAGGCTTGGAGTCTGCGGCGAACTTCGGCACGCTAGCCTCCCATCCAGCAGGCAGCTTGCCAGCAAAGACGCGCTCATACTCTGCGGCCAGATCAGGAAATTGCTGCTTGTATTTTGCGAAGAGCGCATTCCACTCGGCTTCCAGCTTCGCGCCACGCGGACGAACTGTGTCCCAGTTCTTGCGAGCGTCGTCAGGCACATAAAAGAATTTGTCCGCAGGCCAGCCCAGATTTTCTTTCGTCTTCTTCACGTCCTCCGCGCCCAGCGCCTCGCCGTGAACCTTGGAGGTTCCAGCTTTGGGGCTGCCGTAGCCAATGACGGTGCGCACGGCGATGATGGAAGGCTTATCCGTGACGGCCTTGGCAGCGGCAATGGCCTGCTCAATCGCGGCCAGATCATTGCCATCAGCCACATGTTGCACATGCCAGTGGTAGGCATCGAAGCGCCTGGCTACATCTTCGGTAAACGACAGTTCCGTCGGCCCGTCCAGCGAGATCAGGTTGTCGTCGTAGAGCAAAATCAACTTGCCCAGGCCAAGCGTTCCGGCCAGCGAACATGCCTCGTGCGAAACGCCTTCCATCAGGTCGCCATCGCCGCAAAGCACGTAGGTGCAATGATCGACTACATTGTGGCCGGGCTGGTTATAGCGCGCAGCCAGATGCTTTTCTGCCATCGCCATGCCCACGGCCATCGCCAAACCCTGACCCAGCGGCCCTGTTGTTACCTCGACGCCATCGGTGTCGCCGCGCTCTGGGTGTCCGGGCGTGATGGAGTGCCATTGGCGAAAGTGTTGGAGATCGTCCAGAGAAACCTTGTAGCCCGAAAGATGCAGCGCGGAGTAGAGCATGGCCGAGGCATGGCCATTGGAGAGAACGAAGCGATCCCGGTTGCTCCAGGCGGAGTTGGCCGGATTATGCCGCATCAGCTTATGAAACAGCAGATACGCAATGGGCGCATCGCCCAGCGGCGCGCCCGGATGGCCGCACTTGGCCTTTTCAACAGCATCAACAGCCAGAAACCGCAACGTGTTGATCGACACAGTATCCAGTTCGCTCATAGGCTCCTCAAAAAAATCTCGTTTCCGGCTCGCGCGCCGCGCTGATTCCAGTCTTCCCTGCCAACACTCTATTGGTATAGACTCGCAGATTTTGCCCTGGGATGGAATACATCCTGAGATTTATCCTTGTGCCGCATCCACATCCACGATGTAATTTTCATTTTCCCAGCGATCTTCCTTCGGCCAGTAGAGCGTGAACTGCAAGGGCGCTCGCTGATCCGGGCGCGCGACAATATCGGCAAAACAGCCGGGATAACCCGCGTGTTTGGCCTCCACGGTGTTGACGGTCTGCCAGTTGTCCGCCGTCCATACAACGCGGAAACGAGCAAACGCCAGGATGCGCAGCGTCTTGCCCGCTGCAATACGCTTCAATTTTCGGTCGAGCTTGAAGATTTCCACCGTATGCGCCGGACGCTTTCGCAGATAGCGATTTTCCACCACCGGAATGCTGTCAAAGATGTGACCATCAACCACTGAGCGCAACAGCTTGAGATACTCGGCATGTGCCCAGGCCAGCGGCATCGCCGAGCCAGAGGGTCGCCCCAGATACATGCCATGATCGGGCAGATCGGGATCGTCCCATATCTGCTCCGGCAACATGCCGCCCTGTGAGCTGAAGCGTTCATAGGCGCGGATGAGTGGACGCACATCTGCGCCCGCTGCCAGTTCGTAATGGGCGCGTTCGCCAGTAAGCAGCGGCCAGGCGCGACCCTGCCCCCATCCCTGATAGGGACCGCCGTCATGGCGCTGCCCGTAACCGTCGTGGTTATAGCGCCGCCAGCAGGGGCCAAAGGGCGTCTCGCTCTTCAGCACGGCATCGACCACCTTGAGCGAATCGACGATGAGCGGATCATGGGGCGAGCGGATGCCATAGCGCACCAGCTCCAGAAATCCCTGGTCGATGACCTCGCGGGCCTCATATTCATACTGCTCGCCGGGGCCGCGGTTGGCAAGATGCAGACGGTCGTTGCCGCAATCCGCGTTGGCGTAGGGATCGCCGCACTGCGGCGGGCGGATACGCATGTAGTGACGAGTGATCTCTGGGTGCAAAACGCCTTCGTTTGTAACCGTCCAATCTTCCAGATTGGACTCCAGCCAGTCGGCGAAGACGGCCAGCATCTCGGCCATCTCCGACGCTCCATGCGCCTGAACCAGGTCGCTGGCGCAGATGAGACCCGTGATGACCGCAGCCAGCGTGGAAGGCGAATAGCCTGCATTTTCCTCCCAACGCTCCTGCTGCGTGACCGGGGCATGGCGCACCAGAAAGCCCGCAGCCCGCTCAATAAAAGGAAATACGTCGAAGCTGCCCAACCCGTCCGCCTTCCAAAGTCGCCAGGCCAACACAATGGGCAAGGCCACCTCGTCCAACTGCATTCCCGTCCAGTAGGGCGTGCCGTTCACCCAGAAATTCTGCGCGAAGCTGCCATCGGGCCGCTGCGTGGTAGCCAGATAGACCAAGGCGCGCAGCGCCGTTTCCATGCGCCCGCAGGCCATCAGCGCCGTGGCGCTCTGCACCATGTCGCGCGTCCAGACCAAGTGGTAGCCGCCCAAGTCGTCGTCGCCCTTGGATTGCCCCCAGGGAATCGACATGGAGGCGATGAAAGCGCCGGGATAGGTCTTGTCCTCGTGGGCCAGCAAAACATTGCGGCTGACGCGCAGCAGGTGGCCGCCATCGGTGGCCGCAGAGGTCAGATCCACGGGAAATTTGGCGCGTCGCCATTGTTCGATGAAGCGCGCCAGATGCGCGTCAAACGACGTGGCCAACGTCTGCATCATGCTGGAGATGGCCGCATGATGTCCCCGGCCAAAGCCCACGGCCAGAGTAAATTCGCGGTGACGCGCAACGTCGATCTCGCCCATGATGGCAATGTTGCCGTCAAGCGCCTGATCGTACTCCCAATCCATTGTCAGATTGTCATTCAGGTCTTGCCAGCCGTCGCTGGGGCCAACATAGCCGCAGGAGACGCGGGTAAAGTCGCAATCCACGCCCATTGCCAGCGAGGTGGGTTCCTTCCACGCCACCAAAACCCGGCGGCCATTCACCTCGACGGCGCGCGCGGAATTTCCCGCGCCACCACCCTCCATGTGCGGGGCCAGCAGCGCGTAGACTTTGAGCCGCTCCAGCAGCGACGGTTCGCCTTCAACGCGCACATGCACCAGCACAACCGGATAATGCGGGTCGGAGATAATCTCCTGCACCAGCGTGTACTGGCCCTCCGGGCTGCGGCTGGTGATGCGCACGGCCAGCGCATCCTTGTCGATGTACTCGAAGGCACTGTCCAGATCGCGCTTGACCTCGTGAAAAAAGGTCTCGCCATCCGTGATTAAAAATCCAAGATCGCGCACCTGCGGGCGGTCGATGGTCGGATAATAAATTTCATTCAGAATGCCGTGGGAGAGCGTGTACCAGACACGGCTGGAGGCGGCGTAGGCCGTGCCAACCGCATCTTTTTTGCTGGAGGTCCAGCGTGGCTCTACGCCGGGCGCGCCGTGGGCAGGCCCATCGGCTTGAATCCAGTGATACTCCGGGGAAAGTACCGTCATGCACACCTCATCGGCAGATTGTTTGGAACCAGTATTTGCTTTCTCTGAACCAGTATTTGCTTTCTCTGAACCAGTATTTGCTTTCTCTTCTGAGCTTTACCCGTTATTTCGATGTGGGAACCGACTCACGTCCATGCAGCAGGCAATTTCTTTCAGAATGCAGTGTACCGCTCTCCGACCAATTCTGTTGCCGTCTGAAAAATGAATGCGCTTCCGTAAAATTACGCGCTGTTGAAGAGACGGACGGCATCTACATACGTGAGATGTCGGTTGACATGTAGGATGGAAATGGCATCTTAGAAGTTACGAGTACAGACTGGCGGCGCAGACGCGCAGCTCCGATCAGCCATCAAAACATTCAGAAATCGAAACAATCTGCACAGGAGGAACACCTTGGCACACGAACTTGCACCCCTTCCCTACGACTACACCGCGCTGGAGCCACACATCGACGAGACCACCATGCGCCTGCACCACGACAAGCATCATCAGGCCTACGTCAACAACCTGAATGCGGCCATCGAGAAGCATCCAGAACTGGCCAAGCACGCAGCCGAAGACCTGCTGCGCAACCTGAACACCGTGCCGGAGGACATCCGCGCCGTGGTTCGCAACAATGGTGGCGGACATGTAAACCATACGATGTTCTGGCAGATTATGAAGCCTCAGGGCGGCGGCGCGCCGACCGGCAAAATCGGCGCGCAGATCACCAAGGACTTTGGCAGCTTCGATGAGTTTAAGAAGCTGTTCAACGAGGCAGCCACCAAGCAGTTTGGCTCCGGCTGGGGCTGGCTGGTCTTTGAAGGCGGCAAGCTAAAAATTCTGACCACGCCGAATCAGGACAACCCCCTGTCGCAGGGGCTGTATCCAATCCTTGGCAACGATGTCTGGGAACATGCCTACTATCTGAAGTATCAGAACCGCCGCGCCGATTATCTGGCCGCCTGGTGGAACACCGTGAACTGGGACGAAGTCAACAAGCGCTTCGAGCACGCCGCAAAGTAATCCGCAACCAACACAACAGGGAACGGGCAGCGATATTCGTCGCTGCCCGTTCTTCTGTTTATCGCAATGCTTTTTCGCTGGAGGCCGGAGCCGGCGGCGCAAAGGCATCCGTCAAAGACATCCCATGCAGCGCCGATTGCAACGCGCTCAACGATACTTTGGTTTGCAGCACAATCGTCTTCGATTGGCCCGGAAGCAGATCAAAGAAATTATCTGCGGGCTGTACATCCAGCGCGCCAAAGTCCAGATTCACATCCCGCGCCAGCGTTGTCGAACGCAGCGTAACGGCAGGCGCTCCCTGTACCTGCGTCCATTGAATCTGTAGCTGCGCGGCAGGCAGATGCAAATCCTTGAAGGGCAGAAAGTACAGAGTATTGCTGCTCAGCGTTGCCCCATTCGCCACAATCTCCGTATGCAGAAAAACCCGGCTGGGATCAAGCCCCTGGAGCAACTGCGCCTGCGCCTCGCGCCATATCTCCTGCGCTGCCAGCGGAGCCACATGCACCGGCCATTGTTTGTCCACGAGCACTTTGCCGGAGAAGTCCATCACCTGCGCGTACACCGTGGCATCGAAGGGCTGCACGCGGTCGGAGACAACGGCGATGGCCACCTGCCCATTCCGCACATGCGGGCTGACCAGCACGTCGTTATAAAAACGCCTGGCATAGTATTGCAGCGCCTTCCAGCGATTGTAGTAATCCATGCTGGCCCACGAGGCCACTGGCCAGCAATCGTTCAACTGCCAGTAGAGCGACCCCATCACATGCGGACGATTACGGCGCAAATGCTCAGCGCCAAATTTGATTCCCTCGGCCTGCAACACCTGGCTGACGTAAACAAAAGCAGGGAAATCCTTGGGATTGGGAAACTCCCGCTGCATGTACGTTTTGATGATCTGGTTGCCTTCCTTGTTCTTCTGGTGGGCCAGCATCACCTTCGAGAGCAGCGCGCGATCCTCCGGCAGCGTAAAGCTGTCGATGGTCGCCATTGAAGGAAAAGATTGAAAACCGTACTCCGACATGAAACGTGGGTACTGATCTGCATACGCGGCAAACGGAGCGCGACCATGCCAGACGGCCCAGTAGTGCGCGTCACCATATTGGTCATTGCCTTCGGCAGCGGTAAAGTCATTGCTCGGAGAACTAGGCCAGTAGGCCGATCCCGGCGCATACCGCGCCACCACCTGCGAAAGAATGCCGCTGAAGAGATGCATGTAGCCGCCCCAGATGTTCTGCTCCACATCTTTGGGCAACGTGGCCGCGAACGTCTTGTACCAGGAAGGCCAACTTTCCTCAATCTCGTTGTTGCCGCACCAGAGAACGATGCTGGCGTAGTTCCGCAGCCGCCGGACTTGATCGATAGCCTCCTGATGCACGCTTGCAAGAAAGGCCGCGTTGTGCGGATACATGGCATCGCTAAACATAAACTCCTGCCAAACCATCAGGCCCATCTGGTCGCAGAGTTCGTAAAAGCGATCCGTCTCATAATATCCGCCACCCCAGACGCGCAGCATGTTCATGTTGGCCTCGCGTGCCGAGGCCAATAGCGTCGTCATCTGTTCCTCTGTCACCCGCGTGGGAAAACTGTCCAGCGGAATAACGTCCGCGCCCTTGGCAAAGATGGGAATGCCGTTGACGACGAACGTAAAGCTCCGGCCCCACTTGTCGTTGATCCTTTGCAAAACAACGCTGCGCAGCCCGGTGTGAACCTCGCGCATGTCCACAGCGCGTTTGCCATCCCTGACCAGAACCTGAAAGCGGTAGAGATTCTGCGCCCCATATCCATTCGGATACCACAGCGCCGGATGCTGGATGTTGACCGGAAAAACAATGTGATTTTCGCCCTCATGCAGCCAGACCTGCTGGAAAACGTGTTGTTGTTTCCCCGTCACAGCAGCGGAGTCGGCCTTGCCTTGTGGCCACCAACGACCCTGCGTCAACGCAACGCTGACGCGCCTGGGGCCGCTGGCGAGGATGTCCGCTTCCACGCTCAGATTGGCGGCTGCGGCTGCCACATCCCGCTGGCGGACATACACGCTGTCAATGCGCGCTTCGTCCCAGAATTGCAATTCCACTGGCTGCCAGATGCCGATGGTCAGAAAGCGCGGCCCCCAATCCCAGCCATAGTTGTAAGGGGCTTTGCGCGTGTAATTCTGCGTGGCGACACCGAAAGGTTTGCTCCACTGGGAAGCATCGCTGGCGGGCAGCGGATATTTTTCCGCCTTCACCTCCGGCAGCGCGGCCAAAATCGGCGAGGCAAACGCGATGCGAATCTGATTGTTCCCCACATGCAACTGACTGCGAACATCCACGCGCCAGGAGCGAAACATGTTGTCCGCCGACAGCACAAGATGGTCATTGATGTAGACCTTGGCGAAGGTATCCAGACCATGAAAGACCAATTCCACATGGCGGCGATGGATCTGCTCCGGCAGGATCGTAAAGCTGCGCTGATACTCCCATCCGGCAAGGCCGATCCATTGCAGTTGGGATTCATCGTCGCGATAGAACGGATCGGGGATCAAATGATTGGCAAGCAAGTCCGTCTGCACAACTCCCGGCACCGTTGCGGCGTGCCAATCGGCGGTTCCCGGATGCGCGTCGCCGGAGGTCTGGCGAAACTGCCACGCGCCATCCAGCGAAACCTGCTGGAGGCCGCTCTGGGCGTGAAGAACGAAGGCGGCAACAAAAAGAAAGGAAACCGTAAACAACAACTTGCAAACGCGCATGTCTATACTCTCCTGCCGTGTGGAATGTCCGTGACAGTCTACTCCGTCGTTGACGGATTTGCGCCAACAATCAGCGCCAGCGCCTCTTCGCGGGTGTGAATTCGACCTTCAAGTTGCGCATCCTCCACGCGCAGCAGCATCTCCCGAAATGCCGGGCCGGGACGAAATCCTGCCGCGATCAGATCATGCCCGGTCAGCAAGGGCTGCGGACGAATCTCCTGCGCAGGGATCGTTTCAAAATGATGTTTCGCAAATTCGTACAGGCGCAAATCCCGGTGGCTCGCAAGACAGTCCAGGCGATGCAGCGCCAGATGCTCCGGGAAGCGATCCAGCCGCAGAAAACGCTTGAGCGTGGCCGCGCGCATCTTCTCCACCTCGCCAAAGCGCATGTGGTGGGCGACCAGCGCCACGATCTGCGCTGTCTCCTCATGCGACATGCGAAAGCGCGCGCAAACATCCTCGGCGATGCGTACCCCAATTTCGACGTGGCCATCGAAGCGAATGCGATCCGGCGCGCGGCGAAAGGTTGCGGGCTTGCCAATGTCATGCAGCAAAGCTCCCCAAGCCAGCGTGGGCGAAGCGCCTGCGGGCAGATTGTCCAACAGCAGCAGCGTGTGCGTCCAGACATCGCCTTCGGGATGAAACTGCGGCGGTTGCTCGACCCCTTGCAATCGCGCCACCTCCGGCAGCACCTCACGCAACAGGCCCGTGGCATCAAGCAACTCAAAGGCGCGGCGCGGCGCCCCCTCGATCAACATGCGCGTCAGCTCGTCGCGCACGCGCTCCTGACTGACGTGATGCGCCTGCGGCGCGGTGGCGCGGATGGCGGCAAAGGTGGCCGCGTCGATGGTGAATCCAAAACGCGCGGCAAAGCGAATCGCCCGCAGCATTCGCAGCTTGTCTTCCGCAAAGCGGCGCATGGGATCGCCAATGGCGCGAAGGATTCCAGCTTCGAGATCGGCGATGCCGCCAACCGTATCCAGCACTGCGGCCTTCACATCCACGCCCTGCCGCAGCAACTCCGGGTCAAGCAACATGCCGTTGAGCGTGAAGTCGCGGCGCTGCACATCCTCCTGTGGCGACTGTGTATAGCGCACCGACTCCGGGCGGCGACCATCGCTGTACGCGCCGTCATTGCGAAAGGTGGCAACTTCGGTAATGATCTCTCCGCCGTCCACAGGATCGACCACCAACACCACGCCAAAGTGCGCGCCCACGGCGAACGTGCGCGGAAACATGCCGAGTACAACCTCCGGCGTGGCGCTGGTAGCCACGTCGAAGTCCGCCGGTTCGCGGCCCAGCAGCAGATCGCGCACGCAGCCCCCGGCAAAGTACGCGGCGAATCCCGCAGCGCGCAGCGTATGCACAATCGCCGCTGCCGCCGCCTGCCGTTGCGCTACCGGAATGGCGTTTCCACCTGCCATGTTTCCACCTGCCATGATTGGGGCTGCTCCCGCTACTATGGTGACATGCAGTCAGAAACTTCGCAGCACGGCGCAAAGACGGGCCTGATTCTCGGCATTGAAAGCTCCTGCGACGAGACCTCGGCAGCCGTGGTGGAGGCGGGCGCGCGCGTGCTGTCGAATGTAGTGGCATCGCAGGTACGCACCCATGCGCGCTATGGCGGCGTGGTGCCGGAGCTGGCCTCGCGGGAGCATCTGCAAAACATCGTCCCCGTGGTGCGCGCCGCGCTCGAACAGGCCAGCGTCACACTCGACCAACTTGATGCCATCGCCGTGACTGAAGGCCCAGGACTGGCGGGCGCGCTGCTGGTCGGCATCCTGTACGCCAAAGGGTTGGCCTTTGCGCTCAACAAGCCCCTGATTGCAGTGAACCATCTGGAAGGTCACATCCATGCCGTGCTGCTGGAGGCGCGCCAGCAACATAACGCCATTGCCGCTCCGCTGCTGGCGCTGGTCGTCTCCGGCGGGCACACGCATCTGTACCTTGCTGAAGAACGCATTGGCGTCTGGCACTATCGCAACGTGGGCAAGACGCTGGACGACGCGGCGGGCGAGGCCTTCGACAAAGTAGCCAAGCTGCTCGGCCTGGGCTATCCCGGCGGGCCGTGGATCGACTGGTTGGCGCAACACGGCGATGCGCGCGCGGTTCCCTTTGGCCCGATCAACATTAAGCAGAAGCCGTATCGCGAGCCAGCAGCACAGAGTCCGCGATTCCTCTTCTCCTTCAGCGGTCTGAAGACCGCCGTCCTGCGCTACGTGGAAACGCGCAATCTGCAAGCGCAGATTACCGCGCGACGGACAGCGTTGGCGGCCATCGAAAACCCAGGGCCGCAGGATGCGCTTGCCCTCTGCGATAAGGAAACGCTAAACCTGATTGCCTCCTTCCAACGCGCCGTGATCGACGACCTGCTGCGCAAGACCTTCGCCGCAGCAGAAACTTTTCATGTCCGCAGTCTGGTTGTCTCCGGGGGCGTGGCCGCCAACCGCGAATTGCGGCGAAGATTTATGCAGGAGGCCAACCAGCGCGGGCTGCCGCTTGCCTTCCCTTCCATCGCACTCTCCACCGACAATGCCGCGATGATTGCCGCAGCAGCCTGGCCCCGGCTGGCCGCTGGCTCCTTCGCGCCTGAAGGGTTGAGCGCAGCGCCCTCGCTGGCTCTTGGCCACAATCTGTAAACCATGAACGCCACGCCCTTTTCACTTTCAGGAACGATTTTCCGCCCTCACCCCGTACAATAAAACCTTCGTATGCCTCTACGTCTCCATAACACTCTCAGCGGGCAGATCGAGCTGCTGGAACCGCGCAACGGTCAACCCCTGCGCATCTACGCCTGTGGCCCGACCGTCTACGACTACGGCCACATCGGGAATTTTCGCACCTTTGTCCACGTCGATATTCTCCGCCGCTTTCTGCGCCAGCAGGGCGTGCCGCTGCGCCATGTGATGAACATTACCGATGTCGATGACAAGATCATCCGCAATGCGACGGCGGCAGGTGTCACCATCCATGACTACACGCCCAAGTATGAGCGCGCTTTTCTGGAAGACCTGAAGGCGCTGAACATTGAGCAGCCGGAGTTTCTGGCCCGTGCCACCGAGCATATTCCAGAGATGGTCACGCTGATTGAACAACTGGTGGCGCGGGGCGCAGCCTATCGCGGAGAGGATGGCTCCTATTACTTTCGCATCGCCAGTTTTCCCGGCTACGGCAAGCTGTCAAAGAAAGACCTGGGCGGCATGGAGGATGGCGCGCGCGTCGATGTGGACGAATACGACAAAGACAGCGCCCGCGATTTTGCGCTGTGGAAGTCGGCCAAGCCGGGGGAATTTTATTGGGAATCGCGCATCGGCGCGGGCCGTCCCGGCTGGCACATTGAATGCTCCGCAATGGCGATGAAGTATCTGGGCGAGAGCTTCGATCTGCACATCGGCGGAGAAGATCTGATGTTTCCGCATCATGAAAATGAGATCGCGCAGTCGGAATCCGCCACGGGAAAAACCTTTGCGCGTCACTGGATGCACGTTCGCTTTTTGCTGGTCGAAGGCAAAAAAATGTCCAAGTCGCTGGGCAATTTTTTCACGCTGCGCGATCTGCTATTGCGCGGCTACAAAGCATCAACGATCCGCTTTCTACTGACTTCAGTTCCCTATCGCAATCCCTTGAACTTCACCTTCGACGGCCTGACCGAGTCCACCCACGCCGTCGAGCGGCTGCGGAGTTTTGTGGAGCGGCTTGACAAGGGAGACTTCCCTGCCGGCATTACCCCCACGCTGGCTGCGGCCACGGAAAAAGCTCTGGCCGACTTCACCGCAGCAATGGAAGACGACCTGAACACCGCGCAGGCGCGCGCTGCCATCTTTGAGCTGGTACGCGCCGCCAACATTGCTGCCGACCACAACGAGCTACGCAGCGGCGATGTACCACCCATTCTGAACGTGCTGACTCGCTTCGATGAAATCTTCTGCGTGCTGGAAGATCACGACGAAGAGGCAGCCCGGTTTGCGTTGGAATGGGCCACGCAGGAAGGGCGACTGGATGCAGCGGCGACAGAGGCTCTGGCGGCCTACACACTCAGCGATGCCGAGATTGATGACCGCATCGCGGAGCGCAATGCCGCCCGCAAGGCGAGAAATTTTGCGCGCAGCGACGAGATTCGCGATGAACTGGCGGCCAAAGGAATTTTGATTGAAGACGGCAAAGACGGCGCGCGCTGGCGCAGAAAATAGATGCCAAACCTCCGCCTCTCCAGCTATACTCGCGTTATGCACAGGGATATCCCCATCTGGGCCGTGGATCATCGTCAGTGGCGCACCGAGCGCGTCTGGCGCATGTGTCCGCGCAAGCACCTGCGTGTTCTTCCGGCCCGCACGCGACCGAGCCTCTACGGCTGCGACTAGCTGCGCATCTTTCATCGCGCATTTTTTATTTGATCCCAATGCGCCTTTGCCTTCCATGACCGCGCGGACTCCTTCGCGGGGAAAGCAGACTACCCAAAACAAAGAATTGCGAGGGACGAATCATGCAGGATACGATGCAAAAAAACGAACTGGGTGCTTACAAGAAAAGCGCTGCGTTTGCCCAGTTCGGGCCAAAGCTGAGCGGAACCGTGCCCGGCCCAAAGGCCAGGGCCGCCGTCGAAGCGGATCACAAGTGGATGTCACCCAGCTATACGCGCTCCTACCCGCTGGTGGCCAGGCGTGGACGCGGCATACGCATCGAAGACGTGGATGGCAACGAGTTTCTCGATTTTGCTGCGGGCATCGCTGTCAACTCCACCGGGCATTGTCATCCCGAAGTGGTGGCCGCCATTCAGAAACAGGCTACGGAGCTGATCCACATCTCTGGCACCGATTTTTACTACGAAAGCATGATGCAGCTTGCAGAGCGGCTCTCTGGGATTGCTCCCATGCCCGGCCCGCACAAGTTTTACTATGGCAACTCCGGCTCTGAGGCCGTCGAGTGCGCGCTGAAGATTGCGCGCTACCACACCGGACGCCAGCAAATCCTCTCCTTCTTTGGCGCATTTCATGGCCGCACAATGGGCGCGCTTTCGCTCACCGGCTCCAAGCCACAACAACGCCGCCGTTTCGCTCCACTGGTTCCCGGCATCACGCATGTGCGCTACCCCTACACCTATCGCGGCTGTAGCGGCGGCCCACAGGAGGAAGAAGCATTCGCCCTCGGCTGCGCCCGCTACATTGAAGAAAAACTCTTCAAGACAACGGTGGCGCCGGAGGAAGTGGCTGCGATTTTTATTGAGCCGATCCAGGGCGAGGGCGGATACGTTGTTGCGCCAACCATCTTTATGCAGGAACTGCGCCGCATCTGCGACCATCACGGCATTTTGCTGGTCGCCGATGAAGTGCAATCGGGCGTGGGCCGCACTGGCAAGTGGTGGGCCATCGAACACTCCGGCGTCCAGCCGGACATTGTCTGCATCGCCAAAGGCATTGCCAGCGGAATGCCGTTGAGCATCTGCATGACGCGCGCGGAGATCATGGATTGGCAGCCCGGCTCTCATGCCTCAACGTATGGCGGCAATCCCATCGCCATCGCTGCGGCGATGACCACGCTAGACATCATCGAGCGCGAAGGCATGGCCAATGCCGCAAAAGTCGGCGCAGCCATGATGCAACGCTTGCAGCAATGGCCAGCCAAGCATCGCATTGTGGGCGAAGCGCGTGGACGCGGCCTGATGATTGGCATTGAAATTGTAAGGGATCAAAAGACACGCGAGGCTGCCCCCGCATGGCGCAACCGCATCGAGGAGCTTGCCTTTGAGCGCGGCCTGATGATTTTGGGCTGCGGAGAAACTTCGCTGCGCCTGTCTCCACCCCTGGTCGTGCGACAGGAGGAGGCCGACATTGCGCTGGACATTCTGGAAGAGTGCATTGCAATCATCGAACGCGAATAGATTTTCCTCATTCGTATCCTGACTGCATCCGGGAGGATTTCAGTAGAACAGATACTTTTTCCAACGCGCATCCGAGGAGCCAATCATGCGCATGATGTGGCGGCTGGTATGCAGGGAAAACGGACGCGGTTCGCGCTGCAATTGCAGATCAACCAATTCATGCAGCATGGAATTGCCTTTTTTTCGATTGCAGGCGTGGCAGCAGGCCACCAGATTCTCCCATGTCGATTGACCGCCGCGCGAACGCGGAATCACATGATCCAGCGTCAATTCTCCGGCAGCCAGAACGATGCCACAATACTGGCAGGTGTTTCGATCCCGCAGCAGGATATTTTTGCGCGACAGCGCCCGCGTCTGGTGCGGAATCCTCCTGTACTCCAGCAGGCGAATCACCGAGGGCATGGGAATGTTGATCCGCGCAGCGTGCAGCGAAAAATTACGCTCCTCTTCGGTCGTCGCCACGCCCTTCAACACCAGCACCAGCGCCCGCCGCGCTCCACAGATGTTGATCGGCTCGTAGGAGGCATTCAGCACCAGCACAGGCGTCTGCATGGCCACCGGGCCGGAGGTTGGGCCGTAGACCGCGCGCACGCTCTGCGATTCAATATGCAGCGTGTGGCACTTGGCCAGAGACTTTTGCTTGCGCGCATGAACCACTGATTTTCCGAACGACATCCCTTCCCCCTTTGCACTCAAAATTTCTTATTGCACATGCGCTCCCTGCATCGCAGGCGCATCCCAGAAGGCCACGCCCTCGCGCTGCGACCGGGCCAGCGTAGCCACAAACACAGAAGCGGCTCCGGCAGCCAATAAGGTGCGTGTACATTCGCGAGCCGTCGCCCCCGTGGTGTAAACGTCATCGAGCAGCAACACGGCGCGGCCAGCAATCCGCTCTGGCTCAGCCACAAAAAAAGCGCCGCGAAGATTGCGCCGCCGTCCGCGCGCAGTCAATCCCGACTGGCTTTCGGTGGCGCGCCGGCGTCCCAGGGCGCGCAGCGCGAGTTCAAATCGCCGCGATCCCTGCTCATGGCGCGGCTGCTCTTTCCGTCGCAGCGACTGCGCGACATGCCCGGCCAACAGCGCGGTCTGGTTGAATCCGCGCTGCCGTTCCTTGGCGGGGTGGAGCGGCACGACCACCACCGTGACAACTTGTGGAAGATTGGGAATGCTGCAAATCACTTGCGCCAGCATCTTCCCCAGCGGTTGGGCGACCGTTGTCACCTTTTCGTACTTCAGGAGGTGAATCAGCGCCCGCAGCGTTCCTTCATACACGCCATGCGCAGCGGCATGGACAAAAGGCGGTCGCTGGCGCTGGCAGAGTTCGCAGAGATTTTCAGTTGCGGATTGCCCCGCGCACTCAACGTTCCGGGCCGTTTGCTCCATGCGCCGGAAGGAAGCCGACACGCCGAGCGCTTCTCCGCAGAGCGTACACAACGCAGCGGTTTGCGTGGGGAGATGTTGCCAACAGGCAGGACAGACAGGCGTGGCGGAAAGATCCAACAGAGGTTCGTCGCAGATGCGACAGCGGGAGGGAAAAAGCGCACAACTTGCAGCGTCCAGCGGACTTCGCAGAACACGCGCCACCGCGCGCCATGCGACCACCTCTGCGGGCGGCCCCGTTCGTGTCCGTGCTCGAATCCGATCTGAGAGCTGCTGGCTGAAGACACACCTCGCTCACTGTCGAGTGTACGTGATGCGCCCATTGTAAAGGATCTTCGTCAACTGTACATCCTGCCGCGCCGCGCCGTGTCGTACAACCACGCATCCCGAACCATCAGATTTCAACCTGAACCCTGGAGCAGCTTGTCGCAAAGCCCAGCGCGCGCTTCAGCGTCGGAAAGGTTCCGGCGCTGGTAATGGCCAGCGCCAACGCGATCAGTCCGTGGTCGCCATAGCGCTGGCGCAGCCGTTCGCGCAGTTCGGGATTGTCCACGCGGTTCGCCTGCTCTTCCGCAAACTGATACACCTCGCGCAGTGGCTCCGGCAGTATCTCCTTGCGTCCCGCCACCAGACCGCGCAGCAACTCTGCGGAAACGCCTTCTTTCCGCGCCAGATTCACCGTGATTTGCAGGCAGCTTCCACAATCCTCCTGTCGATAGGCCGCAACTTTGGCCGTGTAGTAGACATTGGCGGACAACGGCCCGTGATAGCGAGAGATTTTCTGCAAACTGCCGTAGGCCAGCAGTGCTTTGACCGAATGCCGCAGAATATATCGTGTCTCGTCGGCGGGCACGCCTAGAAATTTTTCCGTGGCTTTGACCTTCCGTCGCAAAAACCAGCGAACCATTGTGGATTCTCCGTTCGTGGATTCTTCGTTCCCAGTGGAGTTCGTTCTCCTCTCACTGTACCCGCACTTGCGCCAGATTTCACGCCTGACCTCAACACGGAAACCATCCAGGGAACACGTCCACGCTCCAACCGCAGCAGCCGATTGGGAAGGGTTCATGCGGCAACAGAGAACCGACATTCACAGAACCCAAAGCCGCATGCACGTTGACACAAAATTTCCCTGCGCCCATAAAGGGAACCCACTCGTTCCATCCACAAATCAGCCAGTCCAACATCCTCCAAAGGGAATATATTGGCTGGTGTCGAACCGGAGGCTTGGATTCCGTTCTGACCGAAACCACGCTGCGCGCGATAGACACATCGGCAGTGACCACAGTAGGTGAGGAGGTTATATGAAACTTACCGACGCAATTGAACGGGTGCTGAAGAGCAAAGGCGTAGGCAGAGTCGTATCCATTGCGCCTGACCAGTCGGTCTACGAGGCGATCGAGAAGATGGCCGAACAAAACATCGGCGCTTTGCTGGTTATGTCCAACCACAAACTGGTCGGCATCGTATCGGAGCGAGACTACGCCCGCAAGGTAATCCTGATGGGCTATTCTTCAAGAGAAATCCCTATTCACCAGATCATGACCAGCCCGGTCATCTTCGTAAGTCCGCAGCACACCGTGGATGAATGTATGGCCATTATGACCCAACAGCATTTTCGCCATCTCCCGGTGGTACAAAATGATGCCGTGGTGGGAGTGATTTCCATTGGCGACTTGGTAAAGTGGATTATCTCCGGTCAGGAGCAAACCATTCAGGCGCTGGAGGGCTATATCACGGGAGCCTATCCCCAGTAGCCTTTGGCAGACCGCCCCAGCCTCCCTGTATCGCGCCTCGATATGGGTTTAACGGAGTGTCTCGACACATCCTTTACACTTCCGGCTCTGGTTGGGGAATTTCGATCCCTACTCGTATGCCAGCGCGTCGATTGGGTCTTTCTGCGCAGCCTTGTAGGCGGGATAGAGCGCGCCAATCAGAGCGCCCACCGAGGCCAGAATCGCGCCCCAAAGCATCCAGTGGGGCGTAATGACAAAGGGAATCGTCGGGAAGGTGCGCCTCACCCAGACGCGCACCAAAAAGCTCAACGCAATGCCCACGCCGACCCCGGCCACAGCCAGCAGTCCGGTCTCCTGCATCACGAGCGAAACGATATACAAGCGAGAGGCTCCCAGGGACTTCAGGATGCCGATCTCGCGGGTGCGTTCCATCACCGCTGTGTACATGGATTGGAAGATTGCCAAAAATCCAACAATCATGGCGATGCCGATGACCACATGCAGGCTGATGTTGAAACCGGGGATACGTTCCGGGGTCAACTGCGAGAGCATCTCTTCCGTCGTTTGCACCTGATACTGTCCCATGCCGGGGGTTGCCAGAATCTCCTGCTTCACCTGTTGCTCGTAGGGCTTTCCCTCCGTGCGCAGGTAGAAGAGCGAGGCATTTCCAGGCGCGCCCGTCAACGCGCCCAGCGTTGTGATGGGAATAAACTTTCGTCCGCCCTTGCCGTGCTCCACAATGCCGCAGATGCGGAACGGATGCTTGAGAATCTGAATGGTATCGCCGACCTTGCGCCCATGATCGCTCTGGGCAAAATAGTCATCGACAATCACGTCATTCGGCCCCTGAAAGGGCGTGCCGGAGAGGAACACAAAGGGACGCAGCGCATTGAAGCTCGGATAATCAATGCCATAGATATTCTCCACAGAGCTTCCCGTGGTCAACTGCACAATCACCGGCGCAGCCACCTTCACATGGGGCAGCCTGGCGATCACATCGGCGATCTTTGCCGGGACAGGCGCGCCTCCAAAGCCCGCCAGAAAGCTGGCGTTGGCCGGACGCACGATCATGTCCGCGCCAATGCCGTCGGTGCGCGCCTTGTTGTCGTTCAAGATGCCCAGCATGACTGCCGTAATGCAGAGAATCATCGCGATCTCAATGGCCACGGCGGAGAGGCTCAGCAGCGAACGCAACGGACGATGCAGCAAATTTCCGAGAATCAATTTGTTCATGATTGCTTCCTGTCTCCGTGCCCTTAACCAGTATAGAGAATTCCTGCCATCCGCACTTTTACACAGCAATGGCTGGTTTTCCACAGAATTTTGCCGATAGTTTAATTGCCCAAGAAGCGCAGGGCGGAACCTATCTTGTCAACAGTCGCGCGATAATTGTTCCTTATTTGTTTGACCTTGGAATGGTGCAAGTCTTACTCTGCGGGAGTAATGACCTCTAATTTTCGTGTGAGTTATCCGTGTGAGTGCCTCTGTCCATCCCGATCACTGCTTCGGAGAGTTGCTTCGGCAGGAACGTGAGCAGCGTGGAATCACGCTGGAGGATATCTCCGCATCAACCAAAGTAACGGTACGCAGTCTACGGGCGTTGGAGGCAGAGCGCTTCGATCAACTTCCGGGCGGCATTCTCAGCAAAGGCATTGTACGAGGATACGTTCGCTGCCTGGGCTTGGATGAAGACGAGTGGATTCATCGATATCTGGAGGCGCATTGTGAGTCTGCGTCCCCGTCCGATACACGGAGTTGGGCCTCGTTTGCCATCAATATCTCAAACAACCGCGTGCCGTCGTCCGAACACTCCACGCACCTGCGCTGGACTGGGGTCGGTGTGCTCCTGCTGCTGCTGGCCAGCCTCGGCTGGTTTGTCTGGAGCTACCTGCATGTCCGCGCGACAAGCGCGCAGAGTTCCCCACCAGCAATCTCCACCACCAACGCTGGGTCTGACGCGGAAGATTCTCGCCCGTCACCTGTCCAACCCCTAGCTGCCAAACCCCCTCGGCCCTCGTCTCATCTTTCTCGTTGACTGCATCCTTTGGCACACTTCCTGGAGGTCGTGTCTCAGTTTGACGAGTCGGCACAGTTCGTCGGACACGTTGCGCGATTAAGCAGGAACGTATGTCAACCGAATCACGCCCTCGGCAATTTGATCGCTGGCCACGAGGCGGAGCGGCGGCCGGGGGGCAGTGAAGAATGGCCTGCCACGACCGAGCACGATGGGGTGGAGGTAGATTCGATACTCGTCAATAAGACCAAGGGTGGTCAGGCTTCCGGCCAGGACTGGCCCGGCAACTTCAATCTCCCCGTCTAGCTGAATCTTCAGCCTACCTATCACCGCCTCGAAGTCATCCTCGATGAGTGTGGCATTGGGGCCTACCGACTTCAACGAACGCGACACAACCCACTTCGGCTGTGCCCGCCATACCGCAGCGAAGTCGCGTTCCGCAGCATCCCATTCCGGAAGGTCATCGTCCCAATAACGCATTACCTCGTACATGCCGCGACCGTACACCATGCCCGTCAGGCCGCGCACCCGCTCAATGAAATGACGAAAGAGGGCGGGACGGGGTGGCCCCAATTTCTCGTGATCGACGTAGCCGTCCAGGGACTGGTTCAATTCATACACGAGCTTCGCCATGCTACAAAACCTCCCGCGCAGACCTTCAGAATAGCTTAAGGAAGCTCTGCACAAGTCGGAACTTTGAAGGGGCGGGACTTTAGTCCCGCCATAAGCATCTGAAATGAGCGCGGGCTTTAGCCCCTGAGGGACAGCCGTGGAACTTGATCAGAGCTTCCTTAAGCCGACGTCGCACAGTGAAGTTGTACACAGTCTGCGCGTCGCATTGTCGGTGTGACCAATAACCAGAGATCCGCTCTCCAACCAAGGCGGATATTTCAAACTGAGACACCATTCCTGGATACTGCCCGCGCTGTTTTGATACCCTAGAGGCTGGGGATGCGACGGCCTGCAATGGGGTCGGTCGTCTTGCCCTTGTGGATGCAGACACCAGCGCTGACGCGCATAGCATCCCTCACTTGAGGAGGAACTCAGTTTTGTTACAGCGGGATCGTTTCTTATTTACGTCTGAGTCCGTTACCGAAGGCCATCCCGACAAGATTGCCGACCAGATTTCTGACGCCATTCTCGATGCCTGTCTCGAACAGGATGCCCAGAGCCGCGTTGCCTGCGAGACTCTCACGGCCACTGGACTGGTTGTAATCGCCGGAGAGATTACCACCCGCGCCTATGTTGATTTTCAATCGCTGGTGCGCGGTGTCGTTGCCTCCATTGGCTATGACAACGCGCTCTACGGATTTGACGCAAACACCTGCGCCGTCATTTCCACCATCAACAAGCAATCGGGCGACATCGCGATGGGTGTCGATACCGGCGGAGCTGGCGACCAAGGCATGATGTTCGGCTATGCGACCAACGAGACCGAGGAGTTGATGCCAACGCCGATCTCCCTGGCGCACAAGCTGACGCAACGCTTGTCGGAAGTTCGCAAGAACGGCATGTTGAACTACCTGCGACCCGATGGCAAGAGCCAGGTCACAGTAGAGTACGATGCCAACAATAAGCCAGTTCGCGTGGATGCCGTCGTCATCTCCACCCAACATGCGGAGACGGTGGGCAATGAGCAACTGCGCGCCGACATTCTCAAGCACGTCATTCAGGCGACCATCCCGGCCAGCCTGCTCGATGCCGACACCAAGTACCACATCAATCCGACGGGGCGCTTCGTCATTGGCGGGCCAATGGGCGACACCGGATTGACCGGGCGCAAGATCATCGTGGATACCTACGGCGGCATGGGACGTCACGGCGGCGGCGCATTCTCTGGCAAAGACCCGACAAAGGTGGATCGCTCCGCAGCGTACATGGCCCGTTACATTGCTAAGAATATTGTGGCGGCGGGCCTGGCCGAGCGCTGCGAAGTGCAGTTGGCCTACGCCATCGGCGTGGCGGAGCCGATCAGTGTGCTGGTTGATACCTTCGGCACCGGGGTCATCGAATCGAAAAAGCTGGAAGCGCTGGTTCGCGCCAACTTCCAACTGACCCCCAAGGCGATTATGGAAGGCCTGAACCTGCGTCGTCCCATCTATCGCAAAACGGCGGCGTATGGTCACTTTGGCCGCACCGACCCGGACTTTACCTGGGAGGCGACGGACAAGGCCAAAACTCTGCGCGAACAGGCTGGATTGAAGGCTGATCTGGCAGGCGCAAGGAAGTAAATTCCGCTATCCGCAGCAACAAAAGGCAGACGGAATCCGTCTGCCTTTTGTTGCGTGGAAGCTTTGCATGAAAGCCAACTTCTTCCCGGCTATGTCATACTGTTTCCCGTGAAATCCTTGATGCCTGCGCGCCCAGACCCGTCCCGCCATTCGCCAAACAAGCGCGTTCCCACGCTCACCATTCGCTACGCTGTGGGCATCTCCCCGCTTGGACAGATGTTGGTTGCCGCGACAGAGCGAGGAATCTGTGCCGTTTTCCTGGGCGAGAGCGCGGCAGAACTGGAGATGCAGTTACGGCAGGAATTTTCCCGCGCGACTCTGGAACGCGATACAAAGTCGTTGGCCGAAACGCTGGCCGCAGTGCTTTCGCAACTCTCTGAGCATCCCCTGTCCACAGCCCTGCCGCTGGATGTTCGCGCGACGGCCTTTCAGCAGCGTGTCTGGCAGGCATTGCAGCAAATTCCGCGCGGCCAGACGGCCAGCTATGCACAGGTGGCTGCCGCCATCGGCCAGCCAACCGCAGTACGCGCCGTGGCCCGCGCCTGCGCGCAGAATTCCGTTGCGATTTTGATTCCCTGCCATCGCGTTCTCGGCTCCAATAACAAACTAACCGGCTATCGCTGGGGGATTGCGCGCAAGCGGCAACTGCTTCAGATCGAACAGATGGACGGATAAAGGAAGCTCTGAATGTAAGTCTTGACAGCTTGACACCAATAAAAGAGAAAATAAAATTAGAGAGGCGTGTTTCGCTCTCAATTGAGCCTGGAACGCGCTCGATATCCCACGCCAGCCGTTCCGCGTGAGCGCGTCCCTTGTTTGCTTGCTTTGCTGGATTCGGCATCTGTAAAAAGCCGGGGAACCACAAAAGGCTGTTCGTCTTGCGTTCCCCGCAGCTTGGCGCAAAAGTTTGCAACTTGGCGCAGTTTTTTGCGTCTTAATAGTGGAGGTTTTTCAATGAAGAATCTGGCTGTACCCCTTTGGGGAAGGGTGTCCGGTCTTTTGTGTCCAGCATAATCAAGCGACGGGCGGGGTGCCTCTTTGTTTTGGGTTTGCGCCGAATCGCTGTTTCACCGCAGTTGATCCATGCCAGTGTATCGGTGGAACCGACTGCCAAACTTCAGGAGGACGATGAAAATGTCGAAAGCCATAAAATATGCTGAAAAATTAGTGACTTTTGCTGCTCGTGGCAGTTGGGTGATCTTCGATAAGCTGAATAGCATCCGCCCAAATGCCTCCTTTACCCCCAAGTGGTCGGACAAGCCACTATTGAAGTCATATCAGAAGGAAAAGCCGCCACTCGGCTGGCCGCGCACAACCGACTCGCTGTGCCCAAAGTGCGTACCGGAGATACGCCGGCAGATTGTTGACGGCAAGGTGCCGCATGAGGTGCTGCTGAATGAGAAAGTGGGCGAGATCAAGGCACAGATCATCGAGCGCGATGGGAAAATCCTCATGGTGAAGGACTGCCCAAAGCATGGACATTTTGAAGATGTAATGTCCATTGATCCGGCATTCTTTAAGCATCTGGAAGAGGTTTTTCCTGGCCGTGACATTCGCGCCCACAATGACGAAAAGCTGCACAAACACGGCAGCTCAACCATCACGCATGGCCGTGGCTCGGTGCTGACCATTGACCTGACCAATCGCTGCAACATGATGTGTGACCCGTGTTTCATGGATGCCAACCAGGTTGGGTTTGTACATGAACTGACATGGGATGAGATCAAGACCCTGCTGGACAACGCGATCTCCATCAAGCCCAAGCGCCAGATGTCGGTGCAATTTTCTGGCGGTGAGCCAACGCTGTCGCCTTATTTTCTGGACGCGGTGGCCTACGCGCGCAAGCTGGGGTACGAATCCGTACAGGCGGCGACCAATGGCATTGAGTTTGCCAAGAGCAAGGAATTTTGTCGTGCCGCTGCAAAAGCCGGGTTGCGTTATGCCTACTTGCAGTTCGATGGCATCGGCAATGCCGCCAACTCGCATCGCAAAGTGGGCAACCTGTTCGATGTAAAACTTCAGGCCATTCACAATTTACACGAGGCCGGAGTGGAAATCGCTCCAGTGACCACCATCATCAACGGCATCAACAATGAGCAGGTGGGCCGCATTATTCAGTTTGCGATCGACAATCCCAAGACCATTAACTTTCTGAGCTTTCAGCCCGTTTCTTTTACCGGGCGCGATGAGGCCATCACGGACGAACGCCGCACAGCGCAGCGCTACACGCTGAGCCACATGGCGCACGATGTCAAAAATCAGACGGGCCTGGGCGAGCCAACACGCGACTGGTTCCCCATCAGCTTTATGAGCACCTTCTCGGATTGGGCGGATATGGTGCATGGCCCGAACCAGGATTGGGGCCATCTCGCCTGCGGGTGCCATCCCAATTGCGGCATCGGCATGGCCTTGATGATCGACAAGGAAACCAAGGAGGCCGTTCCGGTGACAGCCTTCGTCAATGCGGATCGGCTGGCCAAGGAC
This sequence comes from Acidobacteriota bacterium, assembly GCA_021810625.1. Classification (GTDB taxonomy): domain Bacteria; phylum Acidobacteriota; class Terriglobia; order Terriglobales; family Acidobacteriaceae; genus JAJZIJ01. The sequence continues at coordinate 41,548 of JAJZIJ010000010.1, forward strand.
GTGGCCAGGATCAACGATGCGGCGCGCGGAAAGTTTCTGTCAATTCTGGGCGTGGCGCTGGCATTGTTGCGCAACTACGATCCATTCAAAGCGCCAACACATTTTCGGATTAAAGACATGCTGGAGAAATTCGACAAGAGCTTTGAGGTGACAGGCCGTAATTACGGCTCTATCACGGGGAATCGCACGATGGAAGACATCCAGAAACGCCGCGCGGATCGTTGGAATTTCCTGTTCATCGCGGGCATGTGGTTCCAGGATTTATTCAATTACGATTTCCGCCGCACCGAGCAATGCATCATCCCATACGCGACACAAGAGGGGGAAATTTCCTTCTGCGCGTACAACACGGGCGTGGGCTGGCGCAACATTATTGAGAAGATGCACATGACGGCCACGCTGACCAAATGGTATGAGGAGCATGGGCGGCATGAAATCTTTGCCGGAGGGCACAAGGTAAATCTGGGCGAGGTGAAACACTCGCTGACGTTGAACGAACAACACGTTCATGCTGCGGCGAATGACACTCTGGATAAGCTGGGCATTGCCAAGAATGCGCGCCAGGAGAAGGTAATGGCGCGCGATGCCAAGGCGAAACAGGATGCAGAAAATGCGAGAATGGAACGGCTCTATCGGGAGCATATCCTGGGCGAGAAGTCACAGGGAGATTTTGTGGCCATCGACGCGCTACTCCAGTCTGCCTCAAAGGCGGAATTCGCGAGAGAAGTGGAAGAACCGGTGATGAGCGATTAGCCCGACCCGGAAGCTTGCATGGAATACACGACCAAGGCCGCCCAAACAGGCGGCCTTGGTCGTATGCGGTCATAGCTGCGGTTCCAGGCTGGCGCGACTACAATCAACGTATGCCTCCTGTGGTTTTTTATGAGCGGAAGATGCAGAATCTCCGCCGATCATTGCTTTGGTGGTACTCGCTGCACGCCCGCGACCTGCCTTGGCGACGCACGCGGGATCCTTATTGCATCTGGATATCGGAGATCATGCTCCAGCAGACGCGGGTGGCTACCGTGGTGGAGCGCTACCGCGTATTTATTGCAGACTTTCCGACATTAATATCCCTGGCTCTCGCCCCGGAAGAAGCCGTGCTCGCCCATTGGAGTGGCTTGGGCTATTACAAGCGTGCCCGTTTACTGCATCGCGCTGCTCGATTTGTGATGCAGGAACACTCCGGTGCCTTGCCGCGAACGGCGGATGCGCTGCGCCAGTTGCCGGGGATCGGCCACTACACGGCGGCGGCCATCGCCAGCATTGCGTTTGGGGAAGCCGTGGCCGTGGTCGATGGCAACGTGGAGCGCGTGGTGACGCGACTGCTGGGGGTAACGAAAGATGGGAAGCTGCCCACGCCGGGGCGCATCCGCACTGCCGCCGAGCAGATACTGGCAAAGGAGCAGCCGGGAACCTTCAATCAAGCCATGATGGAGCTGGGCGCGACCGTCTGTCATCCGCAATGGCCCCGCTGCGACAAGTGTCCGATACAGGAGATTTGTCGCACGCAAGGGGAGCACCCAACGGTTCCGCGCACGAGGCTGCGCAGTCGCCAGACTGCCTATGGGTTGGTGCAGCGCAAGACCAAACAACGCGGCAAGGTGGAGGTGCTGCTGCAACAACGACCCTCCGATGCCGCGCAGATGCCGGACATGTGGGAGCTGCCAGAGGTGGATCTGAGCGTTGTGGAGAAGATGGAGCCGGTCTTGCGCGTGCGCCATGTCATCACCAAAACCAACCATTATGTGGGCGTGTATGAATTTATCCGGCCCACGAAAGAGATGCTGGAGAAACATCCGATCCAGCAATGGGCCAATGCAGAAACACTTCTGGAAATCCCCTTGACTGGCCTGGCCCGCAAGATTCTAATGCGCATGGATATCATGCCCCGGCCAAAAAGCATTCGCACCGGGCATGTGATTCCTGAGGCGCTCGATCCGTTTTTGCCAACCCTGGACGCGCAGGGAAACCCGCGTGAAGATGAGACTGGAAAGTAGGCGGAAAAGTATGCCGATCCCTCGTCCGCAAAGACGTTGCGACAACCGGAGATGGACAGGACGGCATTCTGTCATCGCGTTGCTGGTGTTTGCTTTGCTCTGGAGTGGAGGATGGTCGATGTTTTTGGCACAAGCGCAGACAGCGCAGGCACCGGGGTTACTCCAGCGCGCGCCAAACTCTGGACTGGCGCAGTTGGCTTCGCCCCCCTCGACGCAATCCCCTGCACAAGCATTGGCGCTGCCCAGGGATGTCTCCGGCGCGTATGCCTTCGATCGCCGTAGCGAGTCGATTGAAATTGACATTGATCGTGGAAGATTGAGCGGATACATCTCGCGGCGGGGAGATGCGGAGACCGACAGCAACACGCCGTTGACATATTTTTTCGATCACACAACGGTGGATGGCGACCAGTTGCAGTTTGAAACCAAGGTGGTGCATGGCATCTGGTACTCCTTCCGCGGAACCATTGTGCGCGGCCCCGGACAAACACGCGAAGATGAGGGCTATTACATGCTGCGCGGCACGCTGCTGGTACATCATCCGAGCGATGCGAGCGACAAAAGCTCCGAGGAGACGGTGGAGCAGCGCAGCGTGAATTACAAATCCTTGGCGCGGTAGTTGTATAGTCCCGGAAACAGATGGCGCATGCTTTTCCAGAGAGTGGAAAGCGGCGCTACGGACACCAAGCCAGGGAACCGCTGATCGATGCTGTTCCGTACCGCATCCACACCGTGCTTACCGACGATGAAATCCAGACGGCCCCCCTGAACGAATGGCCACATCAAAAGCATGATATCCACCATCAAGGGAGCCACATATCAGTGAATCACGGACTGGAAAAGGTCTGAATTCAGCAGCGTCCCAAAATCACTGTCCGATGCAGAAAAACGCACCTGCAACGTGCTGCCCGTGCTGGTGATATGCGTGTCATCTATGGCCGTTTTTTCCGCAGGCGTAGCGCCCATCTTCTTATAAAGAGCCGCTGCGCTCAGCAACGACGACATCGTTGCCGCAGACATGATATCGGGTGTCATCACATCCAGGTTGAATTTGACATCATGCTCAAAGTCCATCGAATACCGCGAGCCGAGCAGCCGCTTCTTCACCGTGTCGTAATCGGCCACCTGCGCAGCCTGTCCCATCACGGATTGCATCATCGTCTGCGTACCCTTGGAATCCATAATGCTCCAGACCGCGTCGTTCTGCGTGACGGGGAGCAGGTTCTGCATGTCGCTGTTGGTTAAAAAACTGGGCGTGATTCCATCTCGCGCATTCAACGAGGCTTTGACCGATTCCAGCGCGCCAAAGAGCATGGTGGTCTGCTCCAGAAATGCAACCTCCATGCTGCTGCCCATCGGATAGATGATGGTGTTGCGAATCTTTGTGCCCTTTATTTTTCTCTTCTTGAAGCCAGCAAGGATATCCGTGATCGGAAATTGTCCACTGGCGATGCCCACAATGCTCAACTGATGCGTCTTCGGGTCACGAAAGGAGATAAAGGCGAGCTGGTCAATGCTCCGGCCCACGTTCATGCCAGAGTGCTCTAACGCATCCTGCAATCCTTTCAACTCCGGCGGCAGCACTTTGCTGCGTAGCTGCATGGCGATGCTGGAATTCAACATCGCCTGATAATCCACCACAATCAACTGCTGCACATCAAAAGGAATCGCGGCCTGGGACTGCGTGGCCAGGGAAGAGGCCATCGCAGTTAGGGACAACCCTCCCGCAACAGCAAAAATAGACAGGTGGCGAAAAATACCTTTGGAACATTTCATTGCGTCTCTCCTTCGTTACGAAACCTTGAAAAATTCAAAGCCCCGGCAAATGCAAACAGCCTCTTCACAACTACACGCGGCGAATAACGGCTGTGGTTTCATGACGCGCATCTCAATGGAATTTCGATTCTGCCCCTCTCGCATCACGGCCATGCCAGTGGCGATTCCAGTTTACACTCCAGCGTCCGCTCCTGCAGATGCGCGCCGGTGGCCAGAGACATCCATTCGCTGCCTGGCTCCAGCGCCGCCGCTGGCACCAGGCCGATAATCTCGACGCCTTCCAGCCGTGCCCCGGCATGGAGCGCGGCTTGTTTTACGGCGGCGTACACCATACTAATCGGTGTGACGCGAAAGTTGGTAATGTTCATGGAGACCTGCGCGTGTCCCCCAACCGTCACACCCATTGCCTTGACGCCAATCAATCCGCCGCTTGATGCGCGCACCTCGCGGGCAATGGCGCGGGCGACCCCAACATTGGGCGTATCCAGATCGACATTGCAGGCGATCAAAAATTGCCGCGCGCCCACGGCGCAGGCTCCGGCAGTGGGATGCACCGAGGGGCCACCCACATCGGGCCGCCTTGCCGGATTGCTGGCCGCTTCATGACGCAGTCCCTCAAATTGCCCGCGACGAACATTCTCCAGCAGCACGCGGTCAGGCCGCATGGCTGCCGCCTCGTAGAAGTAGACGGGCACGCGATAGCGCTTCCATATCTCCTGTCCGGCGCGGTGAGCCAGCAGCACCGTCTCCGGCAGGGAGATGCCGTGGATAGGCACGAAGGGAAGAACATCGGCGGCCCCGATACGCGGATGCGCGCCGCGTTGTTGGGTGAGGTCAATCAACTCCGCCGCCCGACCCACGCCGCGCACGGCGGCCTCCACCACGGCCTGCGGCGCGCCCGCGAGAGTGACCACAGAACGGTGATGATCGCGATCCAGCGACCAATCCAGCAGCGAAACGCCGTCGATGCGCATGGCGAGAATGATCTTGCGAACCACCTCCGGGTCAGCGCCTTCAGAGAAGTTGGGCACGCATTCAACCAGTGGCCCGCTTCCGCTGCCGGGGGAATGGATTCCGCGCGCCGCGCTCAGAGTGCTCATTTCCACCATGTATATCCAATCTGAAATTGCACGCTGGCGTTGACTCCAGGATTTTTATCGCCCAGGCTGGCGCTGGAGATGTGCTCCGCATTCCCGGCAAAGGTAATGGCCCGATTAGGCTTCAAAAAGTAATGGAAGCCTATGCCAAACTGCGGAGAAAAATTCCACACGCTGGTGGCAATGGGAGGAAATTTGTGATTTGTCCAGATCAACCCACCCGCGCCCTGTATCCAGGGCAGGACGCGATGCCAGTGGACAAGATTCCAGCGCAGAATAATCGGCGTAACACTGAACCCGCTAAAGCTGCCTCCAGTGTGATATTGCACGGTTTGTGGCGGATTGCCCGTGGTCACGGAAACAATTTCTTTGGGCGTGAATACCTGCCAATACGGCATCGCGTCAACCGCGTACTCGAATTGCCCGTGCAGAATGCCCGGCCCGGCAGCTCCGGTGAGCACCTTGCCCAGACGCACGCCCGCATTGAAAAAGTGGTAGTCCGTTCCAGGATGACTATGGGTGCCAAAGCCGCCGTCGAGAAACACGCCATACTCCCAGGGATCGGGATGCAGCAATGCGGGAACGTCGATGCGACTGGCCGATGCCGCGGATGCAACGGAGGATGTGGAGGTGGATACCGTGGCCGCTACGGTCTGGGTTTGCGATAGAGACTGGGACGCGGACAACACAAGCAGAGCCAATAGTGTGGCTCCATAGAAAGCAACGATTTTCTTCAAGACGACTCCACCTGCTGCTGGAAAATTTTTACCGCATGACCCCGCGTCAATCAAACCAACTAGCCAGCCACTTCTTCGAGTTGCTTGGCATCCACATCGAAATTCGAGTACACGTTCTGCACGTCGTCTTGATCCTCTAGCGCTTCGAGCAGGCGAACCATCTGCCCAACGGCGGAACCCTCCAGCCGCGTGTAGGTGGAGGCGATCAGCGTAATCTCAGCCATCGTGGTCGCCAGCCCCGCGCCTTTGATGGCAGCAGAGACGGCCTCAAATGCGGCAGGCTCGGTGAGTATCTCCCAGACATCGCCTTCATCGCGAATGTCGTCGCCGCCAGCTTCGAGCACAATGCCCATCAACGTGTCCTCATCGGCAGCGGATTTTGGAACCGCGATCAGACCTTTTTTGGTGAACATCCAGGAGACGGAGTTCGACTCGCCCAGATTGCCGCCATTCTTGGCAAAGGCGTGACGAATTTCGCTGACGGTGCGGTTGCGATTGTCGGTCGTAACTTCCACGATAAGCGCCACTCCGCCAGGGCCGTAGCCCTCAAAGGTGATCTCCTCGTAGTTGACCCCTTCGATTTCGCCCGTGCCGCGCTGCGTTGCGCGCTTGATGTTGTCCGCTGGCATGTTTTCAGCCTTGGCTGCGGCAATGGCGGTGCGCAGGCGCGGATTGCCATCCGGGTCGCCGCCGCCCGAACGGGCTGCCATTGTAATTTCCTTGATGAGACGGGTAAAGGCCTTGCCGCGCTTGGCATCCAGCGCGCCCTTTTTATGCTTAATGGTGGCCCATTTGGAGTGGCCGGACATAATGAGAACCTCGAACGCAATGGGAAATCTGGAGGAGACAGCGCCGCGAGCAACCATCCGCATCCCGGTACAAGGCCAAATTTTACCACGACAGAACGATCGCCGCGCGACATTCATTCAGAATGACATTTTTGTAGGGAGATGCTGCACATCACTACGAGAATGTCATTCTGAACCCTTCGGCTTCGCTCAGGGCAGGCTCCGCGCAGCGGAGTGAAGAATTCAGAAGGTCTGCGCTTCGTCGATGCAGCCAGGATCGTCTAAATTCCTCACCCCCGGTCGTTCGCCACGCGACCGCCCTTCGCTCAGAACGACGCATGTGAGGCACCTGTAATTTTTTATGGCTGATAGGTCCACAGGTCGTTGTGGTCATACAGCGTTCCCGTCGGATTACCGGAAGACAGACCTCCGAAGAGCCAGAGGTCGCCGGAAACATCCATCCAACTAACAGCGCCCGCGCGGTTCCCAGGAGCATTCGCTGCGGCAGGAACTCCCTCCGTACCGTAGACACTCATCGCGCCCACCGTATTGGCTCCGTTCACCCATGTCCAGGTCTGAGCGGCTGGGTTAAACATCCACAGATCGCCAAGATAACCCTGCGTTCCGGTCGAATCGTACCCCGTGCCGCCGAAAAGCCAGAGATCGCCAAAGACATCCATCCAAGAGACAGCACCCGCCCTGGCACCGGGGACGTTCGTGGCAGCAGCCATTCCCTGCGTGCCGTAAACGCCTTTTGCCCCCACCGTATTGGCTCCGCTCACCCAAGTCCAGGTCTTGGTCGCGGGGTTAAATTCCCACAGATCGTTCAGGTATCCCTGCGCTCCGGTCGAATCATACCCGCTGCCACCGAAAAGCCAGAGGTTGCCATTGCTGTCTGTCCAACTGAGAGCAGAGATCCTCGCTCCGGGAACGTTTGTGGTCGCAGGGACTCCCTGCGTGCCGTAAACGCCTTTTGCTCCCACCGTATTGGATCCGCTCACCCAGATCCAAACCTGGGCGGTTGGGTTGAACTCCCATAGATCGTTCAGGTATCCCTGCGTGGGGCTTGTGTCCGTATCCTGTCCTCCAAAGAGCCAGAGGTTGCCGCTGCCATCTGTCCAACTGACAGCAGCCTGACGCGCTCCGGGAACGTTCGTGGTCGCCGCAACTCCCTGCGTGCCGTAGACGCCGGACGCATTCACGGTGTTGGCTCCGCTCATCCAGACCCAGGTCTGGGAGGCAATGTTGAATCTCCACAGATCGTTCAGCACGCCCACCCCGCTGGTGGAGGCATTGCCATCCCCTCCAAAAAGCCAGAGGTTGCCACGCGCATCCTTCCAACTGACAGCGCCATGCCGTGATCCAGGAACATTTGTGGAAGCGGTGACGCCTTGCGTGCCATAGACACCGACGGCATTCGCCGTATTGGCTCCGCCCATCCATATCCAGGTCTGGGCATCCACGTCCAACTCCCACAGGTCATTCAGGTTATCCGCTGGCCCGCTTGGGGAGTAGCCCTCGCCACCGAAAAGCCAGAAGTTTCCGTCACGATCCGTCCAACCAACGGCGGAGTCGCGTGTTGGCGGGACGCTGGCAAACGAGGGAACTCCCTGCGTGCCATAGATGCCGTCGCCACCATTTGTCCCCACGGTGTTGCTACCGCTGACCCATAGCCATTGCTCGTCCCCGCTATGATAGATTCCGTTTGTGCAACCGATGCTCGCCCCACTCAGAAGAGAAGCGAGCACGCCGAGGAGAACGGTCGCGCTTACTTGTTGAATTTTCATCGGAGTGTTTTTCCTCTCCGCTGCTCCAGCAGCATCCATAGCAAGAAACCATCCAGCTATCGTCAGAGGAAGCGCCAACGGTGATGCCCGATCATGCTCCCCCAGGGAGGGCGTCTCGCGGTAGGTTTTTTATCATAGCACTCCCGCCTTGGACGGGCCACTGACCGACTTCATGGGTGCGCCTTCGGCCCAGAAAGGTGTGCTTTTTCTGAGATATACGCCAAGATGGATTGAGCGCGGATGGAGCGCCGCGCGCGGAGAAGCGTAGACCGTGCCGGTTTCTGCTTGCGTCTTAGAGCAAAAAGTAGCAATATTTACTCTAAGATCAATGGACAGAGGAGTCCAGCCATGCCCGACATCCAGAAAGTAAGCGTGGCCCTGACCGGCGAGCAGCTTGCCGCGCTTAAATCCGCAGTCGAAACGGGGGAGTATGCCACCACCAGCGAGATTGTTCGCGAGGCCATACGAGACTGGCAGTTCAAACGCGAATTGCGGCAGGAGGATGTCAAACGCCTGCGCAAGATGTGGAAGCAGGGCAGGGCAAGTGGGCCAGCCCAGCCGCTCGCCTTTGACGAGTTGCGCCGAGAAGCGCGGAAACGCTTGAAGACCTCAACCAAGCTGCGTGCCCATGCGGGCTGAACTACTTTGGAGTCCACAGGCCCGCGAGGACTTGCTGGAGATTTATATTGTCATCGGACTGGATAACTCGGATGCCGCAGAACGATTTTTTACGGCAATGGAGGAGAAGGCTAATCTTCTGGTGAGCCATCCTCGTCTGGGAGTGCGCCGCCCAGAAATCCAAAGCTCTGTGCGCATTTTGATGGAAGGGGCCTATCTGCTCCTTTACGAGACTCATCCAGACACCGACGAGGGGACGATTGATAGCGTCGAAATTGTTCGCGTTGTCGATGGCCGCCGAGATTTAAGCAGACCGTTTTAAGAGATGGGAATTGTGATAATCGAATCCATGCTGGGATGAGAGGGTATGGAATAAACGAGATATTTTTATCGTGATGTACCGTTGACCTCCCGCCCTTCGCAAAATCCGCGAAGGACGGGGCACCCGGCATTGCGACACGTTGGATGTCCGGCTATTGTTAAACCTTGCAAAAGTGATACTTTGGGCGAGGGGGGAACTGCATGGGTTTTATCTCAAATGCGGAGGACGTGGCACGGTCTGCAATGGCATCCATCGACCCTTCGCTTACTGACAAATATGCTGCCCTGATCCAGTTTTTGATCTCCAGCCCAACCGCAGCTTCGGCGCTACGGGGGAAAAATGCGCCGTCGGTTGGCAGCGAGGCATACATACGCAAGCAGGCAGAAAGTTTCAAGTCTGGCAGAGGTTTGTTAGCTCCGAAACTTCCCTCGACCGTGCCTGACGAAATGGTTTCTTTTATCCTGCACCATTATTTTGATGTCTCGGAAGATCGGCTGGAGAATGTCAAGCATGAACACTTGCTTTCGATGGCCGCAGAAAATTTGGTTGGCGGTTTACTGGAACGCTATCTTGCGAGTGCCATTGAACCGCACGGATGGATTTGGTGTTCTGGCTCCATGATTCGGGCTGTTGACTTCATCAAACCTCCGCATGCTCGCAAAGAACATTGGCGACTTCTTCAGGTCAAAAATCGTGACAACTCAGAGAATTCGTCCTCAAGCGCAATCCGGGGCGGAACAACCATTGAGAAATGGTTTCGTACCTTCAGCCGCAAACCGGGATCCAATTGGGCTGCGTTTCCTGATGTTTCGCTGCGCTCTGTAGTTTCTGAGGATGGCTTCCGTGCCTTTGTTGAAAGCTACCTGCACAACCTGCGAGAGGCAAACTCAAAGCGTGAACCCTGATTGGAGTAGAAAATTTCAAACCGTCATCTGTGATTGAAAGAGCGCCATCTGCTCGTCGTCCCGCGTATCCCAATTACGCGATTTTCGTGATTGCTTACTCTTCCCCGTTGAATTATCCAGCCCCATGACGGCTCGCGTTTGCGCTTCCCAGGAGATTTCATCGGTGTTTTTGTAGCGGCTGAATGGAAAGTTGGCGGGTGGCCTCTCATCCTTGCCGTTCATGTGCGCGAGGATGGCTCTTCCCACGGCCTCGCCCAATCCCACGGGAACTGCGTTGCCGATCTGGCGGTATTGATCCGACATGGAGCCGCACACAATCCAATCGTCTGAGAATTGCTGGATGCGTTTATATTCCTGAATGGAAAGTGGACGATCTTCCGTCGGATGGCAAATATCCGTGGCAGGCATACATGGCGATGTGACCAGCGTGCAGGAGGGTTTCTCCCAATCGAGTCGCCGCAAAAATCCAGTCTTTCCGCCGCCAGCATCCAGGGAACCGCGAAGCGCCTCACGGTGAAGCTCCGCGGGCAAATGCTTCCAATACTGCCCGGGGCCAAGCATCCGGTAGAAACGCAAGCGACCCTCAGGAAACTCGTCATGGTCGCCTGCTTTTGGGTCAAGCCCATCCAGAGCCTCTCGCAGTGTTCTCCATTTGGGCAGGCCGAAAGATGGGTCTTGCGAATGCGTTGGAACAAGGTGTGGCAGCTTCGTCCCATCGCGGGCACAGAGGAGAATGACGCGCTCTCGCGATTGCGGAACGCCAAAGTTGGCTGCGTTGTAGAGGTTAAATGTAACGCCATACCCGGCAGCGCGCAGCTTTTTTAGTACGTGCATCAGCGCTCCGCCGGGCCGTTCCTCTTTGTCAGGAATCCAGTCGCCGTTGCGCTCGACGTGGGGACGATGGCTCAGTGGAGCCGACAAAAGACCACGCACGTTCTCGATGACTGCATACTTCGGGCGTAGGTCGAGGATCAAATCAACATACCGAAGCAGCGCGTTGCCGCGCTCATCTTTGAAGCCTCGACGAGCGCCCGCAGTCGAAAACGCCTGACACGGCGGACCACCCACCATCACGTCAATCTCTGCGGAACGGTCGAGACCGGAAGCGGCGCGAATTGCGGCAGCGTCATATTTCCAGACATCTCCAAGCAGCGCAATATCCGGTCGATTCGCCACAATCGTGCGGCGGCAGGTCTTGTCCATCTCGCAGGCCAGCAGAACGTGGATGCCTGCTTTCTCCAGCCCCTGATCGAGTCCCATCGCGCCTGAAAAGAAAGACAGCGCCTTGATGTCCGGCAGGGTTCCCGCCCTGCGTGGCTTGTCCTCTGGCACCTTTGCCCCGCCCGACGAGAGAAAGGTGGCGACGGCCTCATCTGTCGTGATCCACAGCTTGCCAATCTGTCGCCCATGCAACGCGCCGGAGCGGAGAAGCGCTCTTGCCCGTTGCTCGGAAACGCCAATTTTTATCGCCGCATCTCTGGCGGAAATTGCATCGGGTATGCTCATGGTTTCGCCTGCGAAATTGTAGACAAACCAAACCTAACATGCCAGAAATATGCGGCGCAAATCATGGTCTGCAACCCGCCTGCATTACACTGGACGGTACCCTGCTTCCGCTTGATTTTTTGAAAGAACGGCTTGGGAACAATCCATTCATGATCAATCCCTCCATTGTTATTCTCGATTTTGGCTCGCAATACACGCAGCTCATCGCGCGGCGCATCCGTGAGCAGAATGTCTACTCCGTTGTGCTGCCCTGCACGGCCTCGCTGGCTCAGATTGAACAGGCCAACCCGGTTGGAATTATTCTCTCCGGCGGGCCAAGCTCGGTCTACGACACCGACGCTCCGCCTGCCGATGCGCGGCTGCTGGCGCTGGGCAAGCCCATTCTTGGCATCTGCTATGGATTGCAATTCATCACGCATCACCTGGGCGGCAAAGTGCGCTCGGCTGCGCGCCGCGAGTACGGCCATGCCGAGGTGGAGATCGTCGTCCAAACGCGGGTGCCCCAAGTCTCGATTTTGAGACCTGGGATTTCAGAAATTGCCGCAGGCGCGCTCAAGCTCATCACGGATGAAAAGAAAACCAATAGAAAGTTTCAGGAGCGCTTCAGGGTCTTTGAATCCACCCACCCAAAGTTTTGTTACCCCTTGACCTGAAAATGCTCTACATTCCTATGCGCCCGCTGCAATCTGTTCAGCATGGAGAACCTGGAGCGCTCGCACTGAAATGGCTTCCTTCTGCAACGATGTAATCCCCTCCGCAGCGGCGCGCGCGGCAGAGAGCGTGGTAATCGTTGGAATGCGTTGGAGGATCGCGGCGCGCCGGATCGCCTTGTCGTCGAAAAACGTATCCTGACCATGCGGCGTGTTGATGATGAGATGGATTCGCTCGCCCTTGATGAGATCGACGACGTTCGGGCGACCCTCCTTCACCTTGAAGACGCGCTCGACGGAAAACCCCGCAGCCTCCAACGTATCCGCAGTTCCGTGCGTGGCGACCATCTTGAAGCCAAGCTCGACAAACTGGCGGGCAACCGGAATGATGGCAGGCTTGTCCCGGTCGCGCACGCTGAGGAAGATGGTTCCCTGCGTGGGAAGTTTCTGGCCGGCAGAGAGCTGCGCCTTGGCGAAGGCCTCGCCAAAATTATCGGCGACTCCCATCACTTCTCCGGTGGATTTCATCTCCGGCCCCAGCAGCATATCGACGCCGGGAAATTTATTCCAAGGGAATACTGGAGATTTTACAAAGTAGTAGGGGCCAGTCTCGATGTCCTTGCGCTGCTCGACCTGCTCCGGTAAAAACTCGCGCAGCTTGCGTCCAGTCATCAGACGCAGCGCGATCTTTGCCAGCGGCACTCCGGTCGCCTTCGACACATACGGAACCGTGCGTGAGGCGCGAGGATTGACCTCAATCACATAGACCTTATCCCGTTGCACGGCGAACTGGATATTCACCAGCCCCACCACATGCAGGGCCAGCGCCAGCTTGCGCGTGTACTCGCGGATGGTTTGCAGCGTGGCCTCGGAGAGATCGACAGACGGCAACACGCAGGAAGAATCGCCGGAGTGAATGCCCGCCTCCTCAATGTGCTGCATGATGCCAGCGATAACAACATCCTCGCCGTCACAGAGCGCGTCCACGTCCACTTCAATGGCATCTTCGAGAAAATGATCAATCAGCACAGGGCGCTCCTGCGAATACTCGACCGCCTCGCGCATGTAGCGCGTCACTTCGCTGTCGTCGTAGGCAATCACCATCGCGCGCCCGCCGAGAACATACGATGGCCGCACCAGCACGGGATAGCCAATGCTCTGTGCGCCTGCCACGGCCTCTTCCACGCTGGTGGCCATCACGCCGGGGGGCTGAGGAATCTCCATCTCTTCGATCAACTTGCCAAAGCGCTTGCGATCTTCGGCCAGGTCAATCGACTCCGGCGATGTGCCGAGAATGTTGACGCCGACGGCCTTCAACGGCAGCGCCAGATTCAGCGGAGTCTGTCCGCCGAATTGCACAATCATGCCCACCGATGCGCCGGAAGCGGTCTCATGCTCGTAAATTTCGATGACATCTTCAAAGGTGAGCGGCTCAAAATACAGTCGGTCGCTGGTGTCGTAATCGGTCGAGACTGTCTCTGGATTGCAGTTGACCATGATCGCCTCATAGCCGTCTTCCTTGAGCGCAAAGGCCGCATGGCAGCAGCAATAATCGAACTCGATTCCCTGCCCGATTCGATTCGGCCCACTCCCCAGAATGATGACTTTTTTCTTGCTGGTCGGCGTGGCTTCATCCTCTTCGTCGTAGCAGGAATAAAAATATGGCGTGAAACTTTCAAACTCCGCCGCGCAGGTATCCACCAGCTTGTACACGGGACGAATGCCATGCTGATTGCGAATGTGGCGAATTTTATTCTGCGCGGCACGCGACGTCATGCCCCAGACATCGCCCAGACGCGCATCGGAGATGCCCATGCGCTTGGCCTTGCGCAGCATTTCCTTCGGCACGCTTTCAGCCGTATGCTCGCCAATGGCGGCAATCATGTCCGTCACTTCCTTGATCTGGTGCAGGAACCACGGGTCAATGGAGGTCATGCGCGCCACTTCGCGGACGGAAAATCCACGACGAAAAGCGTAGCGAATATACGCCAGCCGCTCTGGATGCGGCGTGACCAAACGTTGCGTCAGACGGCGCGGCTCGATGATCTCCGAACTCATGCTCTTGCCCGTATCGAGCGAGCGCAGCGCCTTCATCATGGATTCCTTGAAGGTGCGGCCAATGGCCATCACCTCTCCCACGGACTTCATCTGCGGGCCTAAACCTTCGTCGGCTCCGGGAAATTTCTCAAATTGCCATTTGGGAATTTTGACGACAACATAATCAATCGACGGCTCAAAACATGCGGGTGTCTTCTGCGTGATGTCATTGGGAATCTCGTCGAGCGTGTAGCCAACGGCCAGACGCGCCGCGATTTTTGCGATGGGAAATCCCGTGGCTTTGGAGGCCAGCGCCGAGGAGCGCGAGACACGCGGATTCATCTCAATGACCACCATGCGGCCCGTCGTGGGATGAACACCGAACTGCACATTCGACCCGCCCGTCTCGACGCCAATCTCGCGGATGACGCGAATCGCGGCATCGCGCATGGCCTGATATTCACGGTCAGTCAGCGTTTGCGCGGGCGCGACGGTAATCGAATCGCCGGTATGCACGCCCATCGGATCGAGGTTTTCAATTGAGCAGATGATGATGACGTTGTCGGCCAGATCGCGCATCACCTCCAGCTCGTACTCCTTCCAACCGAGGACGGATTCTTCAATCAGGCACTCATGCACGGGCGAGAGATCGAGTCCGCGCGAGAGGATTTCCATCAATTCTTCGCGGTTATAAGACAATCCCCCGCCGGAGCCACCGAGCGTAAACGACGGACGAATGATGACCGGAAAGCCAATTTTGCTGGCAAATTCCAATCCATCGCGAAGATTGTTGACCAGCGCCGAGCGCGGCACGTCGAGGCCGATGCGGTACATGGCATCTTTGAAGAGCAGCCGATCTTCGGCTTTTTTGATGGCTTCCAGTTTCGCGCCGATCAACTCCACTCCGTACTTTTCGAGAATGCCGGAGTCGGATAGCTCAACGGCGAGATTGAGCGCCGTCTGTCCGCCAACGGTGGGCAGAATCGCAAAGACCCCAGGCTTGGCGGCCATCATCTCCACTTCCAGGCGGATGATCTCTTCGAGATACTGCACGGTCAACGGCTCAATGTAGGTGCGGTCGGCCAGTTCCGGGTCGGTCATAATGGTGGCTGGGTTGGAGTTGACCAGCACCACTTCATAACCCTCAGCGCGCAGGGCTTTGCAGGCCTGCGTGCCGGAGTAGTCAAACTCCGCCGATTGACCAATGACGATTGGCCCGGAGCCAATCACAAGAATTTTTACGATGTCATTTCTGCGTGGCATATTTATTTAGTCGTAGACTTCTTTCCTGTGTCCAATTTTCAACACAAGCACAATCAGTTCGTGATCGCGCAATTCGCAGATGGCCCGATAGTTGCCAATTCTGTAGCGCCAATATCCTTTAAACTTGCCGGTCAAGGCTGTTCCCAATCGTCGTGGATCAGGCTCCGCTACCACTCTTTCGTGGAAGTACGCGAGTATGAATGCCTGAATTTCCCGATCCAGCTTTCCGAACTGTTTTCCGGCGCTTTTGTTGAAGGATACTTTCCAGTCCATACTTTTTTGCCAATTCTTCCATGCTGATGGTTGGCTCATTGCGCCGTGAAATTTCTACCGCCAACAAATAATCTTCCTGATCCTCAATATATTGCCGGATGGCTTCCTTCGCGTAGTAACTTTTCGTCCGCCCAGTTTCCTTGGCAAGCCGATCCAAGCGCTTTTCCATCTCCGGCTCTAATCGCACTCCCAGCATGATTGCACCTCCCTGTTAAACAAGTTTAACAGAAGCACTTGATGCCATCTTGCGAAAATATTTGGCACCGACTGTCATTTCATCATTTAGCAAATTGAACTTATCGACATCCCTAGCACGAAGAAGCTCAAGATTTTCAAACATCTTTCGAGCAAATGAACTTTCAAACGAATGTTGATTGACTGGTACACCAAGCACATAGCCACCCCCAATTATCAATTCTTCTACGCTTAGCTCGCACATCAACTTGGGTTGATATTTTAGGTTTACTAGTGCGCCATAAATTTTGTTTTTTTGATAGCGGGGCCAGATTGCCTTTTTATCAGATTCTTGTACCTTAATTCTCTGTTTAGTTAAATGTTCTCCGATGCGCCTTCCAAGACATTCAGTCTCGCCTATGTAACATCTACGAGAAAAGCCAGCATCTTCATTAGGACATAAAAATCTATAGACACCTGGTCTTGTTAATTTCTTGTATAAGCTGCGAGGACGCCTTTTCTTTTCAAACCATTCCCATAGCTCATCATTCGTGCATAACGGCTTCCAGCTAACTCGGAATTCTTTTCGACTGGCAAAGTTAGTCTGCATACTCATTTTTCCACGCTTCCATCATTTTGCGGATGCCCTCATACTTGGGTGGACTTGTTTTTGAAGGGGCGGGGCTTCAGCCCCGCCGTCAAAACTGTCAACGGCCTGCGGCTTTAGCCGCTGAGGGACAGCATCCAGTGCAATCGTCTTTGATAGCGAGCTATAAAGATAATCTTCTGCCCTCTCACATAGCCGCGCTCTTACAGGGTTCTGCTCGATATAGACAATGTGTGAATAAAAATCCTGAAGATCACGAATGCGATGATCGGAAAACCCTGCCTGCCAAACATCTCCCGACCAATCCAACTCACGCTTGGCACGATAGGAGAACCCTCCCTTGAGGAGTTGTATGGATCTTTCCAGGCTCTCCACAGGTGTTAGCAAGAGATGAACATGATCCGGCATGATGACATAAGCATGGAGGAGATAGGAGCTTCTATATTGGTGCAGAATGTTAAGAAATAAATTCGCCCAGCGCTCATGCCGAAAGAATGGTTTACGGCCCGCAGTTTGAAAACCTACAAAGTAAGTTTGGTTACTCTGTCGTGTTGATTCTCTACGTGGCCTCATGATGTCCCTCAGGGGCTAAAGCCCGTCAATTTCTACTTCATACGGCGGGGCTGAAGCCCCGCCCTTTCAAATACCCAAGTCCGTCCGCTTTTCCAGGCGCGGCTGAAGCCCCGCCCTTTCAAAAAACAGCTCACTTCTTCCACGCTTCCATCATCTTGCGGAAGTCCCCAAAGAGATAATTCGAATCGTGCGGGCCTGGGCTGGCTTCCGGGTGATACTGCACGCTGAATAAGGGCAGCGTCTTGTGGCGCAGACCTTCCAGCGTGTTGTCATTCAGGTCGATGTGCGTCAGCCCCACTTCACTCTGTTTCAGCGAGTCAGGATCGACGGCGAAGTTGTGATTGTGCGCCGTGATCTCCACCTTGCCCGTCCCCGTGTGTTGCACCGGATGGTTGCCGCCGTGATGTCCAAACTTCAGCTTGTAGGTTTTGCCACCCAGCGCGAGGCCGATTAACTGGTGGCCGAGGCAGATTCCAAAGATCGGCTTCCTGCCCATCAGCCGACGGATATTCTGCTGCGCGTAGGTCACTGGCTCTGGGTCGCCGGGGCCGTTGGAGAGAAAAATTCCATCCGGATTCAGCGCAAGAACCTCCTCTGCCGAGGTCTGCGCCGGAACGACAGTGACGCGGCAACCTTCTTTCGCTAACATGCGCAGAATGTTGTGCTTCATGCCGAAGTCGTAGGCGACGACGTGCAGATTTTGCTCTGGCAGCGGCGGCTGCGGCCCGGTGGCGAGTGGGTCGTCATTTGCATTCTTTGGATCGGTGATGTCCCACTCGTAGCGAACTTTGGCAGTGACCACGCTGGCCAGGTCGGTGCCGTCCATCTTGCGAATGGAGCGAGCCTTGGCGACCAGCTTCTGCGGATCAGATTCAATCGACGACAGCACGCCCCGCATCACGCCATGTGTACGCAGATGGCGCACCAGCGCGCGCGTGTCCACCTCCGACAGCACCGGAACGTTGTAGCGCTCCAGATACTCATCGGCCACCTGCTGCGAGCGCCAACTGGAACTGATGGAGGAAAATTCGCGCGTCACCAAACCTTCAATATAGGGGCGCGTGGCCTCATTGTCAGCGTGGTTGGTGCCGTAGTTCCCAATCTGCGGATTGGTCAGAACAACAATCTGGCCCGCATAGGAAGGGTCGGTGAAAATTTCCTGATAACCGGTGAGGGAGGTATTGAAAACAACCTCCCCATAGCATTCGGCCTTGGCACCGTAGCCGAGACCTTCAAAGATACGCCCGTCTTCGAGCGCCAGGATCGCTTGCATTGCGTCTCCGGGGAGTGGATTTCTACAATTTTAGCAGGAAAATGCCGTTTGTTGCTGAAAGGAATTTTTATCTTTGCGCGGACAACGCTCAACGCACCACACCCATCTTGTCCGCAGGCCAGTAAACGAAGACGGCTTTGCCGTAAATCAAGCTACGGTTCACCGGACCAAAGTCCCGGCTGTCGCTGGAGATGGAGCGATGATCCCCCAGAACAAAGTACTGGTTCGCAGCCAGCGTGATGGCCGGATAGGAGCGTTCGTCCTGATAGCGCGCGGGCACATACGGCTCGGCAATCGGCTTGCCATTCACGTAGACCTGGCCGTTGTCGATGCGCAACGTGTCCCCCGGCCCTGCGATGACGCGCTTGATATAGCTCTTTTTATGATCCCGCGGATAGAGGAAGACCACCACATCGTCGCGATGCACCTGCTCAAAGTGATAGGCATATTTGTTGATGAAGAGCCGATCCTGATCGCGCAACTCTGGCATCATGCTGGTGCCTTCAACGCGCACCGGCTGATAGAGAAACGTGATGATGAGAAAAGAAATGGCAATGGAAAAAAGCAGGTCGCGCAGCCACGCCGACAGCGTGGAAGAGGACGCGCCGCCATAGGCCGCAGCGACATCGCCGCCTGCCCCACCGCTTGCCGGGTTCGGATATTCGGAAATTTCTTCTGGATCGGGAGACGACAAGACGGAATCCAACCTTCTCTTTATCTTACATTTTCAATTTTTTACTGCTTTTTTATATTTCAATTTCTACTTCATTTTTTATATTTCAATTTCTACTTCATTTTTTATATTTCAATTTCTACTTCATTTTATCTATCGGGTCGCGCCTGCCGGATTGCCTGCGCCCGGAGCTTTCGTTGTTTGCGGTTGCGATGGCGCGAAATAGGGAATAATGACCGGCACCGCTCCTTGGTTTTGGTTTTGCGACGACGATGAGGGCGGCTGCGTTATCGTTGGCACAACGATGACGGACGCACCCGGAAAACCCGCCATCTGTCCTGCCATTCGGCCCATTCCCTGGCCCCCGATCGGCAATCCCGGCATGGCTCCGCCCGGCGGATTCATCAGAATCATGGGCGTTGGCGAGAACTGCGGCTGTCCGGGGTTGGGGATGGTCGCCGAGGGCGGAGCCGGAGGCACTGGCGGCGCGGAAGGTGCATCCCACTGCGCGAACAGGAGATGCGCCCCTGCCAGCGCTGCAAAGGCCGCCGTAATGCGCAGCGCCCAAACTCGATGCCAATAGCTTTGTTTTCGCCCCATCGCTGCCTCCTCCAACCTTGCTGACATATATATTGTCGCCAAGCGGTCGCTTCCGGCCAACAATTGCGTACATTTATTACAGGCACTGGCCCTCTATGGGAAATCGATCCTTGTCTGATAACTCGCTGCTTCCGCTCCCCGCCACCGATGCCGTACTGCAACAGGCAATCGACGAGCGCGCCTTTCCGGGCGCGGCGTATGGCGTTTGGCTGCGTGGAAATGTCGTCGCAATGTCGGCTGTGGGCCGCTTTACCTATGCGCCCGACGCGCCGCCAATGCAGCCGGAGACAATCTTTGACCTGGCCAGCGTCAGTAAAGTGGTGGCCACCACGTCGATGGCGATGCGCCTGTGGGAGCGCGGCCAGCTTGACCTGGAGCAGCCGATTTCCCGCTGGTTGCCAGAGTTTATTGCCATCCCCGACGCAGTTCATGTAGCTGATCGCCAGCGCGTGACCGCGCACATGTTGCTGGCGCACGCCTCCGGCCTGCCCGCCTATGCGCGTCTGTTTGAGCAATGCGACACGGCGGCGTCGCTGCTCCATGCCTGCCTGCGGATGCCGCTCGAAGCGCCGCCGGGAACACGCGCCGTGTACTCTGACATCGGATTTATTCTGCTGGGCCAACTCCTGGAGCGCATCGCAGGAGAAACGCTGGATGTTTTCTGTCAGCGAGAAATCTTCGCTCCACTCGGCATGACGCATACGGCTTTCTGTCCTCCAGCCGCGTGGAAGGCCGCCATTCCGCCAACGCAGATCGACACCACGTTGCGGCCTCGCGTCCTGCAAGGCGAGGTGCAGGATGAAAACTGCTGGCGCATGGGCGGCATCAGCGGTCACGCCGGAGTCTTCTCCAACGTCCCCGATCTGTTGCGCTTTGCGGCCTGCATCCTGCATGGCGGCGCGGCAATGGACGGCACGCCAATTTTTCTCCCGGAGACCATCCATCTCTTTACCACGCGGGACGCAACCGTTGCGGGAAGCTCCCGCGCCCTGGGTTGGGATACGCCCTCGCAACCATCTTCTTCCGGGCAATATCTCAGCCCGCATTCGGTGGGACATCTTGGGTATACGGGCACATCGCTATGGCTGGATTTTGAAAAACAGCTTGCCGTGGCGCTGCTGACCAACCGCACCTATCCCGGCAATGATCCCGTAGATGGATCAGGCGAAATCTCGCAGGCAATCCAAAAAGCGCGCCCCCGTTTCCACGACGCGCTGCTCCGCGAGATGCATCGAGCATGATGCGTGCCCAGTTTGGAGATACAATCATCCAAGAATCATTGGAGTTGCGAGGTCATGCCCCAATCTGTACCTACGAAGGATATCCCGACGCTAAAAGCGGCTAAAAACGGCAAAGGCTCCATCACGGAGCTGCAAGAACTCATGACCGAAAGTCGCAACGAAGCCTCCGAGGGCTTTGATACCAAATCCGCGCTGGAGATTGCGCGCATCATCAATCACGAGGACATGAAGGTTGCCAATGCGGTAAAAAAGGCGCTGCCGGAGATTGCCCAGGTCATCGACACGGTTGCGCGCTGCCTGCGCGATGGCGGACGACTGATCTACGTGGGCGCGGGATCGAGTGGCCGCATCGCGGCTCTGGATGCCTCGGAGTGTCCTCCAACCTATTCCACTTCGCCACAAACGGTGCAATATGTAATGGCGGGCGGCCCCAAGGCGCTCGCCGCCGCGACCGAGGTGAATGAAGACTCCCGCGAATTGGGCCAGCGAGATGTTGCGCGCCGCCGTCCAACACGCAAAGACATTGTCATTGGCATTTCGGCCAGTGGACGCACGCCCTACGTTGTTTCTGCGATTGAGTATGCCCGCGCCCGCGGAGCCAAGACCGCAGGCGTTACCTGCAATCACCATACGGAGCTTTCCACCGTCGCCGATGTCACCGTCGTTGCCGAGGTTGGCCCGGAGGTGGTCTCCGGCTCCACGCGCATGAAGGCTGGCTCCGCGCAAAAGATGGTTTTGAACATGATTACCACCGGCGCAATGACGCGGCTGGGATATGTATACGAAAACCTGATGGTGAACGTACACATGAAGAACTCCAAGCTGGTGGAGCGCGGCATTCATATTCTGATGCTGGCCTGCGGCGTGGATCGCAACACCGCCGTGCGCGCCATTCGCGCTGCGGGCAAGAGCATGCCCCTGGCCCTGGTCATGCTGAAAGCGGGCGTGGACAAGCCGGAGGCGATGCGCCGCCTGCAACGCTCCAATGGCAACGTGCGTCGGGCCGTGGAAGATGCCGTCATGGATCTGTAGAAAAATATAGCGCTGTAGCAAAAAGAGTTGTAGTAGAAATTTTTCAAAAAATTCGCGCGCAAGGTTCACTTTAAGGTTTGCATGGATAAGTTCATCATTCGGGGCGGCAATCCGCTGCAAGGCACCATTCGCGTGAGCGGCGCAAAGAACTCCGCGCTGCCGTGCATGGCCGCCGCCATTCTCACAGAAGACGAAATCATATTGGAGAACATTCCCGATGTGCGCGACATTGAGACAGAGCGCAAGCTGCTGGCCTCAATGGGCGCAGAGGTCGATCTGGGCTATGGCCGCGCCCATCATCGCACGCGCATTCGCTGCGCTTCCCTCTCCGATCCCGTGGCCCGCTATGAGATTGTAAAAACCATGCGCGCCTCCTCGCTGGTGCTTGGCCCGCTGCTCGCCCGCACCGGAATGGCGCGTGTAGCCATGCCCGGCGGCTGCGCCATTGGAGGTCGTCCCATCGACCTGCACATCAAAGGCTTGCAGGCAATGGGCGCGGAGATCACCCAGGATCACGGCTATCTGGAAGCGCGCGCGCAGCGACTGAAGGGCGCGCGGATTGTCTTTGACAAAATTACCGTGACCGGCACGGAAGATTTATTGATGGCCGCAACCCTGGCCGAGGGCGAGACTTTAATGGAAAACTGCGCCCGCGAACCGGAGGTGAGCGACCTGGCCGCCTTGCTCGTCGCGATGGGCGCAAAAATCGAGGGCGCAGGCACCTCGACGATTCGCATTCATGGCGTGGAGCGACTGCATGGAGCGCGGCACCGCATCTATCCCGACCGGATTGAGGCCGGAACATTCCTCGTTGCCGGGGCCATCTCCGGCGGCGATTTGACCGTCGCCGGGTGCAATCCGGCGCATCTCTCGGCGCTGATTTGCAAACTGGACGAGGCTGGCGCGCGCTGCGAGATCGCGGCGGATTCCATTCGCGTGCGCTGCGGAGGCAGCCTGCGGGCTGCGGACATCTCCACCGAGGAGTATCCCGGCTTTCCCACCGACATGCAGGCGCAGTACATGGCGCTGGCGACCCAGGCCGATGGCGTCTCGCAAATTACGGAGAATATCTTCGAGAATCGCTTTATGCATGTGCAGGAGCTGGCGCGCATGGGAGCCAACATTCGCGTGGATGGCCGCACGGCCACGGTGCGCGGCAAGACACCGCTCTCTTCGGCTGCGGTGATGGCCTCCGACCTGCGCGCCTCGGCTTCTTTGGTGCTGGCCGCCTTGGTCGCTGATGGCGAGACCATCGTGGATCGCGTGTACCACATTGATCGCGGCTATGAGCGGATTGAAGAGAAGCTACGCGGAGTCGGGGCGCAGATTCGACGCATCGGCAACGTCTTTCCGCAGAAACAGGCAGTGGAGCCGATCACAGCATAGCCTTCCATAGAAACATTCTGGAAGGAAATTGAGGGGGCCGCATTCATGCTCGGAGCCATTCGGTTTCTCTGGAACGCAACTCGCGGCCATCGCCTGACGCCCTGGCGCAGCGAATATCTGAAATGGCGCATGGAAACCTACTCCGGCAGGCGCGCCAACACCATTGACACTGCGGCCTTCTGGCAATTTGTCACAAATCAGAAGAGGCTGTTGTTGCACTTCCTGCGTTGGGCCTCGGAAATGAAAACCCTGGAATGAGCCAAACCGGAGGCGCGCCAGCCGTCTCATGGAAGAGTCCAGCCATCACGCGCCGATTCTATGGTATCCTTGGGGTGACACTGAGAGAGTGTAAACGACTGAGACTTAAGAGGAGTAAGCCACCCCGTGCTGGCACCTGTAAAGAAATCCGAAATTATCGCAACCTTCCGCACGCATGACAGCGACACTGGAAGTCCTGAAGTGCAAATCGCAATTCTGAGCGAACGCATTGGCGGTCTCACCGATCACTTCAAAGAACACAAGAAGGATCACGGTTCGCGCCGCGGCCTTTTGATGCTGGTCAGCAAGCGTCGCCGTCTTCTGGATTATCTCAAGAAGAACGATGCGGATCGGTATCGCGAAGTTATTGGCAAACTGGGCATCCGCAAATAAGCGGCTCCAACGTGTCGCGGGAGAATGCCTGCGAGCGTGGTTGATTGGAAGCAACGCGGCCCATCTTGCGGAGGTGCTCTGAAGCGCCTCCGCTCCATCAAGTCAGTTCTCTGCCGCCTGCCGAAATTTTCCATCCTCTGGCTCTTCTGCTGCCCCGCCCCTCAACACGCAATCGAGGTTCCATTATGAAGCATGAAGTAAGCATCGAACTCCACGGCGGTAAACGCATCGCGCTGGAGACAGGTCGTCTGGCCAAGCAGGCCTCTGGCGCAGCCCTGGTCACCATTGGCGACAATATGATTCTGGCCACAGCCGTCGCCTCGCCCGATCCAAAAGAAGGCATCGACTTTTTTCCGCTCACCGTGGACTACCGTGAGTACACCTACGCTGGCGGACGCATTCCCGGTGGGTTTATCAAGCGCGAAGGCCGCCCCAGCGAGCGCGAGATTCTGGTATGTCGCCAGATTGATCGCCCCGTCCGTCCGCTTTTTCCCAAGGGCTTCCGCAATGAGACCCAGGTGATTGTGCTGGTCTTGTCCGCCGACAAGGAAAACGATCCCGACATCGCAGCCATCAACGCCGCCAGTTGCGCTCTGTGCCTCTCCGACATTCCCTTTGCCGGGCCGGTTGGCGCCGTTCGCGTGGGCCGCATCGACGGCGCATTCCTCATCAATCCATCCTATGAAGAGATGCGCGCCAGCGATCTGAACATCACCGTTGTCGGCACCAAAGACGGCATCGTGATGATCGAATCCGGAGCAAAAGAAGTCGCCGAAGATGTCGTCATTGACGCAATTGAGTTCGCGCATGTCGAGATCAAAAAAATCTGCGCTGGAATTGACGAGTTGGTTTCCAAGGCAGGCAAACCCAAGCGCGCCGTGGCTCCGCCGGAGTTCGATCAGGCATACTTTGACGCGCTCTCTGCCAAGGTTGCCGCTCCGCTGGCCGATGCGCTCGACACGCACAAGCATCCCAAGTTTGAAAGCTATGCGCTGGTCAAGCAGATTAAGGACGCGCTCAAAGCCGAGCTTCCCGCCGACGATCCCAATGCTGCAAAGAAGCTGAGCAAGTATTATGAGGCGCTGCGCGAAAAGATGTTCCGCGAACAGGTCACAAATGAGCGTATTCGTCCCGACCGCCGCGAGTTCGACCAGATTCGCCCCATCTCCATTGAGACCGGAGTGTTGCCCCGCGTACATGGCTCCGCGCTCTTTACCCGTGGCGAAACGCAGGCGCTGGTCACGGCCACGCTGGGCACCACGGATGACTCCCAGCGCATTGAAACCTTTGAAGGCGAGAAGCGGAAACGCTTCATGCTGCACTACAACTTTCCGCCATTCTCCGTTGGCGAAGTGGGCCGCATGACCGGCGTAGGCCGCCGCGAAGTGGGCCACGGCGCATTAGCCGAGCGCGCCATTACCGCCGTGCTTCCAAGTGAAACCGAATCGCCCTACACCTTGCGCGTTGTCTCCGACATTCTGGAATCCAACGGATCGTCCTCGATGGCCACCGTTTGCGGCGCCAGTCTGGCGCTGATGCACGCAGGCATCCCGCTAAAGGCTGCCGTCGCAGGCGTTGCAATGGGCCTGGTGAAGGAGGGCGACAAGTACGCCATCCTGACCGACATTGCCGGAGCCGAAGATCACTACGGCGATATGGACTTCAAGGTCGCGGGCACCCGCCAAGGCATCACCGCCATGCAGATGGACATCAAGATCAGCGGCATCACCGGACAGATCATGCGCGAGGCAATGGAACAAGCTCGCCGTGGCCGCATGTTCCTGCTGGATACGATGGATGCGGCGTTGGCGACTGCAAGCACGGAGAAGTCTCCCTTTGCTCCGCGCATTGTCAGCGTGCAAATTCCCACCGACAAGATTCGTGAACTGATCGGGCCGGGCGGCAAAACCATTCGCGGCATTATCGAAACCACCGGAGTCAAGATTGATGTCGATGACACGGGCCGCGTGAACGTTGCCTCCTCCGATGCAGATGGCCTGAGCCGCGCGCTCCAGATGATCAACGATCTGACTGCCGTGCCTGAAGTCGGCAAAACCTATCTGGGCAAGGTGGTTCGCCTGGCGGAGTTTGGCGCCTTCGTCGAAATCTTCCCTGGCACGGACGGCCTGCTGCACATCAGCGAGATTGCCGAGCATCGCGTTCGCGAAGTACAGGACGAGCTGAACGATGGCGATCAGATTCTGGTGAAGGTTCTGAGCGTTGACGGCAACCGCATCAAGCTGTCGCGCAAGGCCGTGCTGAAGGAACAGCGCGCCAAGCTGGGATTGCCCGATCCTGCGGCTCCGACACACGAGGATGATGCCCATCGGGATCATGGCGTCGAGATGCACGCCTCGGCTGCGCCACGCCGGGCCGAGCGTTCGCAGGCATCCTCCGAGCGTCAGCCTGCCTCCAATGCCAGCACCATCACACTCGAAGGCGGCGATGACTTCGACGACGACGATGGCGCAGAAGGCGGAGTCGAGCCGAACTTCAACCGCGTCGATGGCGCAACCCCAGCCGCCAGCGAAACCCGCAGCCCTGCCGGAGGCGACCCACGTCGCAGACGCCGCCGTAGCCGTCCCGGTGGTTCCGGTGGCGGACGCCGCAACTAGCATTCATCTCCAACAAGCCAATAAGGACACCTGACAGGTGTCCTTATTGGCTTGCACCCTGCAATTCCTCCTACGGCAAGAACAACCCTTTTTCGCCATGTAGGAATAAAAGAGGCTCTGTGTCGTTTGTCACGGGAAATTTCCAGAAATTTGTGCTATAAAGGCTGCATCTTCCTTGTGTAAGCCGAGTTAAAGTGGGAAGCTGCGAGTTGGGTGTTCCTCTGTGCGCGCTCACGATGCCATGCTGGCGTTCGTTTCCGGCGAGATTGGGTTTTGTTTGCAGTGCATTTCGATCTTGAGAGGGGTTCCTTCCCATGTCCACGCCTGCGCGCGCATTGCGCCTTCCGTCGTCCTCTTTTGTGGTTTTTGTCGCCCGTAACCGGAAATTTTGCGCGGTTTTGTCGCTGCTGTTGACGGCTCTCTTCGCGCTACTGGCGCTGCCTGCGGCCCAGGCGCAGTTGGTCGAATCGGGCGCGGTCGCCATTGCCCCCAGCATCAACACGCTGTCCACTGGCACCACCACGTTGAGCAGACCCACGGGCGTGGCTTTGGACAGAATGGGCAATCGCTACATCTCGGATAGCGGCAACAATGTCGTCCAGGTGGTGGCGGCGACAACGGGGACATTTCTCGGCATCAGCATGACGGCGGGCAACATCTACACCGTTGCGGGCAATGGCACGCCGGGCTTTAGCGGAGATGGCGGCCCGGCCACCAGCGCCCAGTTGAACAGTCCCGAAGGCGTGGCGGTGGACAGCGTGGGCAACCTCTACATTGCGGATTCTACCAACAACCGTATCCGCATGGTGGTGGCGACTACGGGAAAGATCAGCACCGTGGCGGGCAATAACACGGCATGCGCCAGCAGTACCAATCCTTGCGGGGATGGCGGCTTGGCCACCAGCGCCCAGTTGAACCTGCCCATCGGCGTGGTGGTGGACAGCGCGGGCGATATTTACATCGGGGATTACCACGACAATCGCATCCGGGAGGTAACGGTAGGCACGCTAGACATCAGCACAGTAGCAGGCACTGGCACGCCGGGTTACGCTGGGAATAATGGCTTGGCCACCAGCGCCGAGTTGAACGATCCCGAAGGCGTGGCGTTGGACAGCGCGGACAACCTCTACATCGCGGATGCCCTCAACAACGTTATTAGGGTGGTGGCGAAGGCGACGGGAACGGTACTTAATCAAAGCGTAACGGCAGGAGACATTTACACTGTGACGGCCACCGGCGGCACGTTGAGCAGCCCCACCGACGTGGCATTAGACAGCGCAGGCAACCTTTACATCGCGGATCAGGGCAATAATCTCGTCCGCGAGGTGACGGCGAGTACAGGAGCGAGCAGCATTGTGGCGGGCGATGGCACGGGGGGCTATAGCGGGGATGGTGGCTTGGCCACCAGCGCCGAGTTGAACGCACCCACGGGCGTGGCGGTGGGCAACGGCGACATCTACATCGGGGATGCCACCAACAATGTTGTCCGCGAGGTCATCCCCAACACGACCTTGCCGCCAACGGCGGTGGGGTCGAGTTCATCGGCGCAAAACATTTTTGTGGAGTTGACGACGGGGGGCGCAGTCAGCAGCGTCACCGTGCCGCCAGCGCAGAATGGCAAGCAGGAGTTTGCCGTTGGCCCGATCACGGGCTGTGCGGTTGGCTTTCAGATCAATCCCGCAGGCACCATCTGTACGATATCCATCACCTTCGGCCCGCAGTACCCCGGCCAGCGCACCGGGGAGTTGACGCTCAATGGCAGCAGAGGCCGCCCGGTCGGCACCGTTGGCTTGATTGGCATCGGATCGGGGCCTGAGGTTACGGCATATCCCGGAGCGCTGACCGTGGTGCCTACTGGCTCAACGAAACTTGTTGCTGCGGTGGCGGGCGTGGCTGTGGATGGAGCGGGCAATCTCTACATTGCCGACAATGGCAACAATGTGTATGAGGTCTCGACCACAGGATTGATTACGACGGTGGCGGGATCAACAGGCGGCACCGGCAACGTGACGACGACCCCGCAGCCGGCCACCAGCGCGGTCATCTCTCCGATTGGCGTGGCGGTGGATGCAGCGGGCAATGTCTATATTGCCGACGCAGACCAGCCGGGCGCGCTGGAGGAGGTCTCTGCGGCCACAGGGGACATTGCGATCATGGCTGGAGGCGGTAGCGCGGTTCCAAGTACGACTCCGCAACCAGCTATGAGCGTGAAGTTGGGCAATGTTGTTGCGACAGCGATGGATGGAGCGGGCAATGTCTACATCGCAGACACAGGCACAGGCCGCAACGAGATTTATAGGATAAACCCTCTCGGAGAACTTGTCGTAGTGGCCGGCGGCGGTAATGCGACTCCGAGTATGAGCTTGCAGCCAGCCACCAACGTGAAGTTGTCCGGCCCTGTAGATGTTACAGCGGATGACACGGGGAACCTGTATATCGCGGATCTGGGAACCAACTGTGTCGTCGAGCAGGTGAACCCTGCCAGAGAGATTAAGATCGTGGCTGGCACGATTGCTGCCTCTGGCACGCCTCCGAGTCCGACCCCACAGGCGGCTGCCAGCGTGGCCTTGCAAAATCCGGAAAGCGTGGCGGTGGATGGAGCGGGCAACCTCTACATCGCCGACAAGAACGCTACGGGGGCGTCG
>JAJZIJ010000045.1 GCA_021810625.1 Acidobacteriota bacterium
GCCGAAGTGTAGGTTCCCCCCGCCGGACTGAAGGTTGGCGTCGCCGCTGGGGTTGCCGTGCTAATGGTGTAGGCCGCCGAGCCAACTGCGCTGGTCGTGGATCCAGACGCCGTGGCAATCGCCTTCACCGTTTCCGTCGAGGAAACCGTAATCGCCCCGGAGTAGAGCGTTGACGACGTTGTTGGCGTTGTGCCGTTCGTCGTGTAGTATATCTTCGCGCCGGAAGTAGCGTCGCTGATCGTCACCGTCTGCGCCGATGTGTAGGTTCCCGCCACCGGACTGAACGTTGGCGTCGCCGCCTGGGGCGTGGATGTGTTGATGGTGTAGGCTGCGGAGCCAACCGCGCTCTGCGTATAGCCCGTAGCCGTGGCAATTGCCTCAATCGTCTCCGAGGAGGAAACCGTAATCGGCGCGGAGTAGACCGGCGAGGACGTTGTCGGCGTGGTGCCGTTGGTTGTGTAGTAAATTTTGTAGGGGATCGCCGCGCCAGCAGCGCCTTCGCTCGCATCTACGTCTTCCAGGATTGTCACCGTCTGCGTCGAACTGTAGGTTCCCGCTGCCGGACTGAAGGTTGGCGTGTCCGCTGTCGTTGGCACAGTAATGTTGTAGGTAGCCGAACCGACCGCGCTCTGCGTATAGCCCGATGCCACGGCAATCGCCTGAATCGTCTCTGTAGCGTTGACCCCAGTAGCGGAAACCGTAATCGGCCCGGCATAGAGCGTTGAGGACGTTGTTGGCGTGGCGCCATTGGTCGTGTAGTAGATCTTCGCGCCGGTAGTGGTGTCGCTAATACTCACCGACTGCGCCGAGGGGTAGGTTCCTCCCGCCAGACTGAGGACTGGTGTCGCCGCTATCGTCGCTGCCTCGCCCGTCTCAGAGAAGCTGGCAGGCGTGCTCACTCCCGTAACACTTGCCGTTACGGTGAGAGAACTTGCCGTGGTTGGTGTCGCCGTCACCGATGCCAAGCCGCTGCTGTTGGTGGTAGCCGTTGGCGACGAGACCGTGATGCCGCTCCCCCCCGGCGTAAAGGTTACTGTCGCGCCGGATACCGGATCGCCATTTGCATCTTGTACGAGGACAACCAGTGGATTGGGGAACGGCGTGTTTACAGGCGAACACTGCCCAAGGCCGGAAGACGCTGTAATGCTCTCCGCCGCCGCCGCCGTACCTGTCTCAGAGAAGCTGGCGGGCGTGCTCACTCCCGAAACGCTTGCCGTCACAGTGAGAGAAGAGCTTACACTGGTCGGGGTCGCCTGCACACTCGCCACTCCGTTGCCATTGGTGGTGGCCGTTGACGACGAGGCCGTGATGCCGCTTCCCGCCGTAAAGGTCACCGTCGCGCCGGATACCGGGCTGCCACCCGCATCTGTCACGGTGGCGATCAGTGGATTGGAGAACGAGACGTTTATGGGAGAACTCTGCCCAGAGCCGGATGTTGCTGCAATACTGGTCGGCGTTGCGCTTGGCGTGACCCAACCAAGGTCTGTCGCCAGCGTGACGCGCGCGGCGGCATACCGATTCGGATTGTTCGTCCACTCGCCCGGACAGCCACCGCTGTAGCCGAAGTTTGCCCCTGTGGGGCCATTGGGGAGGCCATTGGCAAGGCCTCCGGCTCCGGAGGTGCTGTCGGTACACGGAGAAGAACTATTCCCGCCAAAGCCCGGCGTTGTCGTGGGCCAGACACCCGATATGAAGGTAGGATCTGAATTCTCCCAGTTAAGGGCATTCCATGAGGTTGTTCCCATGCCGCCTTCCGTCATGTGAGCGCCGCCCATCGAATTGACAACATTCGTCAGAACGTATGACCTATTGCACTGCACAGAGGGTAACGTTGTCGGACAGCCCTTATGTCCCAGCAGGTACAGGTACTCATAATCTTCATACCCGCGCCGTAATTGTTCCATGCGCATGGATGCCACCGGGCCGCTGATTCCATTGTTTCCATTGGGATTCAGCGTAACACCAGGGAGAATACTGGCTCCAACGGCTCCCGATGCGTTGTAGCAATCCAGTTCATTTCCAGGGTAAAAGAGGTAAGAGTGGCTGCTTTGCGCGTAGGGACTGCCTGCGCAATTACTGAGGCCGGGGCCGCTCCTCCAGTGGTCATCGGTCCAATACCACAGTCCGCCGGGAACGGGGTCTGGATTTGGATTCGCATTTGTACCTTGAGTGATGGGAGTGGTTACATCCAGCCCGTACTTGTAGGCAACCCAGAAATTGGCGCGAATGCCCACGCCTGCGTTCCCTACTCCATAGGGGCTGGCTCCCAATGGTTCACCAAGCTGGTTGGCCCACTTGGAAATCGGGGCTGGGGCTGTGGATTCTGCTGGCACGCCCTGCTGCATATCCAGGGTGTACAAGTAGTCTGACCCTGACATGGAGGGGGGGGGAGCCGTGCCGCACCAGTACGACATGTACAGAGGTTGGCCGCCTGCCTCTGGCCCTCCCACTGGCGCTCCAGCGGCGGCCCAATCCATCACCCATGTGCTGGTAAAGGGCGTGCCCGCGTTGCTGGCGGCAGTGGCGTTTGGAGTGTCGGGATACGAGAGACTGTTGTGATCCGCGCAGACCTGGTTGGTATAGCTGGTGGACTTGTTGATGTCGTTGGTCGTCGCGCAGGGAGGCGAATCATAGAGAAAGCTACGGATGGGATTGATGGCGGAATTCCAGAAGGTTGTGGTTGTGCCCGATGGAGCTGCCGCCTGGGTCAGCGCCGCGTTGGCCTGATTCATGGCCTGCTCGAACAGAGCAACATCCTGGAACGCAAGGATCGTCCCACCACCATTCGCGCCTACCACCTGATCATAAGGTTGATCCCAGGTATAGGCGATCAGCTCTGGATGCCCCCACGGTTTGGTTGTGCCACAGGCCGCGACCGTGGGGCTGGTCTGGCAGGCCGTGAAATGCATAGATATCTGCTCGGAATAATTCTCATACAATTGCAGCAACCCCGCCGGAGGCAGGCCGTCGCCCGCGCCCCAAGTCCAGTTGTAGCCCTGGCCCCAAGTCCATACGCCATTGTGGCCAGCGGGGCCTCCCGTAAATGGCGTGTCGAAGACCCGCATGCTGGTGCCGTCGGAAAAAAGTCCGCCGGGGGTCAGCGCTGGCCCGTCTTCCGCGTCATAGGCCGTCCAGTTGATCGTGCTGGTGGTGCCCGTGGCTCCGGGGCCAGAGGGGGTGCTGGTCGTGAAGGAGGTGGGGTCCGTTGACGGATAGCCAGCGGTGGAAGACAGCAGGGGAGTCGTCAGCGTGGGCACCGCGTCGAACCAAGTGTCGAGATCGTAGTTATGCGCCATCACCTGATACCGCTGCAGAAGCGTTATTTCCGTCGGACTCCCACCGCTAACGCCCTCGCCCCCGTCAAATTCTCCCTCGCATGTAACGATCCACGACTGCAACATATCTGCATACTGGGGATTGACGGAACCAGCATCAAAGCCCGGCAGATTGCCGGGGTACACCGTCAGCGTGATGGGAATCGCCGGCGCGCTGGTGCCCGGTACCGTCACGGTTCCCGTATAGGTTACTGTAGTCGTCTGACCGGTTGGAACGGGGGGGATGGAGATATTGACCCACACTGCCTGCGTCGTTCCCGCCTGCACGCTGAACTTGGCTCCCACTGCCGGATTCCCTGAATCGTAGTGATCATAAAACGGAATCAGCGGGTCGGGCATGTCCCCGCTGATTTGCATGGATGTGGGGCCCCCTGAAGTATAGGGAATGTAGCCTTCCAGGTAGAGGTTGACATTGGAGGCCTGCGTGCAGTTGGGGTTGACGCTGGATGTCTCCACACAATTGGTGGGGTAAAAGGTCGGTATTGCTGATCCCGTACCACCCGTGAAATTGACATCCACCGTGACCCCCGTGAGGCCCGCTCCCGGTGGAGCCGTGATGAGAACCTGGAAGGAAACGGTCTCGTTCCCCGCGCCCTGCAGCGTAATCGCCCCATTGGGGCTTGTCGATGGGCAGGACCAGACCGGATTCAACTCCCATATCGGCGGGTGCGTCGTCGCCCCCGTGTATCCCGTAGGCTTGAAGTTGCCGTCGTCCAGATAGGTCGGAATGGTCGGCTGATTCGTTGTCGCCTGGTTGGCCAGCATCACCTTGACGCTGCCCTCAGCGGCCCACACGTTGGCGCTGCCTGTCCAGTTTTGAGAACAAGCCTGCCCCACGGCTGGACGTGCGCCCGCCGCCAGCAACACCACAGCGGCCAACATCGCAAATACCGAAGAGACAATCTTCGAGGTAAACTTCCGATTTGCATTCATTCCCATACCCATCCCGTTCCGGTTCATTATCTTTTCCTCTCGCCTGCCAGAATTTCTACTGCATTTTGGATATTGCATCTAATTCCTGACATTCCCGTTGCACCCGTCGCCGCGAACACGTTCGCGCCCAATGTAGCCCACAGGCGACGCCTCGCGCCGGACAAACAGACACACCCTCGGTTCCGCCAAAGCCTTCCCCTTGTACGGAATACTGGATATCCCCTGCGCCTGTCTTCGTCCTACGAATCCAATTCTGGAACCCTGCCGGACAACGCTCCACCGCGCCGATATGCAGAGAAACCATTCTGGAGGATTGGGGGTGAGCGTAACATCAGGATTCTGCGTTGTCAAGATATATTCCTCTCAACACGATTGCACCTATTCCTTCAGGATTATCCTTGCTGACTCGCTCTGGACAATCCTGAAAAGTGAACGCGGCGGTTCCTGCTACTTGCTGGTGTTTACGGGAGGGTTGCTGGGATGATCTGGAGGGAGATACGGTTCCAATGTCATCAGATTGCCTAGCATCTGGCGCTCCGCATCGGAAAACTGGCTCTTGAACTGGCTGGAGGACAGCATCGCCTGACGCTGCTCCGGGGGCAGATCGCGCAGGTTGTGGAAGGCTGCGCGCATCAGGCTCTGGCGATCCGCAGGCAACTGGCTGATCTTCTGCATGATCCGGCCCATCTGTTGACGCTGCGCCGGACTGAGTTTTTCCAATGCCTCCATGTGCGCAATGGTGCGCTCCCGTTCTGCCGGAGGCATCGCATTGAGTTCACGCAGACGAGCCTGTAGCCTCTGCTGCTCCTGCGCAGGCAGGTGATTGAAACCGGGTTCCTTGCGCAGCGCTTGTTGTTGCTGTTCCTGCGTCAGGTTCTGGTGGTTGAGAAACCACTCCCCCAGGTGAGGCTGTTTTTTTCTGGACTGTTGCGCGTTGTACTGCGGCTGGCCGATGTTGTTGCGGCCTTTGTTCAAGCCGTGCTGCGCCATGAGAGTGGAGGGGACGCAGATCAAGCATCCAGCGCACAAGAGGATGTGGGCGGGCATCCATCGAGTTGTATGCGAGCTGCTCATACTGTTTCCTAGTGTGTACCGCCCCTATGCGGCTACCTAGACTTAGGTTACCTGGACGGTACCGATCCATTTGTTGCCGTGCCGTTGGTTGCCGCCATGCCGCTGGTCGCAGGCGTACCGGCGGCGCTGTCGTCGTCGTCGAAGGCATTGAGTTGCTGAATGGTTTGATCGTTCGCATCCAGAATTTGCAGATCATGAATTGTCGCCGAGGTCACCCGGTGCTGTCCTGACGTGCTGTTCATGCCGACAAAACCGAGATACGAGCCACCACCCACAGTGAGAACCAGTGCCAACGTTGCCGCCAGGACAGGGCGCAATTGCAGGTTGCCACCGTATGTCAGGCGTATGCGCAGTCGTTCCAGAAACCCTGCTGGTTCCGTTTGTTTTGCCTCGTGCAGCCGCGCCGTGAGGCGAACATCAAAGTAGGGGCTGGGTTCGGATGTCTTCCAGTCATCCAGCAGGCGCATGGTGGACTGCAATTCGGCCTGCACGGTCTCCAGTTCCTTGCGGCAGGCGGGACACGCGTGCAGGTGATCCCGTACCGTGGAAGGCACGCGAGTTGGGTCGAAAACCAAGTCCGGCAGAAACGATTCTAGTTTGGCGCATTTCATACGCTTCCCATCCCCTCTTCAGACAAAATCTTTCAACCCTTCGCGCAGTGTCTGATAGGCGCGAAAGAGGAGCGATTTGGTTGCCGACTCACTCAACTTGAGAACGGCTCCAATCTCTTTATAGTTGAGTTCCTGATATTTGTGCATCAAAACTGCCATTTTTTGTCTCTCTGGCAGTGCCAGAACGTGGGCGCGAATCTGGCGCGTGCGCTCCTGCTGTAGCAAATCCTGCTCCGCAGAGAGACGGCTGTCGGCGACATCGGGAGATGTTCCGGTCTCTTCGTCGGCAGCATCCAGATACACGGTCGAAGCATTCCGCTCCTGCTTGGTGTCCCGCGCATGGTTGACGGCCAGATTGCTGGCGATGCGATAGAGCCAGGTGCTGAAGCGCGCCTCCGCTCGATAGCTTTGCCGGGAACGGTAGACACGCAGAAAGACCTCTTGCGCCAACTCCTCCGCCACAGCCTGATTCCGCACCATGCGGTACATAAAGTACACAATGGGCCGCCGATACTTGGCGACCAGATATTCCAGGCAGGCATCGTCTCCCAACCCTGCCCGTTGCATGATCTCCGCGTCTGTCCACTGCGACCAGTCCTCAGTCCGCAACGACGAGGGAGCCAACGGCTGCGTTTCCCGAAAAGTCGTATTGCCAAGCGCGACTGTCCCCATGTCGTCAGAAACCCTTTCCAGAACTGCAAGTTGCGTTTTCAGATTAAATTTTTCTTCTGTCTCCTGTGCAAAATCGGCAATCTCCACCAGTGGAGTTGATTCGTCTGTATCTTCTTCAAAAAAAAGTTCCTGCACCGATGGTTCTCTCTCTCCGGCAGAGTTGCTGGCATCGGTATCTGGCGCTGGCTGCGGAGCTTCCCATCTTGTTTCAGGCGCTTCCGCATCGGCGGGAGATGCTCCACGGGGGAGGGAACCCGATTTTGGATCGCCGAGGTGGGGATGGATTGTCATGCTCGATTTCTAGCGTATACTTTAGCCAGAAACTATGGGGAATGGGTATGTTTTATTTCCTGTTTTTTCATGCAAGCGTGTTCGTTCCAGGCACGTTCCATCCATCAGCGCTGTCCGGCGCTGGCCCGGATTGCCGCCAATGCGGGTTTTCGGGCGCTTAACTCAGCGGTAGAGTGCCACCTTCACACGGTGGAAGTCGCAGGTTCGAATCCTGCAGCGCCCACCATAAAAAGAATCAAAATTGACAATGGCTGGAATTTATTGGCGCATGGATGGAATATGATCCCATCCATGTATCCCCCTATGGAACCGTAGTTCCACCTTCTTCTGTGGCAACCATGTTCAGAATCCTCTGGAAGATGACCACATGTAAATTGATATGGCTGGCAATATCGGGCACAAATTCCGTGACCAGATTGCCCGATGGGCTGGAGGCAAAGGCCAGCGCGAGTTGCTCCGATGTGGTTCCCCACCCCTGTTGTGCCTGCCCCGGAACAAAAGTGTAGCCGACCGCAGTGGTGGCCATGCTGCCAACAACGTTGGCGTAGTTGAACAGGGGTCTGCCCGTGTCGCTTTGCGTCCATACCACCTGAACCACCGCATGGAAGATGCGCCGCAGGATGGAGCGATTGGGTTCCCGGTGATAATGCGGGTCTTGATGTGCCAGCGAGCAAATCATGAATGTCCCGATATATTCTCCGGCCATATCTTCAGTAAAGTTGACCCCGGCGTATTTGGAAGTCCCGCGCAGGCCCGGCCCATAGATGCTGTGTGCGTTACTTTCCACGCTGTAGGTTGCATCCGCCGCAATTGTTAGCAGGTTGAATGGGTCGAAGGTATCTTTTGTAGCCAGAATTATTTAGATATCGCCCAAACGGAGATCCCGTTGGCGCGCAACTCATCTTCGCCGTCATAGGCGTGGAAGCATTGGGGATGCAGGATTGGATGGTCGGCCCCGGTCGTTTTGCCAAAGGGGTGGATTCTCCCACGCTGCCGGGGCCGCTGCCGAATTGCAGCATGGCATAGGTGGGCAGCGGAGCATCCGGCAATGCGGGATACTCCGACGCATTCTCCATCTTTCGTGCGGCATCTGTCGCGGCTGCCGCAGGCACAACTCCGCCCAGGCTCGCCAATAGACGTACAATCGCCGTTGTCGTGTGGAGTACCATGTGCTCGGGGCACCACAATCAGTGGTTCCACGAGAGATACGTTGTACAGGAATCTCTCCTGAACCCAAAGGGACTGTGGCAAAAGCCCTTGGAGAACTATACAGAGAATTTGTCAGCGCGCGACATCAACACAGAGGAGGATTGTGGGGCATACTCAAAAAAAAGTTCCAGGAAGGAACTCTCGCAAAAAATCCAAGCCCATCTCGCCAGCCACGGCAGTTCCGAAGGTTGTCCAGACCACGCCTGCATTGCGGCTGGCACCGGGATAATAGGCGGGCGTTAGAGCCGCGCCCATCGCGCGCCCCATGATCGCAGAATAATTGGGTGTCATGGCACCGGAGTCGGTTCGACCCACGAACACACGCGTCAGAGCGTACCCGGTTCGTCTCCATACGCTGCCATGCCCCAGTCGATAATATCGCGGATCTTCCCGAAGCGCGATGGGCAGCAGCCCATCCGAGAAGAGCCGGAAACTGGTTTGCCGCGTCGCTGCGGCAGCCAGGCGTTGTCCGAAGGCATCATCATCGGGGCCATATTTTGGATTGGTGTTGAAGTACACGCCCCAACCTGCGGAGACCCCTGCAGGAACAAGATCCACCGGCGAGATCATCTCATGCAGCACAAACTTCATCTTTCCAGATGCGGTCAAGGGTCGCGCGCGATACTCCGGCGGGATTGTGCGCCAGTAAAAATGTGCATACGGAAGCGGGGCTGCGGGATCTGCCGCAGCGGGTGTTGCGCTGGAGCTGGCCGATACCCCCTGGGGCAGGGGCGCATCTGGCAGCGTACTGGGCAGCGCCTCTTTTGCCGTTGTCTCCTGCGCGCCCGCAATGGCAGCACAGAGCAACAGGGAGATCGAAAAAGAACAGAGCCATAGCCGACGGCTCAAACGACAACAATGCATAGTTTTTCCAGTGAGACTGGCGCTATCCTAATGAGACGTGGCAGGCGCGTATTTGTCATCTGCTGTCTTGATTGTCCATCGCTCGCGCTCGTGACGTTGTGCCGGAACCTGTCACTGGATGGACGCTCTCGCATCTTCCCACGCAGGAGTTGCTGCAATTTCACCCTTGATTTCGGATAATACAGGAAGAGGCTCCTGCCAGAACATGGTGTTTTCCAATTTTTATCTGCGCCGCGCGGCCAGCGCTGCCACTGTGCTGGCTTGTTGCCTGCCGGCAGGATGTCGGCACAAGCCAGCCAACACCTACGCGCCGCCTCCACCCTCGCTCCAATCCCAGCCGAAGGTGTCGCAGGCCGGGCAAACTTCCATCCCTGCGCCGGAGGAACGTCCTTCGCGTCACGGGAAAGAAAAAATTCTTTATAGCGAGGTGGGCATTGCCAGTTGGTATGGCGAGCCGTATCACAACAGCCGCGCTGCCAACGGAAAAATCTATCATCAGGATGCGATGACAGCGGCCAATCGAACGCTTCCTATGGGGACGGTGGTTCGCGTCACCAACCTGGCCACGCATCAATCGGTTGTGGTCACGGTTACAGATCGCGGCCCCTTTGTTCCCGGACGCATGATCGACCTGTCGCGGGGCGCAGCCGACAAGACCAGCCTGCGGCGCATGGGCATCGCCCGCGTGCGTATGGATGTGCTGCGCGCGCCCAAGCCGCTGGATACAGGCGGACGCTGGGGCGTGCAGATCGGAGCCTTTCGCAATCGCGGCAACGCGATTCGGCTGCGCAATCGTCTGCTTCGCCAATACCCCACGGCCAAGGTGATCGAATTTGCCGGAAATGCCGACTACTGGGTGCGCATCTACGTACCAGGGGAGTTGCACCGCACGGCGCTGCACATTGCGCAGACCGTTCGGCCTGCCGAGGGTCAGGCTTATCTGGTTCGACTGGACTGAGCCTGCTCCCGACGAAGTGTTCTTTGAGGGAGGACGGAATCCGAATCTCCTGAGGCGCAGATGGAATCATCCTGGCTGCCAACGCATCTCTTTCCATCTCGTACATGGGGCTGTGGACGACTTCGGTTCTCTGACCCTACAATAGCCATTCGGCCCAGAATGAGAATGGCGATGCATGTACGTCTGCGGTTCCCCGTGATTATGTTGGCGCTGCTGGCGTGCTGTATTTCGCAGGCTCATGCGCAGGATGCTCTTCCGCAGCCCCCACAAGTCGATCCCTATGCAACGCCGGAGGCTCGTGCCGCCTGCGGGCCAAAGTTTGCAAAATTCGATGTTCGGCTGGATAAGCGACCTTTTACGGCATCGCAACCACCATCCGGCATGGCCCGCGTCTACATCGTTACGCAAATTGAGCCGCTGCTTTTTTTTATGCCTGCGCCTCCGATCACGAGGCTGGGACTGGATGGCCAGTGGATTGGAGCAGCCCGCACCTACTCCTATATCGCGTTGGATGTTTCCCCAGGTATCCATCACCTCTGTGCCGCGCTACCCGCGAACGGATCAGCTTTTGCGCGTGCCTCGCGATCCCTTGCTTTGGCCCGACTTGATGCGCAACCCGGCCATACCTATTCCTTCTGGGCGCTGTCGATCGGCTTCGGAGATTCCTTCACGCTCCAACCCATCAATCGGGATGAGGCCGCCATGTTTCTGGAGACGATACCGGAAAGCATCTCGCGCATGAAAGGAAAGCTCTCTGTCGCCAAACAACGGGGCACCCCGATTACAGCGAGGAAGGAACAGTAATGAAAAAATCTGTACTCCTGCTCCTGTTGTGTTTCCCCTTGGGACATGCGGCCAATGCCGAAAATATTCTTACCAAACTAGAAAACTCCCCGGCTGCCTTGGCTGCCTGTGGGCCGGAAAACCCCAACTCCGTGGTGGATTGGCATCCGGCCATCGGGACAGTGATCGAAAAATCACAAGTCGAACCGCACCCACTTCCCGGCAAATCTCTGGTCTATTTCTTTTCTGATGCAGATCAATCTTGGAATGGGGCAATTTTTAGTAACCGCATCATGATCGGCGTGGATGGCAAGTGGGTGGGTGGTACTACTGGCACATCTTTTTTCTCCGTCGATTTGCCCCCCGGAGAACATCACCTCTGCTCCAGGCTGTTATATCCTTTTGCGAAAGCGGTTATTTCTCTCCATACATTGAACGCGGAGGCAGGTAAAACCTATTTTTTCACTACATCTGTGCTGAGCGACGGATATCGCGGCTGGTTTTTTCATCTCTCACCGTCCGATCCAGACCAGGCAGCCATGACGTTGGAGATGGTTTCTGCCCAGAATGCCGCCTACGCGGCGTGGCTCCGCCACTCTCCACGCACGCGGACGCAGAGATGGTGGTACCGACACCATCATCCTCCGAATCCGCTAAAAACAAATGCTTTCTCCAGAGCCTGTGGATCTTACAAAACCAGATTTACCGTATCGCGTGCTACAAGTCCAACGGCTCTCACGCGCCCCGGCCCTGATCAAGCGACCGTCTACCTTCTGCTTGACTCGGAAAGGGTGGGGAGCATATTTTCCCCGGTCGTGAATGTTGGATTGGATGGAACTTGGAAGGGCGCGTTGCGACACAGGTCATATACCGTACTACATGTGTCTCCAGGAGAACATCATCTGTGTTTGGAAAGTCCGTCCATAATGTTTCTTCGACCTGCGGAGTTGGAGGCGTTGCACGCGCAGGCTGGCAAGACTTATTTTTTCCACACGCTGATGCTTGGTGCAGTGCGCGAAGATAGCACCGGCCCGATCGTGTTGTTTGTTACTCCCATAGATGCTGATGCTGGCCGTCAATTTGTTGCAACATCGTATCGCAGTATCGCGCACGAAAAATCGCGCAAACAACAATCCGCGAAGGCACAGCGAACGCCATCTTCTACAAAAGCAAGCGTGACAAAATAAACGTAGGTGGATACGGCAAGATCGTGTATACTGGCATCTGAACCCCTGCTCCGTGTCCGTTGGGCCGATACATGGTGCCCCACTGGGCTGGATGTTCCGAATGGAGATCCAGCAATGCGTTCTGAGCAGGTGTATCTGGCGCTCGGTCGAGTGCCCAATCGTTTTACGCTTTGTCAACTTACCGCCAAGGCGGCCAAGCGATTGCATATCGCGCAGACC
Source organism: Acidobacteriota bacterium (assembly GCA_021810625.1). Classification (GTDB taxonomy): domain Bacteria; phylum Acidobacteriota; class Terriglobia; order Terriglobales; family Acidobacteriaceae; genus JAJZIJ01. The sequence goes on from JAJZIJ010000045.1 coordinate 12,137, forward strand.
AGAACCGAAGAAACGATCAGCCGCGCACTTGCAGACGAGTCCCTTTGTCTGCACCATGCGCCGATGGATTCTGCGAAATAGCGTTTGTGAACTGCCACGGCAGTTCAGAGAAAACGCACCCTAGACAGCGCTGCCGAGATCGTGTGCGCTCCCTGATTGCCAACCCGTTGCTCACAGAGCGCATTCGGCGTTCGTGTGCATTCGTGTAGTTGGCCGAAAACATCAAAGGAAATACGTGAAATTGTTTACTGAATTCCCCCTTTTGCCCTCGCTCCAGAAGAGCATTGCGGCTGCAAAGTTTACTGTTCCAACCCCGGTGCAGGCTGGCGCGATTCCGCCCGCGCTGCTGGGCCGCGACATTCTGGCCACGGCGCAAACCGGCACCGGCAAGACGCTCAGCTTTCTGATTCCGGTGCTGGAGCAGCTTGCGAAATCCAAGCCGCGTGGCGTTGCCGCGCTCATCATGCTGCCCACCCGCGAGCTGGCCATGCAGGTGGATGCCGCCTATGGCAAGCTGATGCCCGCAACCCACAAACGCGACACCGCGCTGGTGGTTGGCGGTCTCTCGGAAGGCGACCAGATGCGCTCCATTCGTGGGGGCGCTCGCATCATCATCGCCACGCCGGGACGCCTGGAAGACCTGCTCAAGCGCCGACTGGTTCGCCTGGATGCCGTCGAAATCTTCGTTCTGGATGAAGTGGATCGCATGTTGGACATGGGCTTCAAGCCCGCCATTCGCCGCATTGCGGCGCTGCTGCCCAAGCCGCACCAGACGCTCTGCTACTCGGCCACGCTGGAATCTCCGGTGCGCGAAATCGTGCAGGAGTATCTGGTCGATCCGGTGCGCGTGGAGATTGGCTCCACGCTCAAGCCCTCGGCCTCGGTTGCGCTGCGCGCATTCTCCGTCGAAACCGACAAGAAGATCGACCTGCTCAAGCACCTGCTGGATACGGAAAAAGGAAGCTGTCTGGTCTTTGTCCGCACCAAGCATGGCACCGACCGTCTGGGAAAAAAGCTGATTCAGGCCGGACTCAGCGCGGCGGTGATCCACGGAGATCGTTCGCAATCGCAGCGCAACAGCGCCCTGCTTGGCTTTACGCAGAAGCGCTATCGCGTGCTGGTGGCGACGGACGTGGCCGCGCGCGGTATTGACGTTCCGCACATCGCGCATGTGGTCAACTTCGATCTGCCACAGGTGGCCGAAGACTTTGTGCATCGCGTAGGCCGCACTGGACGCGCCTCCGCCAGCGGCGTGGCCTCCACCTTCTTTACTCCAGAGGAGCGGGGCGAACTGCGCCGCATGGAGCGCTCGTTGGGGCTGAACATGGATCGGCTGCATCTGGTGGAAGGCGCGGTTCACGCGCTGCCAGCAGAGAAGCCTCTGCCAGCGCAGGAGCGCGGCGCAGGGAAGAATGCCAATCCTTACGGCGCGAAAAAGTACCGCAACAGCGGCCCGCGCAATGATTCCAGACGGCCAAAGTCCTTTGGCGGGCGTACTCCCAACGGCTATGGTTCCTCTGGCCGCCGCCCAGAGCGGACGGGCATGGCGATTCCTGCCTAACGAAAGAACCGCCGCGTGGAGTAGGCTGGCAGTCTGTTCCACGCAGCGGGATTGCTGGAAGATTTTTCATTCTCAACAAAAAAGGCGGTCGCCAAAGCGATCGCCTCATTTTTTTTGGCAACGCAGGCTTGCTCACAACGCAGACAAGGCCCACAAAACGCAGATTTCTTGAATCTGCGCTCCGTAGGCCTTGTTGGAAAACTCTTTGCAGCGATGCGGAAGAGGGTTGGAGCATTTTCGGTCATGGTGTTGACAGTCGCACAAAGCACCCTGCTCTCCCACCCTGGCCGCAAAGAACGCGGCTAGGATGGGGCACCCGAAGTTTTGTAAACATTTGAACTGAAAACGCTCTAGTAGCGACCGCCGCCGCCGCCGCGACCACCACCGCTGCCGCCGCGATCCCGACCACCACCGCCGCGTCCACCGCTGCCGCCACGATCCCGATTGCCGCCGCCGCCCGCGCCGCCGCCCGTCTTGGGACGGAAGCAGGCCTTGCAGTAGACCGGACGATCACCGCGCGGAACAAAGGGAACCGTGGTCTGCTGGCCACAACTGGCGCATTGCACCACTGTGCCTTCAGTCCGCGCGCCGCCGCCAAATCCGCCGCCTGCGCCGCCACTGCTGCGGCCCGCGCCCTGACTGCTTTGTTCACGACATGGTTTACAACGTCGTGGTTGTGAATATCCCCGTTCGGCGAAGAAAGTCTGCTCTCCAGCGGTGAACGTAAATTCCTGTCCGCAATCGGAGCAGGTAATCAGCATGTCAGTTGTCATGGAACTCCCGTGTCCCAGAAGAGTCAGCCAAACGGCGCGCTCTCATGGCAGACCTCTAGTGTACTCATGCAGACACCTGCTGTCTCATTTTCCGCAAAAAATGTTTTTTCTCTGGTTTTCGTCCCGGCGACCCCCCTTACGGGATCGCCACCTCAACGCGCGTGCCGTTGTAGGTCACTGTTTTATCTGTGGTTGCGGTGATCTGTTCGCCGATACCGTGGTTTTCGCCCACCAGAATGACATGAAACTCCCGTTGGGCGGCCATGCCGGGGTACGAACCCTCCCGCGCCCCGATGACCAGGGTGTGCGTAGCCTCCTGCCATCGCAGCGGAATGGTTGCATGCGCGCCCTTTTCGTAGGCGTAGCCGTCGCCCTGATCCTCATACAGCGTGAACGCGCCGTCCGCGCCGCGATAGATGCGCAGCTCCAGCGGCGCGTTGGGAGATTGGCGGGCGTATTCGACCTCCGGCCCCATCGGCAGAATGGAACCTGCCTTGACGAAGAGCGGAATGCGATTGAGCGGCGCAGTAGTTTCCATGTTCTGCGCGCCTGTGTACCTTTTGCCCGTCCAGAAGTCATACCAGGCGGCGGCAGGCGGCAGATAGAGCCAGCGGCTGGTTCGGCCCTGCCTGGTGATGGGACTGACCAGGAAATCTGGCCCGAACATGTACTGGTCGCCAATGTTCCACGTCGCTGAGTCCGTCCGCCAATCCATGACCAGCGGGCGCATCATGGTGTAGTCCTCGTTCGTCACCTTCCAGGCCAGCGAGTAGATGTAGGGCAGCAGGCGCGAGCGCAGCTTGTCGTAGTGGATCAGGATGGGTGTCATCGACCCGTAGCTGAAAATTTCATTCGTATTGTTGGCGCGATGTCCATGCGTGCGAAAGATGGGGCAGAAGACGCCGAACTCATACCAGCGCGTGTAGAGTTCCTGGTACGCAGGATCGCGGGTATCGCGCGTGTGGGGCGGGCCGTAGCCGGCAATGTCGGTCGTCCAGTACGGCATGCCGGAGAGCGCGAAATTCAACCCGGCAGGCACCTGACGCTGGAATGCGGTGAAGGTGCTGAAAACATCGCCCGACCAGGTGGTGGCCGCATTGCGCTGCTGTCCGGCAAAGGCTGAGCGGGTCAGTATAAAGACACGCTTGTCGCTGCCGCTCGCGCGCCAGTGCTGGTAGATGTTGCCCGTATGCATCAGCGGAAAGACGTTGGTGTAGAGCGCGCCGTTGCCGATAAAGAGCTTGCGATCTTCCAGCGAAGTGTTGCTCTCGCCGCCATGAGGATATTGAATCTCCGGCTCGGAGCTATCCAGCCAGAAGGCATCCCAGCCCTGCGCGAATAATTTGCCCACCAGATGCTTCCAGTAGAAATCTCCTGCTGCGGGATTGGTCGCATCGTAGTCGGTCGAGCCTGGGATAGTGAGGCCGCGCGCCTGCATCTCTTTGAAATTTTGCGATGCAGGATCGAAGACACCCCAGACGCTCAGCATGGCGTGGATATGCTCTTCATGCAGTGTTTTCAGCATGCCCGGAACATCGGGATAGGCATCAGGACGAAATTCTGGATCACCCTGCCGCACCCACCAGAACCAATCCTGCACGATGGCATCCAGTGGCACATGCTGCTGGCGATACTCCTGCGCCACGTTCAGCAATTCCTGCTGGCTGTTGTAGCGATCCTTCGATTGCCAGAAGCCGTAGGCCCATTCGGGAAACAGGGGCGCGTGGCCCGTCATGGCGCGATAGGTGTGGAGGATGGAATCCATCTCCGGCCCGTAGATGAAGTAGTAGTCGATGGCGTGGGCGGCGTTGGAGCGCAGGCGCAGCTCCGACGGAAAGCGATTGTCAAAGTAGGAGACGGCTGCCGTGTTCCAGAAGATGCCGTAGCCGTTGGTCGAAACCAGCATCGGGATGGCGACATCGGTATTCGCCTGGCCCAGTTCGATGATCGTTCCGCGATCATTAAAGACACCATTCTGGTGCTGCCCCAGTCCGTAGAGTCCTTCGCGCACATCCGGGTAAAACTGATCCATCACACGGTACAGCGCCTCCCCGTTGACCGTCTCCGGCTGATAGCGGCGTGGCGCATCTTGAAATTCCTGCAACAGGTGATGGCCCTGCGCGTCAGAAAATTTCAGACTGCCGGAATCCAGCGAGATGTGAACCTGCACGGCTCCCGTATTGAGCGTGGCGACAACGGGATGCCAGAGTCGGGTATTGGCTGGCTCGGTGGGCATCTCCTTCGGCAGGGTCAGAGTAAATTTTGCGGGAACGCAGGTTGTATCAGGCGAGAGCAGCCAGGGCTGTTTGGGTGTTGCGTCCGCAGCCTTGCCACCGGGGCTGGCGACGACATGGATCAGATTTGGCCCGCAGACGGTCAGGCGCAGCTTGTCAAAAGGTGTTGTGACCCAGACCCCCGTTGCATCGGACGTAACATGAATGCCTGAATTGTGGGCGGCGTGTTGACTCTGGCCTGGGGCTTGCCCCTGCGCCATTGCCGGGACAAAACCGACCACGGCCAGCAGCGCGATGGCTGCGCGGCTCATTTTCAAAACATCGAACATTGCAGATTCCTCGCGAGCACTATCATATAGTTGGAACGAGCCAGAGATATAGCGTGCATCGCGGAAGGCAAGGCCGCATCCCATGCCCTGCCATGAGTTCGCAGCCGAATATGAGACGATGAGGACGGGTTCACTATGAACGTTCAACGTTTCGCCATCGCAATTCTGGCTGCGGGAAAAGGCACGCGGCTCAAATCCAAGCGCCCCAAAGTGCTGCACTGCGTAGCCGGGAAACCCCTGCTGCGCCATGTGATCGACGCCGCGTTGCGAGTGGTCGCGCCGGAGGACATTTTTGTCATCGTCGGCCATCAAGCCCAGGCTGTTGAACAGGCAATGGCGCACACGGGCGTCCACTTTGTTTTGCAGGCCGAGCAGCGCGGCACCGGCCATGCCGTGCAATGCCTCGCGCCTCTTGTCGCAGGGGTGGACGACTTGCTGGTACTCTCCGGCGACGTGCCTCTGATTACCGCCGAGATGATTGCGCGAGTGCGCGATTTTCATTTGGCGCAGCGGGCAGCCATGACCATTCTGACTGCGCGGCCAGAGAATCCCTTTGGCTATGGGCGCGTGCTTCGCGCCGCACCGGGCCAGCCCGAAGTCGAGGCGATTGTCGAGCAGAAAGCGCTGACTCCTGCACAGCAGAATACGCCGGAGATTAATTCTGGCATCTATGCCTTTCGCGCCGCGCCGCTCTTTGCCCAGATCGGCAAGTTGACCACCGCCAACGCGCATGGGGAGTATTACCTGACAGACATGGCGGCCATTCTGCATCGGGCTGGGGAGCGCGTGGTGGCTCTGGCTGCCGACGATGCGCAGCAGGTTTTGGGAGCCAACACCATTGCCGAGATGATGCAACTGGACACCACCATGCGCATGGCGACAGCGCAACGTCTGATGGCGCAGGGAGTGACCATCTTTCGGCCTGAGACCTGTGTGATTGATGCCGATGTCGTCGTTGGCGCAGACACAATTCTGGAGCCGTTCGTGCAACTGCTTGGCAACACGCGCATCGGCCAGGATTGCCGGGTTCGTTCGTACTCCGTGGTGCAGGATTCCACGCTCGGCAACAACGTGTTGGTGCGGCAGGGTTGCGTGCTTGACCGCGCTGTCGTCGGCGATGGCGCGCTGCTCGGCCCCTACGCCCACCTGCGCCCGGAGAGTCGCATCGGCAGGGCGACGCACATCGGAAATTTTGTCGAGACCAAAAACACCACCGTCGGCGATGGCTCGAAGGCCAATCATCTAAGCTATCTGGGCGATGCGGAGATTGGGGCCAACTGCAACATCGGCGCGGGCGTCATAACCTGCAACTACGATGGCGCGCGCAAGCATCCCACCAAAATTGGCGATGGCGTTTTTGTGGGCAGCGATTCCACGCTGGTGGCTCCGGTCACGCTGGCCGGTGGCGCGTATGTTGCAGCAGGCTCCTGCATCACCGAGGATGTGCCTGCCGAGGCTCTGGCTCTGGGCCGCGCCCGCCAGGTGAACAAGCCCCAATGGGCACGCAAACGGCGCGGATCCTCCGGCAGTGGGTCAATTTGAATTTGACTTGAAGGGGGCGAACTGCAACCCTGGAGGGTGTGCCTTTTCAATTGACCCACTGCCGGATATTCAAAAATAAGTTAGGGAACCGCAGAAATTCTATATACTGCGAGGGGATATATTCATCTCTATTTGAGGAATGGCTCGGAGCAAGTTCCAGACCTGTTTTGCAAGGCCTTGGTATTCTGTGCGGCGGTCGCGCTGTCTCACATTGGTACAACGGTTCCCTGGGGGGCATTGGCCTTCAGGCGACAGATGTGAGATCGTCCGGCTGGGCGTTGTCGGGAGACATCATCTTATTCGTAGTGGGATTGTCGATCCAATAAAGGGGGACACGTTGAAGAATATGTTGTCGGGTTGTGTTTTGCCTGGGATTTTTCTTATGGGAGCCATTTCCGCGTTTGCACAGGCACCGATGCCCAAGCCTGCGCCAACATCGGTGTCCAAGTCTGTATCGGCATCCAAGCCCGCATCGACATCCAAGCCTGCGCCGACGGCGGCTCCCATGCCTTTGATGCGTAGCGATGCATACGTGAGTTTGTTTGTTGGACGCAATATAGCGGGAACCCTGGAAAGCAACTCCGCGACGATTTCTGTTCCCAGCGTCGGGTATAACAGTGCGGGTTCTCTCACGAATTTGAGCGAATTGGGTGGGATGGCAGGCGGTTTGGAGGCGGGGTATTTTTGGCGCATGATCGGCATGGAAGCGGACGATATCCTGATAAGCGGGGAAATACCGAGTCAATCGGCTAGGTTCAATGGGAATAATGTACAGTTCCCTCAAGTGAGTCAGACGCAGGATGTTCTTCTGTTCAATGTGCAGTTTCGTATTCCCCGTCGATCTTCGTGGGGGATGTGGTATCCGTATGTGGGAGGTGGGTTTGGGGTCAATCTAGGCGGTACCGCGCAGAATCAGACACCGGGATATTCGTCTCATGTCGTCTTGCAGCCCGGCATGGCGAGAGATCTTAAGGGAGGAGTCGCAACGGCCTGGAGGAACGGGATTGGAATGTCCGTCGAGTCTCAATTCTTTTGGTTCGGAGAAAATGCGACCAACACGTTTTCCCAGTACGGACAGCAGGGAACCGAAACGCTAAAAGGAACGTCGTTTAACGGCGTGGTGGATGTTGGAGTGAGTTACAACTTCAAACTTTGAGTGTTGCGTTGCACAAGCCGGCATCCTGAAGGGGCACGGCTCCAGACGTGGCTGGGCTGCAACCCCGTGAAAAAAGAGAAATTCTGGATTCTAGCCGCGTTCCGGCTTGCCGCGGTGCCAGCGCTTCAGAAAGATGAT
>JAJZIJ010000046.1 GCA_021810625.1 Acidobacteriota bacterium
TCTCCGCCAAAGGGCGAGTCGCGTTCACACTCTGCTGCAATTTTCCTGCGCATGCGCAGGAAAATTGCATTGACCGAACGAACCGACAAGCCTGTGATGTTCGCGGTTTGCGTTGCCGTTAAATCCATAGCAAAACAGCGCACAACCTGCCGAAATTTTGCCTCTCCAATTTTTGCAAAATGAAAATACTGGTTTAGTCCTGTCATTTCAGAAGCAAAGCTCTTTCTTCTAAGAGCTTTGCTTCCTAAGACCCAAAATATTAAGGAATGGATAAGCCAATTTCCCCACTCAAGCGGGTGCCGGGTGCCTGTAGATGGTCAAGGGGTTGTACCGATTTCGGAGCGCCTGATTCAGGCATTGGATGTCAACAACCTCTTGAGACCCCACATGTAGCGGATGATGGTTGGTAGCGCCCCGGTGTAGAACCTGGCCTATAGCGCCTCCTTCCACTCGCGTGCAACGTATGCGCCATCAAATGCCGGGACTACACAACCAAGCGCCTTGTTCGAGGGGAAGCTGGTAAACTAAGCGCGACCCAGGTTCGACATTTTCAAACGAGCGGAGATATCCATGAACAAGCTGGCGGATCATATTTCCGTGTCGAATCGTCTGCCCGGAACCCAATTTTTGCACCCTGCGTCTGCTGCCATGCGCACCCAGCCTGCGCGCGGCGTAACGACAGCGTTTAGGTTGCGCCAGCCATGAGTTCGCCGCAAACAGCCGACGTGCTTGTCGCGGGAATGAACATCGTGGATATTCTCGTCCGCCTCCCGGAAAAAATTCAGCACGGGGAGAAGCACGAAATCCGCGGCCTGCTGATTCAGGGGGGCGCGCCTGCCGGCAATGCGGCGAGCCTGCTGGCGTCGCTCGGCTGGCGAACCGGGTTTATTGCGCGGATGGGCAACGATACCCTGAGCAACATTGCGCGCGCCGAATTCATCCGCCACGGCGTACTCGAAGACTATTTCATCCCGGATGCCTCGGCCCTGCCCGGCGTGGCGCTTGTTGAGATTGATCCGGCCACCGGAGAACGAACCGTTTTCTACACGCTCAATGGCTACAGATCGTTGCGGCGCGAGGACATTCCTGCCGCCGCTGTGCAGCGCGCAAAATTGATTCTCGTGGACGGGTACGAAACAGAGGCCGCGCTGGCAATGCTTGAGGCCGCGCAGGGAACGAACTGCCGCTCGGTGCTTGATCTCGAAGCTGGCGAACCCGCAATGTTGCGGAAGCTGGTGGAACTGGGCACGGACATCATTCTGCCGCTGGGCGCGGCTCAACGGTTGAGCGGCGAATCGGATGCCGCCGCCGCGCTCCAGAAGTTAAGCGCCTGGACACGCGGACAGGTACTCGTGACGGACGGCGCAAAAGGAAGTTGGGCATGGACACCGCAAGGCGTTTTCCATCAACCTGCGTTCAAGGTGGATGTGGTGGATACAACTGGCTGCGGCGATGCCTACCATGCGGCTTATGCCTCGGCGCTGCTCGACGGCCTGCCACTACGCCTGCGCATGGAGTTTGCCTCCTGGGTCGCTGCGCAGGTCGCGCTCAAACTTGGCGGACGCTCCAATCTTCCGACGCGCAGTTCCCTCAGGCGCGCCGATACGTCCAGGCTTTCCCCGGAACTAAAACAACATTTAGGATCGTGAGACTTCCATGAAATCCAGACTCGAAAAAAAATTGAAGCAAATTCGCGCGAACCATAACTGCAAGGAATTTATTCTCGCCGATGCCAAGGATGCCGACATGTGCTGGGGCGTGCCCAGCCTCGGCTGGATTGGCGATGCAACCTCCGGGCGCTTTCGCGCGATGCCGGAATTTCTGGCACAAATTCGCGCGATTGTGGAGCAGGGCATCGTGGACATCATGCTGGCCTCGGTTTCGACGATGAGTTTGTTGGCGCACCGAGAAAAGATTTTTGAAAAGTCCAGCGTAACCCCGGCGATTCGAGCCAATGACACCAGCGATGTGTGGTGTCCACGCGGCGGAAAATATCGGGAGTATCCGTCCCTGCCCTTTGCCACGTCCTACATCGAGGAAGCGCAATATGGCAGTGTTGCAGCGGTGGCGAACCGCAAGCCAACCGTAAATCTTGGACTGTATTCCATCACCTTCAACAATCAGCCTCAGATGGATCGCGAGGCGCTGCTGGCCTTCAAGGAATTTCGCGCGGAGGCGCGGCGCAAGGGGTTTCAGTACTTCCTCGAAGTCTTTGCCCCGAACGTGGACGCTGGCATCCAGCCGGACAAAATTCCTTTTTTTGTCAACGACAACATCTGCCGAATGCTCGCGGGCGTGTCGCTCGACGACCGTCCGCTCTTTTTGAAAGTGCCATATTTTGGGCCGCAGGCGCTTGAGGAACTGGTGGCCTACGATCCTTCGATGGTGGTTGGCATCATGGGAGGCAGCAGCGGCACGACGCTCGATGCGTTCCAATTGCTGGCCGACGCGCAGAAACATGGCGCGCGCATTGCGCTGTTTGGCCGCAGGATCAAGGAGGCGGAAGACCCACTCGCCTTCATCGCGCTTATGCGGAGCATTGTTGACGGCGAAATCAAACCCGCAGCGGCTGTCAGGGCGTACCATGCAGAGTTGAAACGCCAGAAGATCTCCCCGCGACGGTCTTTGGCCGATGACTTGAAATCGATTGCTACAGAAATGAGCTACAGCCGTTGAGGTTGCGCCATGAACAATGCACTCCACAAAAACGTCTACGAAACGGCTTTCACCTGTTGCCGACCCTGAATCTCAATGTAGATATTTACCAGCGACAGCGCTGCGGGAGTTACTCCCGGAATGCGACTCGCCTGCCCGATGGTCTGCGGACGCACCCGCGATAGCTTCTCCTGCATCTCGCGTGAAAGCCCGCTGATGTTCGTGTAGTCGAACCAGACCGGAATGCTGCGCTCCTCGGACTTCTTCAGTCGGTCGATGGACTTGCGCTGCTGATCCAGATAGCCGGAGAACTTAATCTCCGTCTCCACCGACTTCATCTCACTACATAAATGTCCTGCCAGATGCGCGGACGCGCCTTCGGTAGCGAGCGCCGCGCGATACATATCCAGCGCCGCAGTATCCTCCTGCGTCGTCTGCGCGAGTTCTTCCCGGAGCATTGCCGCCAATGCGTCCACCGTAATTTCCGGGCGCTTGAGCAGTTGCGCGTAGCTCTGTCCGGCGGCGTTGTCCAGCTTGCCGGCAAGCTCCGGCGCAACGGCAGCCAGCCGCTCCAGATCGGGCTTGCGCGTGACCAACAAACGCTCCAACGCCGCCATGCGCGCCTGCTTCGCCTCATGCTCCGCCCAGGCCGCGTCATCAATCAGGCCCAGCTTGCGTCCATACGCCGTCAGTCGGCGATCAGCATTGTCAATTCTCAGATGCAGGCGAAACTCCGCCCGCGAAGTGAACATGCGATACGGCTCGTTGGTGCCTTTGCTGATGAGGTCGTCAATCAAAATTCCGGTGTAGGCTTCCGTGCGATCCAGTGTAAAGGCCGGAGCCTGTTGCACATGCGCTGCCGCATTAATGCCCGCCATGATTCCCTGACACGCGGCCTCTTCATACCCCGATGTTCCGTTGATCTGCCCCGCCAGATACAACCCAGCGATACTTTTTACGGCCAGCGCGCGATCCAGTTCCGTCGGGTCAACAGCGTCGTACTCGATGGCGTATCCGGGACGCAGCATCTCTGCATTTTCCAGGCCTGGAATCGAGCGCAGCATCGCCGCCTGCACGTCCATTGGCAGTGAGGTGGACATGCCGTTAACGTAGACCTCGTGCGTGTTGCGGCCCTCCGGCTCCAGAAAAAGTTGATGCTGCGTTTTGTCGGGAAACCTGACCACCTTGTCTTCAATCGACGGGCAATAGCGCGGGCCAATCGCTGCAATCTGGCCGGAGTACATCGGCGAGCGATGCACATTTTCGCGGATGATCCGCAGCGTCTCCGGCGTGGTGAAGGCGATATGGCAGGAGATTTGCGTCTGCGTGATTGCCTTGGTGCGAAAGCTGAACGGCGTTGGCTCGGCATCTCCGGGCTGCTCCTGAAACTGCGACCAGTCCAGGCTGCGGCCATCGAGACGCGGCGGCGTGCCCGTCTTCAAACGGCAGTTGCGCAGACCCAACCGCTTGAGCGCTTCTCCCAACAGCAATGAGGGCGGCTCCCCGCTGCGTCCGGCGGCGTAGTGCTCCTCGCCGCAGTGGATCAGCCCATTCAGAAATGTGCCCGTGGTGATGACCGTCGCTCCGGCGGTCACGATGCGACCATCGCGCAGGCGCAGGCCGCGCAGAATGCGCGTGGCGGAGGAATGCTGGCTGGCGGGCAAGTCTTCCAACACCAGATCGACGACCTCAGCCTGCTTGATGAAAAGATTTGGCTGCGACTCCAGCACCTCGCGCATTTTGACGCGATACTGCTGCTTGTCGCACTGCGCGCGCGGCGACCACACGGCTGGGCCACGCGAGGTATTCAGCAGCCGGAACTGGATGCCAACCGCATCGGCGACCTCGCCCATCACGCCGCCCAGAGCATCCACCTCGCGCACCAGATGCCCCTTGGCAATGCCGCCAATGGCCGGGTTGCAGGACATCTGCGCGATCAGATCGAGATTCAGCGTAAAGAGCGCCGTCCGCAGGCCCATCCGCGCAGCAGCCATCGCGGCCTCGCAGCCCGCGTGCCCCGCGCCCACCACGACAACATCATATTGTTCCGTAAACACCATGCTGCTTTGAGTGTATCAACCGGGGTTGGCCCTGCGGGGTCGTTCGACGCAGCGAGGGCTGCTTGATATGCTGCAAATGGGTGCTGGCGAGGGAAGAATCTCGGCACGTTGCTCCCCCTGACGGGACGTGCTGGCTGTTGATTCCAAGACCTGTCCAGTCCGGGTACGATCTGGAAATTCTGTCAGGCAATCCAACCACGCGATAGCAAAGTCCGGCATCTAAAAACTCAAGGAGAACTCTACTATGCAACGCACGGCAAGCGCCCAATGGAAGGGCAGTCTGAAAGAAGGCAAGGGAACCGTATCGACGGCAAGCGGCGTTCTGAAAAACACGCAATACTCCTTTACCACGCGCTTTGAAAATGGCGCAGGAACCAATCCAGAGGAGCTGATTGCGGCGGCGCACGCCGGATGCTTCAGCATGGCGCTGAGCGCGCAGTTAACCGCCGCCAGCCTGATTCCGGAGTCCATCGACACCACCGCCGATCTCTCCTTTGAAAAGCTGGAGGCTGGTTGGACGGTGACGAAAATCCATCTGAAGACGCGGGCCAAGGTTCCCGGCGCCAGCGCGGAGGCCTTTGCGAAGGCGGCGCAGGATGCCAAGACGGGCTGCCCAATCTCGCGCCTGCTGAAGGCTGAAATCACACTGGATGCGCAACTGGTCTAGGCGTGGCGGCTCAATGGATGATTCCCCCGGAAGCCTGATCCTCTCGTGAGAGGATCAGGCCCAGTGTTTTGCATCGGCCCATTCGCGCAGCGCGGTCTGGATGAAGCGCTCAGCGCTTGCAGTCGGGGCATCCTTCGGCAGAAACTAAGCTCTATGCTTCGTTCGTATCAAGGCAAGTCTCCGATTATTCCGGCCTCGTGTTACGTCGATGCCTCCGCGCAGGTCATTGGCGATGTCACGCTGGGCGAGCACTCCAGCATCTGGATGAACGCCGTTGTGCGCGGCGATGTGCATTCGATTCGCATCGGAGCCAACTCTAATGTGCAAGATTGCTCCGTGCTGCACGGAATGCGCCATCGCTATCCGGTCATCATCGGCGACTGGGTGACGATTGGCCACAACTCCACCGTCCACGGCTGTGTGGTGGAAGATGCCTGTCTAATTGGCATCAACACGGCCATTTTGAACAATGCCCGCATTGGGGAAGGCTCCATCATCGCAGCAGGCGCGGTGATTCCAGAGAACACGGTCGTGCCGCCGCGCACCCTCTGGGCCGGAGTTCCGGGCAGGGAGCGCCGCGCGCTGAGCGATGCCGATCACGAGCTGATTTTGCAATACGCCAGAAATTATCTGGATTACACGACCATCTATCTCGCCGAAATCGACAAAAAGTAGGCGCAGCAAGCAACTGCCGGGGTCTCAAGCGGAGGCGATGGCACCCTCCGCTTGATGATGGGCGGCTCTGCGCTGCACCCATTGCAGCAGCGGCACGGTCATGGCCGTGGTCACAAGCGCCATCAGGATAAAGGCGGAGAAGAGTTCGCGATTAAAGACTCCTGCCTGATACGCCAAGTTCAGAACAATCAGATCGACCAGACCACGCGTATTCATCAAAATACCCAGGGAGAGCGCATTTTCCTGATTCAGATGCGCCTTGCGCGCGGCGTAGTAGGTGCCACCAATTTTTCCCGTCACTGCTACCACTAAAATTGCCAGCGTCCACAATGCTGTGCGAAGGTGGAACAGCATTCCAAATTCCGCATTCATGCCAGTCACGGCAAAATACACTGGAAGCAACAAAATACTGACAAGGGGCTGAATGGATTGCTCCAGTTGCCGTTTCCAGTGCGGCACACGCGGCAGACAAACCCCAGCCAGGAACGCTCCAAAGAGCGCATGAACGCCCAGCCGCTCCGTGGCAAAAGCAGAGAACAGCGCGCCCACCAGAAATACGCCCAGCAGCAGCCGGGAAAACCGGGGCGCGCCGCGCCATGCGATCAATTTCGCCGCCAGGGGACGAAAAGCTCCCAACAAAAACACCACATACACCAGCAGGATCAGCAGTCGCAGCACCAGCGTCTTCACAGACGATCCAGCATTCACGACGGTAAGAGTCACGGCCAGCAGCGTCCATCCCAGAACATCGGCGATGGCCGCGCTCACCAACGCCGTGGTGCCCAAATCACCCTCCGCAGCGTGTTCACGCAGGATGAGCGCCAGAACAGGAAAGGCCGTGGTGCAGATGGCCGTGCCGAAGAAAAGCATAAAACTGAGCAGCCCTGGATTGGTGCCGGCAAAGCTGCGGTGCATCCCCAAAGCCAGCAACAGCCCCAGCGCGAGCGGAACCCCTATGCTGGCCAGACTGACACGCAGCGCAGCCGAGCGCTGCTTCCATACCGCGCCAACATCCAGATCCAAACCTTCCAGAAATAAATAGAGAATCAGGCCCAGATTGCTGACCAGTTCCAGAGTGTGCAGCGAATCTTTGGGAAAAAGAATTTGCTTGATATGCGGTGCCCAGGCTCCCATAACAGAGCGGCCCAGCAGAATGCCTCCGATCATCTCCCCGACAACACGGGGCTGGCCGAATTTATGCAGCGCGCCTCCGCAAAGACCTGCCACGGTAACGATCACTGCCATCTGAAGAATAAAAAGGGCATGTGCAGTCATGGTTTGCTTGGATGCTAACATAGGCGCTTGCAACAGCGCCCTCTGGAAAAAATAGGCAAATTTTTCCTAGGGATTTCTCGTATCGTGTTGAAAAATAATGCAATGCGATAATGCTAGCGAAAGGGATCAAATTGTGATTAAAAATGACTCATATTTTCTTATTCCGTTGTGATATACTTCTCCCATCTGGCGCTGCCGGAGCCACCCTCTGGCCGCCGAGTTTCATCTCACTTTTTCCGTAAGGAGGTACGTATCATGGCAATCACTCGTTGGGATCCATTTCGCGAAATGTATTCTCTGCAAAGCCGACTCAACTCCCTGCTGGAGGATGCCCGTCGTGGCGATGATGAGTTGACGACGACCGGAAGTTTCATCCCGCCGGTGGATATCTTTGAGGACGGCAATCGCATTGTTCTCAAGCTCGAAGTTCCCGGCATGAAGCAGGATGATCTGAAGATTCAGGTGGAAAGCAATGCGCTGCTCGTGCGCGGCGAACGCAAGTTTGAGCAGGAGACAAACGAAAAGAACTACCATCGCATTGAGCGTCGCTATGGCAGCTTTGCCCGCAGCTTTACCCTGCCCAATACCGTGGACACAAACAAAGTGCAGGCCCATTACGATGCCGGGGTGTTGAGCATTGAGATGGGCAAGAAGCCCGAAGCCCAGCCCAAACAAATACAGGTAAGCATCGGCAATCCAAAGCAGGTGGAAAGCAAATCTGCCGCTTGATCGTTTCATTGTTTGGAATTTTTTTGTACTGAGGGAGCCGGAAAGTCCGGCTCCCAAATTTCTCTCGCAACCCAACAAGGTCAACCTTGTCTGATTGTTGCATTCGATCCGTCCTCCAAACGATGACGGAAAGTTTACGTCGGGAGAGTTTTTATGGCCGTTCGTTGGGAAAAATTAACCGTCAAAGCGCAGGAAGCCGTGCAGGCCGCCAACGATCTGGCGGCAGAATCGGGCAACCCGGAGCAGCAGCCAACGCACCTTCTGCTGGCGCTGCTGAACGATAGAGAAGGCATCGTCCCGTCGGTTCTCTCCAAAATCGGCGCGCCCGTGGAGCCGCTGCGCGCGCGGCTGCAACGGGTTCTGGAGACGCTTCCGAAAATCACTGGCTCTTCCCATCCGGCGCAACCCTCGCCAGGATTTCTCAAAGTGCTCGACCAAGCCTTTCGCGAGGCGCAGAACTTCAAAGACGAATATGTTTCGACGGAACATCTATTGCTGGCCATTACGCAGGAAAAAAACGATCCGGCGCAACTGGCGCTGGCCGCTGCCGGAGCCACGCATGACGCGATTCTGCGCGCGCTGACTGCCGTGCGTGGATCGCAGCGCGTCACGGATCAAAATCCCGAAGCGAAATATCAGGCGCTGGAGCGCTATGCGCGCGATTTAACCGAGCTGGCGCGTCGCGGAAAACTCGACCCGGTGATTGGACGCGACGAGGAGATTCGCCGCGTCATTCAGGTGCTTTCGCGCCGCACAAAGAATAACCCCGTGCTGATTGGCGAGCCAGGCGTGGGGAAAACCGCCATTGTGGAAGGTCTGGCGCGCCGCGTGATCTCCGGCGACGTGCCGGAGATTTTGCGCGACAAGCGCGTGGTCTCGCTCGACCTGGGAGCGATGTTGGCGGGCGCAAAATATCGCGGCGAGTTTGAAGATCGCCTAAAAGCGGTGCTGAAGGAAATTGAGGAGGCTGCGGGCCAGATCATTTTGTTTATCGACGAGCTGCACACGCTGGTCGGTGCCGGAGCCGCCGAGGGAGCCATCGACGCCTCCAACATGTTGAAGCCCGCGCTGGCGCGTGGCGAACTGCGGGCCATCGGCGCGACCACGCTGAATGAATACCGCAAGTACATCGAAAAAGATGCCGCGCTCGAACGGCGCTTTCAGATCGTCTACGTCGGGGAGCCAAACGTTGAAGACACAATTGCGATTTTGCGCGGATTGAAGGATCGCTACGAGGCGCACCACAATGTACGCATCAAGGATTCGGCCATTGTCGCAGCGGCCACCTTGTCGCACCGCTACATCTCCGACCGTTTTTTGCCGGACAAGGCCATCGACCTGGTGGATGAGGCAGCAGCCTCGCTGGCCATTCAGATCGGCTCCGTGCCGATGGAGATTGATCAGTTGGATCGACGCGCCACTTCGCTCGAAATCGAACGCGCGGCGCTGAAGCGCGAGACGGATAGCAACTCGAAGGAGCGCCGGGACGCGGTGGAGCGCGAACTGGCCTCGCTTCGGGAACAGGCAGGCGCGTTGCGCGCGCGCTGGCAAAAGGAGAGGGCATCCATCACGCGCCTGTCGGAATTGAAAAAGAAGATGGAAGCGCTGCGCGTGGAGGCCGACGAGCAGACGCGCCGCAGCAATCTGGAGCGGGTGGCGCAAATTCAGTACGGCGAACTGCCGCGCCTGGAGGAGGAGTTGAAGAGGCTGGATGCCGCGCAGGATGGTGCCTCAGGCGCGATACGCATGTTGAAGGAAGAAGTGGACGAAGAAGATGTGGCGCGCATCGTAAGCAAGTGGACGGGCATTCCCATCTCCAAAATGCTGGAAGGCGAAGTACAGAAATTGGTGAAGATGGAATCGCGCCTGCGCGAGCGCGTGGTGGGCCAGGACAGCGCATTGACCGCTGTTGCCAATGCAATTCGTCGTTCCCGCGCTGGCTTGAGCGATCCCAAGCGACCTATCGGCTCCTTCATTTTTCTTGGCCCAACCGGTGTGGGCAAAACGGAAACCGCGCGCGCGCTGGCGGAGTTTCTCTTTGACGATGAGCAGTCGATGGTGCGCATCGACATGTCCGAGTACATGGAGAAACATGCCGTCGCTCGCTTGATTGGCGCGCCTCCGGGCTATGTGGGCCACGATGAGGGCGGCCAGCTAACCGAGGCCGTGCGTCGCCGACCCTACTCCGTGGTGCTCTTTGATGAAATCGAAAAGGCGCACCCGGATGTCTTCAACGTGCTATTGCAGGTGCTGGATGACGGACGATTGACCGATGCGCGCGGTCGCACCGTGGACTTCAAAAATACCGTGTTGATTATGACCTCGAACCTCGGCGCGCAATTTCTCAGTACGGACGCGATGAGCAGCGAGTCAAACTTTGCCGCAGCCAGCGAGAATGTTTTGCAATTGTTGCGGCAGAGCTTCCGCCCGGAATTTCTGAATCGCGTGGACGATATTGTGATCTTCCACCCGCTGGAAGAGACGCAACTCAATCACATTCTCGACCTGCGGCTGCGCGATCTGAATCGCATGTTGGCCGCGCGCCACATTACCGTGGAGTTGACCGAGGCCGCGCGACATCAACTTTTTCTGACCGGCTTCGACCGCGCCTACGGTGCGCGACCCTTGAAGCGGGCGATTCAGCGTTTGATTCAGGATCGACTGGCGATGAAGATTCTGGATGGAGAAATCCTGCACGGCGACCATGTGGCGCTGGATGCCGATCCCCTGCATGAATGTTTGCAGGTGCAGGTAAAAGATCGCGCCGTCACGGCATAGCCTGCGGGGATAAGCATCAAGAGGAAATTTCCCCAAAAATAACCCAAGCGCTTCGATATCGTGCTATACTTGCGCTGTGCCTACTGTTCTGAGGAGATACATGGTCACACAAATTGAATGGGAACGCGCCACCAAACGAGCGAAAGCCTTTACTGCGCGCGCGCCCAAAGCCATCTCTGCGCGGTATGATCGACGTCTGGATCGGGTGATCGTCCACCTCAACACAAATCTCGACATTGCGTTTTCTCCGCGCGATGCACAGGGCTTGGGAGATGCCCGGCCCTCGCAACTGGAAACCATCGAAATTACGCCGTCGGGATTCGGCATCCATTTTCCAAAGCTGGATGCTGATCTGTATCTGCCCGCGCTGTTGGAAGGCTTTCTCGGTTCAAGAAAATGGATGGCGCGCAGCTTGGGCAGCGCCGGAGGAAAATCCAGAAGCACCGCGAAGAAACTGGCAGCAAAAAGCAACGGCAAGCTCGGCGGTCGCCCCAGAAAAGTTGCGCTTGGGTAGATATTTCTGGCTACCCGTTGATACAACGTGGTGGAATCCTAGGTCTAAAAATCGAGACCTGGGGCACCCGGCACACAGCAAAACAAATCATTCGCAATGATTCGTGGGAAATTCTATAGTAGCGAGGATGCTCCTGTATGGAGGGAGCGACGATGAACAAAGATGAACTCCTAGAAAAACTTGGCATCGACCATCCAATCATTCAGGCCCCGATGGGAGGTGGCCCAACAACCCCGGAGCTAGTTGCAGCGGTCTCGAACGCAGGTGGTCTCGGATCACTCGCTGCGGCTTATTTGAAGCCATCCGAGATTATCGATGCGATCCAACGCATCCGACTTTTAACGAGCAAGCCGTTCAATGTGAATTTATTCGCAGGCGGGTATCAGTCCGATACGAATTTCGATGCCCAGCCGATGCTGGATGTTCTTGCAGAGATTCATGCAGAATTAGGCTTGCCTGCTCCGATCCGGCCCACCGTTGCGCCGAACCCATTTTCAGATCAATTTGAAGCGGTTATAGAAGCCCGGCCACCCATTTTCAGTTTTACGTTTGGCATCCCCAGCGAAAAATCTATGGAACGCCTCAGAAAGCGCGGAATTACAACACTCGGTACAGCAACAACGGTCGGCGAGGCGCGCCTGCTTGCATCCGCCAGAGTGGATGCGATAGTTGCACAAGGGTCTGAGGCCGGTGCCCATCGTGGGACATTTACGGGATCATTTGATGCGGCGATGGTTCCTACCCGTCAGCTTGTGCGCGAGATCGCAGAATTGTTACCCATACCCGTTATCGCGTCTGGTGGAATCATGGATGGACGAGAAGTTGCGGAAGAACTGGCATTGGGCGCATCTGCCGCCCAACTAGGAACAGCCTTTCTATGCTGCCCAGAATCTGGAGCATCGGCAGCATATAAACGAGCGATTTTAGATACAAAGGAAGATTGCACCGTCATTACGCGGGCCTTTTCTGGTCGCCCAGCGCGTGGACTGATGAACACCTTCATCGCAAAGCTGAAAGATAGAGAGAATGTGATCCTGCCCTATCCTCAACAGAACGCGCTGACTCGTGCTATGCGGAATGCGGCAGCTAAACAAGAAAATGCGCAGTTTCTATCGCTATGGGCCGGTACAGGGGTGAGCCGTACACGGAGTCTTCCAGCAACCGAACTCATGATGCGCCTTACATGTGAAATAGAGAAAACAAATTTCGCAAAATAGAGCATGGACAGACCGGGTGCCGGGTCTCGATTTTCGGAGATATTGGAATATGAGCCGCCTCCTTTTCGGCTCATGTGGGAGGGCGCCACTCATTCAAAAGGAAATCTGGGGCGCGCATGGATTGACCGGGGCGTAGCCAATCCATAGACTGAACGATAGATATTTAATCTTCTGTTTTCTATTTCTTGGAGGATGCAGGATGAAGAATTTTAGGTTTCGCGGAGTTTCTTTTACCCTCGCGGTGCTCTTGGGCGTGGTGATGTCGATTCCGCAAGGCGCGCAGGCGCAGGATCACGTTGTCTCCCCTGCGGAGATGCAGCATGATGTCACTGCCGCTTCGGCAGCCCGCCAACGCAATGAGGAGCAGGTGGAGAAGTTTCTGTCCTCAGAAGAGGCGCAGCGCGCGCTGAAAACCGCCAGGATCAGCCCACAGCAGGTAACGAATGCGATAAGCCAGTTGAGTGACAGCGATCTGGCGCAGTTGGCAGCCCGCTCCGCACAAGCGCAGAAGGATTTCGCGGCAGGCAACATCAACATCAGCGACCACGATCTTCTGATTATTGTGGCTATCATCGTTGGGGTGATTCTGCTGGCTGCTCTCCTCCACTAGACATGAGATTCATGGCTCCGGCTGGATGGGGAGTTCTGGTGGCGGCTGCTGTGGGAATAGCGCAGGCAGCCGCTGCCGTACCCGCAATCTGGATTCAGGTTCCCTACATCGCGCAGACCAAGGACGGTTGTGGCTCGGCCTCCATCGCAATGGTGATCCAATACTGGGATCGCAAAATGGGCCAGCCCGTTGCGGCGAATGCCGATCAGGAAAAGATTCAAACGGCGCTCTTCTCGCCCGCCGCGCACGGAATTCTCGCCAGCAGCATGGAGCGATACTTCCGGGACTCCGGCTACCAGGTCTTTGCCTTTCAGGGACAATGGAGCGATTTACAACACCATCTTGCGCTGGGGCGTCCGTTGATCGTAATTCTAAAAGCGAGCGGGCGATATGGGCCGCTCCATTACGTCGTGGTTGTTGGCATTGATTCTGAGCGGGGCTATCTGTTCGTGAACGATCCGGCCCGACAGAAAATGCTCCGCATCTCGCGGGAGGGATTTGAAGCGGAATGGAGGGACACGCGCCATTGGACGTTGCTTGCCGTGCCAAAAACTGCGCCCCCAGCCGCGCCGGAACCCATGCCCCAAGCCAACGGCCCATCTGGAAAGTGATTCTCCTTCTCTGCCTCTGCTTTTTTCTTCTGGGACGCGCTCTGCCGCAGGCCGTTTCTCCCGCTGCAAGCAAAATTCAAGAAGTAAAAAAACTCTACGCCGCAGGACAATGGAACGAGGTCGTTCGCGCGGTGCCGGAGTCGCCCGACACGCCTGCCGATCTGGAGTTATATCGCGGTCTGGCGTTGGCGCAGCTTCAGCGCTTCCACGAGGCCGATGCGGCATTCCGGGCAGGGCTGGCGCGCCATCCCCGCGATGCGCGCTTTTTAGTGGAGCGGGCAGGCATCGCCTATCGCGAGAAGCAGTTTGCAAAGGCAAAAATCGACCTGCGCCGCGCCCTCGCCATCCATCCACAGGACGATTACGCGAACAACTTTCTCGCCTCCATGTATTTTTTGGAAGGCAATCTGGAAGCCGCATTGAAGTATTGGAATCGGGTTGGCAAGCCAAAGCTGAGCGACCTGACTTATGATCCAGCGCCGCATCTCGACCCGCTCATTCTGGATCGCGCCTTTAATTTTTCTCCCGGCAGCGTCTGGAGTCGCAATCAATATCTAACAACAAAGGCACAGCTTACGTCGCTCAATCTGTTTCCCCGCCAGTTCTTTGAACTCCAGGCGCAGCCGGATGGTTCCTTCGACCTTGGATTTCATGCCGGCCAGCGAAGCACATGGAGCCACGACAAATTGGGCAATACCGCATCGCTGTTGCGCAGCCTGCCCTATCAGGCCGTTGATCCAGAGTTTTTCAATCTCAACCACAAGGCGCTGAACTGGATATCCTTTGTGCGTTGGGACGATGAAAAGCGGATGCTCACCAGTGAACTCTCCACCCCCATGCCGGAAGGCCCGCAGAAGCATTTTCGGTTGTATTTCGATGGCCGCAACGAAAACTGGAACATTACAAACACGTTGCTGCCCGCAACTCCGTCGCCGGCATACTTGAACCTGGAGCGGGCCGTGCTGGGCGCAGAACTCCAATCGCTGGTGGGATGGCGCTGGCGGTGGAATCTAGGCGTGGAATTTTCCTATCGAAAATTCCGAAGCCTCGTCGGCATTCCCACAGCGGCGGATTCTTTTTTTACGGATACTGCGGGTCTGGCTTTGCGATCCGGCGTGCAGCGTTCGCTCATTCGATTCCCCGAACGCAGGTTCAAGCTGGATGCGGGCGCAACGGGAGAGATGGGAACTTTTTTTGCCAATCCTCTTGGCATGTACGGTCGCGTTGAGGGTTCGCTGATGGCCCATTGGTTCCCACAGGCGCGGGGCGAGGATTACGGAATGCAGACCCAACTGCGCGCCGGGCAAACCTTCGGGACGATTCCATTCGACGACCTGTTCATGCTCGGCTTTGATCGCGACAATCCCCTGTGGATGCGCGGCCACGATGGACTGGTGAATGGGCAGAAGGGCAACGCTCCGCTGGGCACAAACTTTATCCTCTCCAACTCGGAGATCGATAAGGTTCTGTACCACGATGGTCTGTTCCTGCTGAAGCTGGGGCCGTTTGTCGATAGCGGAGAGATTCATGATTCCTCCGCATACTTTGGACATCCAAAGTGGATGACCGATACCGGCGTGCAAGCCACAGTCGGCGCTCTGGGCAGCTTTGAGTTTGTGCTTGGCTACGGCAGGGATCTACGCTCCGGCAATAATACCTTCTACAGCACCGTCTCCCGGTAATTGCCGGAGCGCCGATCCGAACCCCTTATCGACCGCCGCTTGCAGTGGCGATTCCCGGAATCTCTGGCGCCTCTGGAGTCTCCGGTACTTCCACCTGAGCAATGCCCGTCGCGTACAGCAGAAAGCTTCCGCTGTTGGACTGAATCAAATACCCACGGGTTTCCACGCTGGTGCCGGCGGCCAATGCAGCAAAAGAGGTGGCGCTCATCCCGTTGCCAAACTCCGTCGCCTGGTTCGTGGCAACATCCAGCGAGGTGAGATGGGTATAGGTTGTAAGCAGAGACGATGCGGGCAAAGTAAGGGCAAAGGTGGAATCAGGACTGGTGCCTTGCGGTGTGGCGGCCAGCGTTCCGGCAACGCTCTCGGCAGCCAGCGTGACCTGTTGTGCATTCAAAACGCCGCCCGCGCCTGCGGAACCGGCGACTACGACAGATTGGCCGGGAAATATCTCCGCGCTGGTGAAGGCTGATGCGGCGACGCCCGCTTGCAGCGCGCCCTCCGGCAAGCTGTACGTTGTGGAGGGAGAAACGGCGACATTCAAGGACGCGGTTGCACTGCTCATGCTGCCATAATCTTCGCGTGGCACCATCGTAAACCCTGTCAGCGTGCCCGAACTACTCGTCACGCTGGTGACGATGCCCCTGGCTCCATCCTCCTGCTGCCCGGAATTGTTTCCTTCCGATTCTTCTGTAATCGTTAACGCGAGCAGGCTGCCATCTGTTTGCGTTTGCCCCTGCACCTGAACGATGGCTCCGGGCTGGATGGAGTTTGCGGTTACTCCGGTGGGAAACTGTGTGGAACCGTTGATGGTGAAGGTAAATTGCTTCCCGGAGTCTCCGGCCTGGATGGTAATCGACGAAGCGCTCACGCCCGTCACCAATCCTGCAATCTCAATCTGCCGCTCTCCGTCGCTTTCCCCGCTGACCTGAGCGGCTATCGTGTTGATGGCTGGTCCAAAGGTAACGGTGCTTCCGGTGATGCTGAAGGATTGCGCCAGATTAAATGCAAGCTGTAACTGCGCCTCGCCGGAATTATTGATGACAAGCGCAGGAGTGAGCGCCACAGTGATCGTCGGCTGGGTAAGGGTTGCCGTCGTCGTGGTCACTTGCCCGCTGCCGTTGACATAAGTCACCACCGCCGAGGAAACGGTGAGCGTCACGGCGTTGTAGGTGCCAAAGGCCACATTGGTGAATTCAATGGGTTCCTGCGTCGCGCCCAAACCAGAGAGTTCCGCTGTGACCGGATGTGCAATCACGGAGACGCTGGTGCTGCCAGCAGTCAGGTTGGCGCTGGAGATTGTAACGACGGCAGAGAGAATGTTGCTGAGCGGAGCATCGCTCGCCGTAACCATCATCGGCGCGACACCCGTGCCTGCGGAACCGCTGCAACCGAGCAAAATGCAGAAACCTGCCAGACCGAGAAATCCGAGTATGCTTGCGGATCGCTTCGCGTGAATACGCATAATTCCCTCCTCCCAACAATAGTTCCACTTATTGCATTTCACTCAGCACCGACAAAACATCACCAACACCGGAGCCACGTTTTACTCCATTACCTGTGTAAACCAGGCATCGAAGGGCCAAAGAGTCAAACAGCGCCCGCCTGCCCGCGCTTGGGTGGAGTTGGGAACTTAGGTTCCGTATCGGATAGAATCGGGAGAAGTTGAGTTGTTTCCTGTGAGGGAAATCCCTGAACGAGTCCGTGTTTGGAGAAGGGGTGGGACTTTCGTCCCGCCGCACATGCAGCAAAATCAACACGGCTTCAGCCCCTGAGTGTGGATTGTCTCACAATAAAGGACTTGCAGGCCGCGCCCCTTAGGGAAGCTCTGCACAAGTCGGAACTTTGAAGGGGCGGGACTTTGGTCCCGCCATAAGTATCTAAAATGAGAGCGGGCTTTAGCCCCTGAGGGACAGCCGTGGAACTTGATCAGCGCTTCCTTAGATCGTAGAACCTGCAAGATAAAGGAAAAGGCGGCGGAGCCTTCTGATTTCCATGCGTTTCGACATTATTACGATTTTCCCGGAATTCTTCGACAGCCCCCTCAGTTGCGGCGTGCTGCGGCGCGCGCGCGACGCTGGCCTGTTGCAGGTGGAGTGCCACGCGCTGCGCGCCTTTACCGAGGACAGGCATCAGACCGTCGATGACCGTCCCTTTGGCGGCGGCGAAGGCATGGTGCTGAAGCCGGAGCCGATCTTTCGCGCCGTCGAATCGCTGGGCGTGGCGGAAAAATCTGTGCGCAATCCGTCGCGGGAGCGCGTGATTCTGCTCTCCGCGCAGGGCATGCCCTTTACGCAGGCGCGGGCGCGAGCGCTGGCCACGGTGGAGCGAGTGGTGCTGCTCTGCGGGCGCTATGAGGGCGTGGATGAGCGCGTCAATGATTGCGTGGCCGACATGGAGCTTTCCATTGGCGACTATGTGCTGACGGGCGGCGAACTGGCCGCCGCGGTGGTGGTCGATGCTGTGGCGCGCCTGCTGCCGGGAGTACTGGGTAATGAGGATTCTTCGCGCTATGAGAGCTTTGGCGCGACAGGGATGTTGGCGGCTGGGTCTGCCGGGGCAATCCCCGGCGAACATGCCGCGCCGCGCTCCACCTGCGACTCCGGTGGACTGTTGGATTATCCGCACTATACCCGCCCGGCGGAGTTTCGCGGCGAAGGCGTGCCGGAAGTCTTGAGTTCCGGGAATCATGAGCAGATTCGCCGCTGGCGACGGCGCAAATCCCTGGAAAAAACCCTGCGAAATCGCCCCGATCTGCTGACCGCCGCGCCGCTGAGCAAGGAAGATCGCGCGATGCTCCGCGAGATTCAGGAGACGCAGAGGCCAGATTCCGTGTAAACTGGATTTTCACCGATAGATGTTTCACCTAATAGACGAAGGAAGTCACCATGTCGATCCATCCCATCATGCAGCGTCTGGCCGCGAAACTGGAGCGCACCGACCTGCCAAAATTTGCCTCCGGCGATACCGTTCGCGTACAGGTAAAAATCAAAGAAGGCGAAAAAGAACGCCTGCAGGCATTTGAAGGCATCGTCATCGCCTACAAGCGTGGGCCGCAGGGCAGCTTTACCGTCCGCAAGATGAGCTTCGGTCAAGGAGTCGAGCGCATCTTCCCATTCAATAGCAAGGTGGTCGAGAAGGTGGAGAAGATTCGTTCGGCGCGCGTTCGGCGCTCCAAGCTTTTCTATCTACGCGAGCTGCGTGGCAAGGCCGCTCGTTTACGCGAAGTCGACACGCCCGTATCCAAGGGCGTTTGACGCAAGAGACTTCCTCCTGTAACGCTTGCTCCCGAATCCCAAGGGTCGCATCCAGTATTCGCTGGCTGCGACCTTTTGGTGTTGGCGCGACTTTGGGGCGCGAAGATTGTCCGGTGCAGTACACTCGTGGACAGACTTCAGGTGTGACCACGGCAAAAGCGCAGCTTCTTCAGCCATGAAAAAGAATCCGGCCACGGGAAAAATGCGGCGGCTCCGCGCACTGGTCTGCGACGACAGCCATGAGCGCGCAGCGCGGATGCAGGGCGCGCTGCACATCGCAGGAGTAGACGAGGTGGGGCGCGGCTGCCTCTTTGGCCCGGTGGTCGCCGCAGCGGTGATTCTGCCCGCAGGTCTCAGGATCGACGGTCTGCGCGACTCCAAACAATTGAAGCAATCCGAACGCGAGCGGCTGGATGCAGTGATTCGCAACCGGGCGCTGGCCGTGGCTGTAGGATTTGCCGATGCTGCGACCATCGACCGCATCAACATTCGCCGCGCCACGCATCAGGCCATGCTGTCGGCCATCGCGCAGCTTACGCCTGCGCCAGATTTTTTGTTGATTGACGCGGAGAGGCTCGACACTCCCTGCCCACAGAGCGCCATCCTCTATGGCGATTCGGTCAGTATCTCGATTGCTGCCGCCTCAATTGTGGCCAAGGTCTACCGCGATGCCTGGATGCGCGAGTACGACCTCGAATATCCCCAATATGGGCTGGCCGCGCACAAAGGCTACGGCACCTTGGCGCATCGAAACGCGCTGGCCGAACACGGCCCCACTCCACTGCACCGCATGACCTTCGCCCCGGTGAAACGAGTACTGGAACGAAGGGGATAGTAACGCAGATGCGATGAAGGAGCGATTGACACCATCTACGATGTCGCAGGCGGCTTGTCGCAATCAAGGATGAAAAAGATGATGATGGTGATTCCAAGGAAGAGGCTCAAGGTCAGAAAACTGGCAACATTGCCATGCGCGCGCTCTCGAATATAGCCAACAGCGTAGGGGCCAAGAAACCCTCCCAGATTGCCAATGGCATTGATAATCCCGATGGATGCGCCCACAACTTCCGCCCGCGCCAGCGAACTGGGGATCGCCCAGAATGGGCCGAATGGGCCGT
>JAJZIJ010000011.1 GCA_021810625.1 Acidobacteriota bacterium
AGGACGTGCGGAACCTGCTTCAAATCAGCATGTTCCGCACGTCCTAGTGTACTTGAGCGGTGATTCCCGGCCATCCCCAGCACTACAATCTGATCCGAAGTAATCCCCCCAAGTGTACTTGAGCGGTGATTCCCGGCCATCCCCAGCTCAGAGGCAACGCGCCTCATAAGGTGATTAAGTGTACTTGAGCGGTGATTCCCGGCCATCCCCAGCCGTACGGCTGATGGCGACCTCCAAGCGATCAGTGTACTTGAGCGGTGATTCCCGGCCATCCCCAGCCTGCTAAAGTTATGGCTATTACAATGTAGAAGTGTACTTGAGCGGTGATTCCCGGCCATCCCCAGCGTGCTCCGATGCCGCCCATACCGTTGGCGTAGTGTACTTGAGCGGTGATTCCCGGCCATCCCCAGCAGGAGCCGATGACACCCAAACGTATCCAGCAGTGTACTTGAGCGGTGATTCCCGGCCATCCCCAGCGGAAAGCCCGAAGACACAAGCAGCGCTAGAAGTGTACTTGAGCGGTGATTCCCGGCCATCCCCAGCAACCTACGCGGCCATGCTAACCATTCTTTGAGTGTACTTGAGCGGTGATTCCCGGCCATCCCCAGCTCAATGAAGGTTTTCACTCGCGGCCTTCGCAGTGTACTTGAGCGGTGATTCCCGGCCATCCCCAGCTCAATGAAGGTTTTCACTCGCGGCCTTCGCAGTGTACTTGAGCGGTGATTCCCGGCCATCCCCAGCCTTAGAACAGATGTTGAATGTAGGACGCACAGTGTACTTGAGCGGTGATTCCCGGCCATCCCCAGCCCATTCCGGCTAGGTGAGTACCCGTCACAGAGTGTACTTGAGCGGTGATTCCCGGCCATCCCCAGCATATTATTCACCTTATGAGGCGGGTTGCCTAGTGTACTTGAGCGGTGATTCCCGGCCATCCCCAGCCAACTAGAAGCGTCCCCACCGATAACACGAGTGTACTTGAGCGGTGATTCCCGGCCATCCCCAGCAACTATCACGGCTGTGGCGCAGCCGTCGCTAGTGTACTTGAGCGGTGATTCCCGGCCATCCCCAGCCGCGTCCGGTTCGCAGCGTGACGGTTCCAAGTGTACTTGAGCGGTGATTCCCGGCCATCCCCAGCTGAGTTGCTGGAATGCGTGCTTGGCTGCGAAGTGTACTTGAGCGGTGATTCCCGGCCATCCCCAGCTATCGTCGCTTTTACCATTTCCCGCTTTGGCCAAAAACTCTGATCGTACAATACGATCTGGCATAATCCAGATGGTTGGGTTCCACTGTCACTGAGAGAGAGGGACGCATGACACGGCACTACTCCACGAGAGAATTTTTCCGGCAAATGCCGAATGCACTGCTGGCCCGCTACTTCCATGCGCGGGAACTATTCCACGATCTGGATTTTGCAGCCATGCTGGAATCCAAGCCAGAGGAATTGTTCACGGCGTGGCTGGAGTTGCCGGACGGCCAGCGCAAGCCAATGGACGCGGAGTTCCGGGAGATATTCGCCCTGAGTTGCGAGAAGGGCTGGTGTGCGATTCGGGACGAGGCGGAATGGCACTTTCGGGACGCGCCGGAGTCATTCGCAGCGTTCATCCAGCAGCTATCCGCACTGGCCAGTCATTCCGAGCGGGCGATAGTCACTTTTCTTGACCATAATCCATTCTGGAAAGGGGCGACGCTTTTCTATCGCGCCGACACGCTACCGTACTGGCGCAAGCGGAAGAACCTGCCGCACCAGCCAGCATCCGTGCATGAGGACGGTCGGCGCGAACTTGCCGATTCCATCCGCAATTACTTTCATCATACCGAGGGGCGGGGCAACAATTGCGCGGTGGAGGCATTTCGTCGTGGCGGACTGGATTATTTCTTTGCCTATCCTGAGGACTATTCGCAACAAAGCATCGAGTGGGTAGACGGGCAGTTCGACCGCCGACCACATAACCCGGCTTTTGAAGTGATCTATGTGTACTCCCAAAGGGAAGGTTCGCTTGATCTGAATTTTCGCGGCTCGAAAAATGTCGTTGAACCGCCGCAAGCGATGTCGTAGGGAGCGTTAATGGCGGATATATGAATCACGCATTTGGCCGTTTTGGCCTTTGCGAGTTTCTCAAGTAGCATTAAACCGTCACCACACTGCGAGGTTTTGATGATATTTATCCTTCCGAATCCAGAGGAGTTGACGAGCGAGAGCGACATCGAGCAGAAATTGGTGTACCCGCTTCTCACCGCAGAACATCCTTCAGGCCTTGGTCTAGATCAAGCGACTATCCTTACCAAGGCAAGTATTCGCCGCTTCCCAATTGGTAAAGGAAATGATCGAAAACTTTATTATCCAGATTATTTGGTGCTCATCGGCGGTTTCCCACTCATTGTGGTGGAAGTGAAGGCCCCAGGCGAAGGGACTGATGAGGCATTCCGCGAAGCTCGGCTATATTCCACTGAACTGAATGCGCTATATCCATCTGGACTGAATCCACTCACTAAAGTTTTAGTGACTGACGGGGTCAAGATAGTGGCAGGGCGGTGGGATCATGCCGTACCTTCGGTTGAGATGGATATCTCTGCTCTCTCGCCATCCAATCAGAAGATGGCCGAACTGAGCGATTTACTTGGAGTTGCACGTCTCCGGAAAGATTTTGCCAGGATTGGCGCGGATATTAACCCCAAAAAATATTGGAAACCAAGGCGTCTACTTGGCGGGGAAGCTATTCAGCAAGGTGAGGTTGGACACAACACCTTTGGTTCTACTGTAGCGGCCGATTTTGCTCACATCTTCAATCCGGCTACCGAAGATGACAGAATCAAAATCGCTACCAAAGGGTACGTACCATCGAAGCGTCGTGAGCGTTATGTGTATCCAATTGATAGAGTCATTCGGGCTTCGCGACCAAAGTTCGAATCAGAGGCGACACTGGTTGAGGACACTTCTGCCCCCCGTGAAATCCTCAGGAAATTAAAAGATCAGAAGCCACTCGAACACCAAGTACTTCTGCTGATTGGAAGTCCCGGATCCGGCAAGTCCACTTTCGTTGATCATCTTCAATACGCGGCGCTTCCCAAGGATATTGCAGATTCGACGGTGTGGGTGCGCCTTAACATGAACAATG
Organism: Acidobacteriota bacterium; assembly: GCA_021810625.1. Lineage (GTDB taxonomy): Bacteria > Acidobacteriota > Terriglobia > Terriglobales > Acidobacteriaceae > JAJZIJ01. Next base: position 3,117 of record JAJZIJ010000011.1, read on the forward strand.
CGCCCTCCGTGCAAGCAGAAATCTACGACTGGCTCAGAATGGAGATAATCAACGGCTGTCGTATGGCGTACCACGATATCGATTTTGATGAACTGCCGAGGCTCAAGAATGTCTTCTCCGTGGAAGTTCGGCGTTGGGCGGTGGGGGTTGGAAGGCTCTATACCGCCGACCAAAAGATATACGACATCAAGTTAGCGGAGTTCATTGAGACTTTGTTGAGAGACCGCCACAAGCAGGCTACGGCATATGCACGGCACTGTGCGACGGAGCGCGGTAAGCTGCTGATGCTCGTACTCGACAACTGCGACAAGCGAAATCGCGATCAGCAATTGCTGATGTTTGAGGCCGCACAATGGATTCAGAAAGAATTCCGCGCGCTTGTAATTCTTCCACTCCGTGAGGAGACGTACGATAATCACCGCGACGAACCACCTTTGGATACGGCACTGAAGGACTTAGTTTTCCGGATCGATCCTCCCCTATTCCATTCGGTTTTAGTCTCACGGGTACAGCTAGCGCTAAATGAATTGACGAGTTCATCCACAAAGATGAACAGTTATGAGCTTCCAAATGGCTTCCATGTGAAATATCCTGATTCGGATAAGGCGTACTACTTGTCCGCAATCATGAATGCGGTGTTCCACTATGATCGTCAAATTCGACGAATAATAGTGGGCTTATCTGCTAGTAATATACGACGTGCGCTCGAGATTTTTCTAGAATTTTGCAGGAGCGGTCACATTGCCGAGGATCAGATTTTCAGGATTCGCCAGTCCGAAGGTAAGCATGTGCTTCCTCTGTCGCTTGTTGTTAGAGTTTTGCTTCGAATGAATCGCCGCTACTACGATAGCGATCCGTCATATGTGAAAAATCTCTTCACTCTTTACCACCGCGACGTGCGCCCAAGTTATTTTGTAAGATTGATTATCCTGCGATGGCTCTCACTTCGATTCTCTCAACAGGGACCAAGTCAACTTAAAGGTTACTTTCGTATAGCCGAACTCATTAAAGAAATGTCATTATTTGGAACGGAGGCGACTGTTGTACTTCGCGAAATGGAATATCTGGCGAAAGCGCAGTGCGTCATCACCGAGGACTTCCGCACGGATCGGCTGACACAAGACGATTTGGTGCGCCTCGGTCCCGCCGGTTTTGTACATTTAGAGCTACTTGAAAATGCTGATTATCTCGCAGCCGTCGCAGAAGACACCTGGTTCGATGATGAAAATTCCGCAAAGCGCGTGGCGGAACGGATCAAGCAATTAGAGAAGCAGTTTGACATCGGCAATACAATTGCGAATGCTCGAGAGGTACTCACTGCCTTGGAGAGCGCTAGGAAGCGCGATTTATCCGCAGTGTTGTCAATTGTTGAAAACTCAACCTTTGAAAACCTGACAGATCTAAGCGCGATCAAGCGAGGGTTGGATGTGTATGAAATATCATTGACCGCCAGGCCATGGCAAACAGTGCCGCAAAAATACCATATAGATGTGGAGTTAGTTGGTACTGTCACAAACGTGCGAGAGTTTGGAGTCTTTGTAGAACTGGAACCAGGTGTGACGGGTCTGATCCCAGCTTCGCGTTTGCCTCCACACTTCGACAAAATGGAGGACTTCGATCCTGGTGAAAAGATCATCGTTAAGCCTATGAACATCGATCCAATTAGAGCCAGAATGGGTTTACGTTTCGTTCGCAGCGCTGAGAAGCATACGGATTTACCATTTGGCCCTGAACAGAAATCCGTGGGATCAGTCTCCATATGATCGCGCTCTGGTCGCATTCACCCTGCTGACCGGGGCGCGGGACAGCGCCATTGCTTCCATGAAGCTGAAGCATGTTGACCTAATAGAAGGCTGTGTCCACCAGGATGCGCGGGAGGTGAAGACGAAATTCAGCAAAACCTTCGACACATTCTTCTTCCCAGTGGGCGAAGAGGTTCGGCGGATTGTGACAGAGTGGGTGCAATTTCTGCGGGAAGAAAAGCTGTGGGGTAACGACGATCCGCTGTTTCCGGCAACGAGGATTGCGCTGGGAGACAGTCAACAGTTTGCAGCGACCGGACTGGAGCAAAAGCATTGGAGTACTGCCGAACCGATCCGCAGAATTTTTCGTGAGGCGTTCGAGCGCGCGGGTTTTCCCTATTTTCATCCGCACAGCCTGCGGAAGACGCTGGCCCGGCTGGGCGAGCAAGTCTGCCAATCGCCAGAAGCGTTCAAGGCATGGAGCCAGAATCTTGGACATGAACAGGTACTCACAACTTTTATGAGTTATGGCAAGGTGTCCATAGACCGGCAGGGAGAGATTATCCAGGGAATCGGTATGCCCAAGCCATCCAGTCAGCCCGCAGTGGAAGACTTTGCGGAAGCCGTGGCGAGAAAATTGCGGGACGTAGGGGTGAGCCTTCCAGCGAAGCAGTAATGCGCTTGGATTATGCCGCCGATCCCCGGAAAGGCAGCACCTTGCCGCCACGTTGAGTCTGTTCGAGAAAATCCGCCCAGTCCTGCATCATTCTATTGCGAGGAATCCGCGTCAGTATCGGGGATATACAGACGAGACGGCAGGGGGAGCGTCGTTCCAACCGTGGTAGAAAACCGTGGTAGACGAGTTTTTCATAAAATACAATCTGCTGATTATGAAGCCGTTACACGCTGAGTTCGACTGACACTCTCACCACTCTCGCCAAATTTTCGTTTTATGTTTAGTCCCGGTATTTGATGGTGCATACTTTTCCAGAGAGTGGAAGGAGGCGCTATGGGACAGGTTCTACACCGAAGCGCCACAACGATAGAGCCTCCGCCTACTCCAATACGGTAAGTGTTGCTTCTTCCTGTTTATCCGGTGCGTGTGCGTCTTTTTCGAGGATCGAAAGAGTGTATGTGATTGAAAAAATGGTAGGCACGAGGAGACTCGAACTCCTGACCTCTACCGTGTCAAGGTAGCGCTCTAACCAACTGAGCTACGCGCCTATAGCGATGGATCGATTGTAATGGCTGGAGTGCAGGGGGAGCAAACCGACCATCGGAAAGCAACGCGGCCATCCATTGCAAGCACCGTGAAGACATCGACTTGCATACCAAAGGGGGGTATGCTATAAAAGACAAGGGCTGCGGAGTTCCAGCGGCCAGAAACGGAGGGGGAAGCCATGCGCTTGATATCAGGGACTCGGATTGCATCGCGGCGTATTTCCCATCCTCTAAGTATTGGGAGCCGCTCCTATCCGAAATTGGCGAACCGCAGCATTCCAGTTCCCGCCTGCCGTTGGGTCGCGACTGGCGATGCCCGTCTCCCACTTGTCTGCCTCTGGCGGGCCGTGGCGGACGATACGGAAGAATTCGCATCGAGCGAAGGCTCCACCGAAGCGCCAATAGAACTTTTCCGATGCGCCTAATCTGCACGCGCCTGATTCTCACGTTCTGACTTGCACGCTCGGCATATGGGATTCCGTGTCGTGTTCATCTCTTTGCAACAAAGTTACTGTTTCCTACGATAGAGAAATTTTTATGTTTCCTTGCCTGCTCGGACTATTGGCCTTGCATCCCCTGTTGGGGGGGCCTGGATCGCTCGGCCAGAACGTTGCTTCCGAGCAGCATTCGTACTCGCCTGCCGTCGCGCAGCGATCCACACTGCCGTCTGCGCCGTGTCCACAAGCTTCGGACACGCAGATCGCCGCGAACGTTGCACCCGGCTACAACATGCCACGCAGTTACGGCTGGATGAGCGATGGCTGGATGAACGATAGCTGGTTCGACGACCCACAGGGCCGCGGCGCTGATGAAACCGAAGTGCCGTCCGAAGATGTAGCTCCTCATGCGGCGACATTCGCGCCGATCATCACATTTTTTCCGCATCCCGACAGCACGCGCTACTGGATCAGCGGGCAGGAAAACACCATCTATCAGATGCACCCGAATTTCCACTCGCCTTATCAGGGAACCAACAGCTTTACCGCGCCGTTCCAGTACAAGGCATCCGAGGTGGCCACGTTGATGCTGGCCTATCAGCTTCGTCCCGCGCTGCGATATGAAACCGACTTGATCTATGACGAGGAAAATGCCGGTGGCCGCGGACTCAGCCAGGCCCTTGGACTGGGCGGATTCACCAATCTGGATGTGGTTCGCAATCCCAACCTGAGCGCCCTGCCCTATACCGCGCGCGCCGAGTGGCACCAGACAATTGGATTCACCAACGAAACGGTCTCGCAGGCGCGTGGGCCACTGGCGCTGGCCACGCAGGTTCCGGTTCGCAGGCTGGATATTCGCGTGGGGAAAATGACGCTGCCGGATATTCTCGACATCAACTCCGTGTTGAGCGACAGTCATCTGCAATTTATGGATTGGAGCATCGACAACACCGGCGCATGGGATTACGCAGCCGACACGCGCGGCTACACCTACGCCGCAGCGCTGGAATATCAGGATCGAATCTGGGCCGCGCGTTATGCCATCGCGCTGATGCCGACTGTGGCCAACGGCATTACGCTTAGTTGGGATCTACAAAACACTCGTGGCCAGAATGCGGAGTTTGAGTTACGCAAGGGATTGATTCCCGGCCATGATGGCCGCATTCGCCTGCTGGCCTACGGCAACAATGCACACATGGGGCTGTACCGAACTGCTGTCAATAACTATCTGGCTGGTCTGACGCCGACGCCGGAGATTACTTCGGTCGAACATTACGGCGCGCTGAAGTATGGCTTTGGCGTGAATGTCGAGCAGATTCTCACGCGGGATTTTGCGCTCGGTGGCCGTTTCGGATGGAACGAGGGCCAGCATGAATCCTATGCCTATACGGAGGTGGATCAGACCTTTGTGCTGGGCGGGCGCTATCTGGGAACGGCGTGGCATCGCCCGGCGGACAATATCGGCGTGGCCTTCAACACCAACGCCATCAAGAAGGATCATCAGAATTATCTGAAGCTGGGCGGGCTGGGATTTCTCCTCGGCGATGGTCGGCTGAACTATGCGCGCGAGGATATTGTGGAAGCCTACTACAACGTCCATACGTGGAAGGGACTCTACTACGCGCTGGGCAATACTTTCATCGAGCATCCAGGGTACAACCAGGATCGCGGCCCGGTCGATGTGCAGACCGTGCGTATGCATCTGGATTTTTGAAGGACGACTCATCGTGTTGAGGGCGTCATCGTCAAGACGTGGAGTTATTCTGAGTCCTTCGATTTTGCTCAGGACAACCTCTTGAAAGATCACAGGAAATCATTGCCGCGCCCTTGTTGCGAAAACCCATTTTCTTCGGGAAAAATTCAACGGCCACCATGCTCCAGATGCGTTCTTCTCTTCCGAAAACCGAAAATCCGGTATGCTTCCGATATACAGTTTTCTGGGGGGATGGTATGAAGATTGCGGCAAGCGTAACGGATTTGATTGGCGGGACTCCATTGGTTCGGTTGAACCGCGTGACGGAAGGATGCAAGGCCACGGTGGTGGCCAAGCTGGAAAGTTTCAACCCGATGAGCAGCGTGAAAGATCGCATTGGGTTTGCCATGATTGAAGCAGCGGAGCGCGAGGGAAAAATCACGCCGGGAAAAACCGTGCTGATTGAGCCGACCAGTGGAAACACGGGCATCGGACTGGCGTTTGTGGCGGCAGTGAAGGGATATCGCCTGATCCTGACCATGCCGGAGACGATGAGCGCTGAGCGTCGCATTCTGCTGCTGGCCTTTGGGGCGGAGCTGGTGCTGACGCCGGGGCCGAATGGCGTGAAGGGGTCGATTCTCAAGGCGGAAGAACTCCTCCGCGAGACCCCCAACAGCTACATGTTGCAGCAGTTCGACAATCCCGCCAATCCAAAGATTCATCTGGGGACGACCGGGCCGGAGATTTGGAATGATACCGATGGCAAGGCCGACATTCTGGTGTCGGGCATTGGAACCGGCGGCACGCTGACCGGCGTGAGTGAGTACATCAAGGCCAGAAAGTCTACCTTTCGCGCCATTGCCGTGGAACCAGCGGACAGCGCCGTGCTCTCTGGCAACAAGCCGGGGCCACATAAAATTCAGGGTCTCGGCGCGGGCTTCGTGCCCAAGGTGCTCAAGACGGAACTGATCGACGAGATTATTGCCGTCACCAACGACGATGCCATTGCGATGGCGCGTCGTCTGCCCAAGGAGGAAGGTCTGCTGGTGGGCATCTCTTCCGGTGCCGCCGTCCATGCCGCGCTTCAGGTGGCGCGTCGGCCAGAAAATGCGGGCAAGATGATTGTCGTGGTCATCCCCGATTTTGGTGAGCGCTATCTTTCCACGGTGCTGTTCGATGCCTTGCGTCAGGAAGCGCTGAACATGAAGACCTCGCCTGTGACGGTATGAACCTGGTTGAATCCATTCGCGAGGACATACGATCCGTCTTCGAACGCGACCCTGCGGCCACGTCTCTCGCGATGGTGCTGCTCTGCTATCCGGGGCTGCACGCAGTGTGGGCGCATCGCCTGCACCACTGGCTCTGGGGCAAAAACTGGAAGCTGGGGGCGCGGGTGCTCTCGCAGATCACGCGCTTCTGGACGGGAATTGAAATCCATCCGGGAGCGCAGATCGGGCGGCGACTGTTTATCGATCATGGAATCGGCGTGGTCATCGGCGAGACCTCCATTATTGGCGATGATGTGACGCTCTACCAGGGCGTGACTCTCGGCGGTACGGGGAAGGACAAAGGCAAGCGGCATCCCACGCTGCGCGACGGCGTCTTTGTCGGCAACAATGCCAACATTCTGGGCAACATTACGATTGGAGAAAATTCCCGCGTGGGTGCCGGGTCGGTGGTGCTGCGCGACGTGCCTCCCGATTCAACCGTGGTGGGAGTTCCGGCGCACATCGTCTATCTTGGCGGCAAGCGGGTGTTGATTACCGATCCGCATGAAGTGAGCGACCCGCTCTCCGACGTCATTGTTGCGCTGGCCGAGGAAGTGAAGCGCCTGGAGGCGCGCCTGGAGCGGCTGGATGGAGAGTTGCAACAGGCCACGCGGCCAGAGGAGCCGGCCAATATCCTGGCAGCGGAGGAGGCAGAGCGCGCCCAGTATCGCAGCCAGCAATCCGCGCGATCCGACTATGTGAGCATGGGTGAGGGCATCTGACGTAGATTCAGGATTGCCATAACCAATGCGGTGTCATCCCGAGCGGAGTCGAGGGATATGCGGTGGGACATTCCGGCTTGGCAGGGAAACAGCAGGTTTCTCGACTCACATCCTGCGGATGTTCGCTCGAAATGACAGTATCTTTGTTGTCCGCTACGGAGTTGTCCGCTACGGGATGCGCTCGAATTTATATCCCGCTTCATGCAACGCGGCGGAGATGGCTTGGATGTGCGCCGCGCCGCGAGCCTCCAGCGTAATGTCGATGACCGTATCTCCCAGATTCACGCCATAGTGGGCGCGATTGTGCAGGGTTTCGACGATATTCGCCTGCTGATCCGCCAGGATTTTTGTGAGCGCAAGCAGCGCTCCGGGGCGGTCGGAGAGATGCACGCGGATGCGCACGCGGCGGCCATCTTTGACCAATCCGCGCTCGATGATTCTTGCCAGCAGGCTCACATCAATGTTGCCGCCACAGACCAGAACCGCCGTCCGCTGCGTCGTTAGGGAGGTCTTTTTGTGCAGTAGCGCCGCCAGAGCCACGGCTCCGGCTCCCTCGGCTAAAGTTTTCTCTCGCTCCAGCAGAACCAGAATGGCGCTGGCAATCTCTTCTTCATCAACCGTGACCATCTCATCGACGTAGCGCTGTACAAAGGGCAGGGTGAGATCGCCCGCCCGACGAACCGCGATGCCGTCGGCGATGGTGGCCTCTGCTGGCAGCGTAACGGGCTTGCCCGCCTTACATGCCTCCAACATGGAAGGCAGCCGCTCCGTCTGTACTCCAATAACGCGGATCGCCGGATTGCTCTCCTTGAGCGCGCCCGCCACGCCGCTAATCAAACCGCCGCCGCCGATGGGAACCACAACGGCCTCCAGGTTTGGAATCTGTTCGAGCAACTCCAGACCAATCGTCCCCTGACCGTGGATTACGGCCAGATCATTGAAGGGATGGAGAAACGTCAGGCCCTGTTCTTTGCTGCGCCGCAAGGCTTCGTCGTATGCCTCGTCGTAATTGGCTCCATGCAGGATAACGTCGGCACCAAAGCCGCGCGTGGCGGACACTTTGACCAGAGGCGTCATCAGGGGCATGACAATTTGCGCCCGAATCCTGCGCTCCGTGGCATGATAGGCAACCGCCTGCGCATGATTGCCCGCGCTGGCGGCGACAATGCCCCGGCGCTTTTCTTCCTCGGTGAGAAGAAGGATTTTATTGAGCGCGCCACGTTCCTTGAAGGCTCCCGTGCGTTGCAGGTTATCGAGTTTCAGGTATATCTGCTGCCCTGTGATTCCAGACAAATCTGCGGAATACTGGCAGGGCGTGGTGCAGATGAAGTCGCGAATGCGCTCGCGCGCAAGTTGAACTTGGCTCAGCATGGCAGTATCCTCCATCATAGTCCTCCAAGGGGTACGAAAATCTCTCCTGCGGCGCGCTTACTTTTTTAGGAATCGACAGTCCAACAAAGACGGGAATGTTTACTCTAAAAATTGAAACTTGGGATTTTCCCCATTTTTGATCTGCTTTGATCGAAAATGGAGATACAATTACGTAACCACTGTTTTCGATTACGCTCCGGTAGATTCCTCTGAGGTTGTTTGCCTATGGCACCGACAAAAATATCTTGTATTTGGAAGGACGCTGCGTGTGTTGAAAAATATCGCACCGCTGTTTCTCTCCATAGCCATACCAAACACTCCAAGGAGAGGATGCACTTTGTTCCGGCATTTACGCAACGATGGCCCATGCTGCGACGCGCCCAGGAGCGGATGTGTCGCAAGGCCACGATTCCTGTTGACTTCTCGCGTGGCTATTGGACTCCACCCCTGACTTCCAAACAAGTCTTTGAGTCGGAGCGCAATCAGATCGAAAACACCCTTGGATTGTCGGGGCTGGTCTCGCTGACCGATCATGACTCCATCGAAGCGCCGAGCCTGCTGCGATACGCGGAAGACTCGGCGGAAGTTCCTTTCTCCTTTGAGTGGAGCATCCCTTTCGGCGAAACGGTCTTTCATCTGGGCATCCATAATTTTCCGAGCAGTCGGGTGCTGGAGATTTTTGCTGATCTTGAGGCCTTTACGCAAAAAGCCTCAGATCGGACGATTACCGAACTGCTTGCAATGCTGCATGAAATTCCAGAGACATTGATTGTTTTCAATCACCCGCTTTGGAATATGTATGGGTTTGGGGTTGAGCAACATGCACAGCATCTGGACGCGTTTCTGAAGAAAAATGTCGAATTTATTCATGCGTTTGAACTCAATGGAATGCGTCGGCGGGAAGAGAACAAAAAAGTTGTCCCGTTGGCGGATCGTTGGCAGCGACCTTTAATCTCTGGAGGGGATCGGCATGGATGCGAGCCGAATGCCAATGTGAATCTGAGCAATGCGCGGAGCTTTGCCGAGTTTGTGCATGAAATTCGATTCGAGCAACGCAGCCATGTTTTGTTTATGCAGCACTATACGGATCCGATGTGCGTGCGCGTTGTCCGCTCCGTGCTGGACACTATCCGTTATTACCCGGAACACCCCGTCGGCTCCCGTTCCTGGGATGAGCGCGTGTTTCATCCCGATGGCACGGAGAACGGCTACCAGCCACTTTCCGCTCTTTGGGATGCTCCCCCGGCATACATGAAAAGCGCATTTTCCTTTTTCCGTCTGGCGGAGTATACGACGGTGCAATGGGCGTTGAAGCGCGTATATGCCGATCCGATTGAGGCATACGCGTTCCCGGAACATGCATCCGGAGCCATGCTTTGAAGGCAGGAGTTGCGCGGGTCGCGTTTTTTCCTGATGCGTACCATGAGATCGACGGAGTGGCCGTGTATGCCCGGCACTTTGAAGCGTTTGCCAAACAAAATGATCTTCCTTTTTTACTCGTTCACGCTGGCGCGCAGGATCAGATTGTCCAGAACGGTTCAGTTACAAGAGTGGAGTTGCGGCGCGGTTCGCTGACCTTCCCTCTGGACAAGGCGCATGCCTTTGACCTGTTGTTCTTGCGGCATTATCGAAAAATTGCGGCGCTGCTCCAGGATTTCCATCCCGACGTGGTGCAAATCACCGGCCCAAGCGATGTAGGCATTCTGGGTGCGCTGCTCGCGCATCGGATGCATCTTCCCCTGGCGGCGTTCTGGCAAACCGATCTTCCTCGGTTCGCAGGGATGCGTGTCGCGCAGGCGCTTTCGTTTCTGCCCAAACCGATGGCAAGCGCTGTTGCGCGCGCTGCGGCGGGAGGCAGCTTTGCGATCACCACGCGCTTTTACAAAATCCCCAAGCTGGTGTTTGCGCCCACTCCGGAAATCATGGATACCCTTGCGAAAGCGACGGGAAGACCGTGTCTGCGAATGGATCACGGTGTTGATATTGAAAAATTTTCTCCAGAATATCGGGATCAACAAGCGGGGCCATTTACTATTGGATATGTTGGACGTTTGAGCGCGGAAAAAAACATTCGTTGGCTGGCGCGGCTGGAAGATCGTCTGCTGCAAGCAGGGCATCAGAATTTTCGGATTGTTGTGGTGGGCCAGGGAGCAGAGGCGGCGTGGTTGCGTGACAATACGCAGCATATGGAACTCTGTGGCGTGCTTGCCGGCAGGGAATTGTCGCGAGCCTACGCCAACATGGACGTTTTGGCGTTTCCTTCGGAGACGGATACCTTTGGTCTCGTTGTTCTGGAAGCTCTTGCATCGGGAGTTCCTGCGGTCGTCACCGCAAGCGGGGGGCCGAAGTTTACGGTGCAGCAGGGAATCACGGGATACGTCGCGAATACCTTTGACGAATTTGCCGCGTCTGTTATGGAGATGATGACTCGGCCTGATATTTTGACCCCCATGCGGAAAGCCGCCCGCGAATATGCGCGGGCCAATTCCTGGGAACGTGTTTTTGAAAATGTATATAACGCTTATGATCAATAGGGCGCTGCATTTGCTTCTGCCGTCGAAAAAAATTTAATTTGTAAGGGTTGCATGTCCATTCGCGGGTATCACGGATTGTATTTCGCCATAGTTTTTATTGTGTGCATGGTTTTTCTGCCGAGTCGCGGAATGGCACAATTCCCTCCTGCCAAGGTTGGCCCTCTCCCGCCCCCGCCCCTGACGCTCGATCAGGTGGTGGACAATCTGATTAGGGAGAATGTGAAAAGGTTTACCGCGCTTCAGGGGTACCAGTGCAGACGCACATACAAGGTTGTCTATCATGGATTTTTGGGCGACTTGCACGCAGAAATGGTGGTCGATCTGGATTATATTGCGCCAGACACCAAGAATTTCAAACTGGTATCGGAGAGCGGATCAAAGTTTTTGGTGGATCACATCCTAAAGAAAGTGATCAACGTGGAGGCGGAGTCGCAGCAAGCAAAAAACAGAAAAGCCCTGCTCCCCAATCGGAAAAATTACAACTTCACCCATCTCGAATACCAGCCTTCCAGTGATGGTTGTTCCTACGTGATCTCCGTCCAGCCCGTCGTTCCCAATAAGCTGTTATATCGCGGGCGGATATGGGTGAATGACCAGGATTTTGCGATTTGCCGTATCGAAGGCGCGCCATCCAAAACTCCTTCCTTTTGGATCACCAGCGGGGAACTGACGCACCGCTACGTGAAGATCGGAGAGTTCTGGTTCTCCAGTGAAGACAAGAGCGTTTCCACGATTCGCCTGGGGGGAACTGCAACTCTGACGATTCAATATGCGGATTATAAAATTCGCACTGCGCCTGCTCCCGCCAAGCCCGCCTCGCCTGTATTGCATAAATAAGGTGTGACCACAGGTCTCCGTTTTTTTTATAGAGCCTTCTGAAATTCCTGTATAATTCGGGAAATATCCAATCGGTGATGCGCGTCACATGTGGGCCGTGGGAACATCCTGTATTCCCTGCGGTACCGCATCGCCCACCGGCGATATTTTGCGACCTTGCGGTTGCGGCTGTACGAGTTTTTTAGCTGGAGCCGAACATGACCTCTCACGTTTCTGAAGTTTCCTTGCCTTCTTTCGTTCTCGTTGCTGCGCGTCCACCGCTTTGGTTGCTCATGGCGGCAGCGCTCTTCTTCGTTGCCAGCGGCGTGGCGCGGGCGACGGAAGCGACCTTGGTCGGCGACACGTTTCTGAGTCCCTCGCGCCCGACCAGCAACTTTGGCGCGCTCTCGAATCTCTACGTGGGTAATGGGAATACGGCGCTGTTGCAGTTCAATCTTTCATCGCTGCCCGCAGGAACCACGGCCAGCCAGATTGCCAGCGCGACGCTCCGAGTTTACGTCAATCGTGTGTATGCTCCCGGCACGATTACCTTACATCCGATCAGCAGCGCGTGGAATGAGATGAGCGCCACTGCGTCCGCTGCTCCCACGCTGGGCGCGGCCAGTGGAACCTTTGGTGCCACGCAGGGGTATGCTTTCTACGCTGTGGATGTGACGGCGCTGGTACAGGGCTGGGTGTCCACGCCATCCAGCAATGATGGCATCGCGCTTACCTCATCTGCCGGGTCGGTGGTGCTGGACTCCAAGGAAAATGATGCGACCGGACATCCGGCGCAACTGGATATCACACTGGCTGGCCCGCAGGGGCCGCAGGGGTTGACTGGCCCAGTTGGCCCGCAAGGCCCGGTGGGAGCGACCGGACTACAAGGCCCGATAGGGCCGACTGGCCCACAAGGCCCAATTGGCGTCACGGGAGCGACTGGGCCGCAAGGCCCGCCCGTTAGCTTTAAGGGAAACTATGCAGCGGGAACAGCCTACGCTGTAGGGAATGCCGTGTTTTGCGCTTCCACCTGCTCAACGAATGGCTCCAGCTACATTGCCATAAAGGCCAATACGAACGTCGATCCCCCGACAGACGTATCGGGATCGGGAGGCAATTGGGCGTTGCTGGCGCAGGCGGGCGCAACTGGCCCACAAGGGATACAGGGGGTTCCGGGAAACACTGGATCGACCGGGCCTGCGGGTGCCGCTGCGACTGTGAGTGTGGGTACGACGGTGACAGGCGCGGCGGGAAGCAGCGCCTCCGTCACCAATTCCGGCTCAACCAGCGCTGCGATATTGGACTTCACCATTCCCCAGGGCGCAAGTGGCAGCGGAGTGAATGCATACGATACGCATGTGGAGTTTGAAAATCCGGCGACGGGCACAGTGGAGTACTCCTCGGCGGTTCCAAATAGCGCAGGTGCGGCCCCGCAGGTCTCCTATGGAGCTTTTGGCTCCTTCACAATTTTTCCTGTCAGTTGCACGATGAAGGCACTCAATGTGGGCGTGAAGAATGTAGGCGGCGGTGGCTCAGGAAGTATAGGTCCAGATACGACGACGATCACCGTGTATCACAATGGACTGGCGACTTCCATGTCGTGTGGCGTGACGACAAATAACAGTACGAGTACATGCCGGGATACGACACATACCTTTGCTGTTACTGCGGGAGATCCAATCAGTCTTAATCTGAGCGAAACCTCGAACGCGCCGTATGACCAAATCGATGTTGGGCTGGTTTGTGAGTGAGTCAGGGATCTATGGAGGGTGCGCAGCCCAGGGGGGCGCGTGACAGCAGATTGGCAATCTGTAATTTGCCGTCAGGGTTGGAACTGGCGGTGATCTCCCATAACGCAGTGCAACCGTAGAAAGGGAATGAACGATGCCGGATGTATATCTTGGAACGATCCTGATGGTTGGATTCAACTTTGCCCCGCAAGGCTGGGCACTGTGTAATGGGCAGTTGCTGTCCATTGCACAGAATACGGCTTTGTTTTCGCTGCTTGGCACCACCTATGGCGGCAATGGAACGACGAACTTTGCCCTGCCCGACCTGCAAGGTCGCGTGCCGATTCACATGGGCAATGGAGCGGGTCTCAGTCCATACGTGATTGGGCAAAATGGCGGAGTGGAGGGTGTCACGCTGCTGGCCTCCCAGATGCCGCAGCACTTGCATACGGTGGCGACACCCTGCTCTACAGCCAATGCAACGGCGACAAGCCCAGCAAGCGCTTATCCGGCAGTTACAGTGGTTGATGCAGGTCGAGGGGTGGCTCCAACTCCATCCTACGCATCTGCGCCGACAGCCGGACAGGCGATGGCTCCAGTGAATACATCGCTCGTTGGTGGAAACCTGCCGCATCCGAACATACAGCCGTATCTGACAGTGAACTTTATCATTGCGCTTCAGGGAATCTTCCCCACGCGCAGCTAAAACCGTGCGGAAGTCGTCGCGAAGAAGCAGTGCATGTACCGGAGAAAGAGTCATTCTGAGCGAAGCGAAGAATCCAGAGGGTGATGGCAGGGTCGATGCAGCGAGGATTCTCTGGATTCTTCGCTTCCGTTGGTCGCTCAGAATGACGCGGAGTGGATGGAAAAGGTAAGAACTTCAGCGCTGCAAGGGAGTATCGGTTTGCGTATGCTGGAAGGACAAAGCATCGGCGGGAGAAATCAGAGAAGCGCAGGGCCACGGCGGACGTTGTGGTTCTGCGCCGCTCTGCTCTGTCTGGCGGTGACGGCGCAAGTCCTCGTTCTTCCAGCGCAGGCGCAGGGGCCGATACTCTCTGTGCATCCGGGAAACACGGCGCAGACACTGGCGGGCAATGGCACGCTGGGTTACTCCGGCGACAACGCTGCGGCGACCAGCGCCACATTGGCCGCTCCTGCCGCCGTTGCTTACGACACTGCGGGCAATCTTTACATCGCTGATGCCGACAATCACGTCATCCGCAAAGTGGATACGACAGGCATCATCACCACCATTGCGGGCAGCGGCATCGAAGGTTTTGCGGGCGATGGTGGACAGGCCACTGCCGCGCTGCTGGATACGCCGACGGGCGTGGCCGTTGATACCAGCGGCAATCTCTATATTGCCGACAGTCACAATCAGCGCATCCGCAGGGTGAACGCAGCGGGCGTCATCAGCACCGTCGCTGGCAACGGTACGGCGGCCTTTTCCGGTGATGGCGCAGCGGCTACTTCGGCCAGCATGTTTCTGCCAGAGGCGGTTGCGGTCGATGCTGGCGGAAATCTTTATATCGCCGACACGGACAACTATCGTATTCGCAAAGTGAGCGGCGGCATCATCACCACTGTGGCCGGGGATGGCGAGCAGATGTACTCCGGCGACGGCGCAGCCGCCACCGCTGCTGGGCTGGATACGCCGACAGGCGTGGCCGTTGATACCAGCGGTAATCTTTATATCGCGGACAGCCACAATCAGCGCATTCGCATGGTGAACGCGGCAGGAATCATCAGCACGATTGCGGGCAACGGCGCGCTGGGCTACTCCGGCGATAGCGGTAACGCCACACAATCCACGCTGGCGCTGCCCACGGGGGTTGCCGTCGATGCAGCGGGCAATGTGGTCATTGCCGACAGCGACAACAATGTCCTCCGCCAGGTGAGCAACGGCGTCATCAACACCATCGCAGGCAACGGCAATCAGGGGTATGGCGGGGATAACGGCGCGGCGCTCAACGCCACGCTCAACACGCCGCGCTCGGCCTCGTTCGATGCGCTTGGAAACGTAGGGATTGCCGACAGCCAGAACCAGCGCATTCGCGCAATGGAACTGCCGCAATTGACCTTTGCCAGCCAGCCCGTCGGCTCGGTCAGCGCGCCGCAGAGCGTGACGCTCTCCAACATCGGCAGCGCCTCCCTGCAAGTACAAACGGTCAATCTGGCGGGCAACTTCGCTCTTGCCAGTGGCGGAACGTGCAGCGCAGCCCCGATCACTCTGGCTGCGGGTGCCAGTTGCACGGTGAATCTTGCGTTCGCTCCGGTGGCGACGGGCGCGGCCACGGGATCAATCCTCTTGAATGGCGCTGGCCTGACACCGCAGACCTTGCTGTTGCGGGGCAGCGGCGTTCAGGGCGTGGACGCATTGCATCTCAGCGGCCCGGCGACCACGATGTATGGAACGGGGACGCTGACGGCCACGCTCGCCAGCGGAACCCAGACGGCGACCGGGACGGTTACTTTTTTATCTGGCTCCACCGCGCTGAGTACGGTTGCGCTGAGCAACGATGCGGCGACGTTCAGCGCGGCCTCGCTCCCCGTGGGCACATACTCGATCACGGCCAGCTACAGCGGCGATGCCAATTATCCCGCTGCGACCAGCGCGCCGTTTTCTCTTGTCGTCACGCAGGCAGGCACGGCCACCACGTTGAGTATCAGCGGCATCATCGGTTCCACAACGACCCCACTCACATTTACGGCGCAGGTGGTTTCGACAACAAGTGGCGCGCCGACGGGCACGGTGAGCTTCTTCAACGGCAGCGCGCTGTTGGGAACCTCCGCGCTGAGCGCCAATGGGCAGGCGGTCTTTACGCCAACGACGAGCAGTCTGAATGCAGGCGCGAACTCAATCACTGCGGTGTATTCCGGAGGCGCGAATTTCAGCGCCAGCACATCGGCACCTGTAGTGCAAACATGGACGGACTTTGCTTTGGGCATAGCCGCCAACAGTTCCGCGTTGCAGACTGTACCCCCCGGAGGCAAGGCGGTCTACATTCTCTCCGTGACTCCGGTCGGTGGAACAACGCTGCCGGACGCGATTACGATGACGGCCACTGGGCTGCCATCGGGAGCAACCTATACCTTTGCGCCTGCGACGATTCCATCTGGCAGCGGAGCGACAACAACGGTGCTGACCATCCAGACGCCCCCGCTGGTTGCCCGCAAGGGCGTGCCGCATGAGCCAGCAGGACATCATCCGGTGCCGATGGCGCTGGGTCTGCTTTTGCTGCCGCTGGCGGCAATCAAGCCCGCGCGCAAGCGAATGCAGCGGATGCCACGCATCTGGGCGCTGCTCTTGTTTGCGGTGCTGGGACTGGGCGCGGCTACCGGGTTGAGCGGATGCTCAGGCGGAGGATTTTTTAATGCGCATATCGTCAACTCCGCCATTACGGTGACAGCGACGAGTGGGACAGTCCAGCACTCGATCCACATAACCTTGACCGTCGAATAGGCGACCGTCGGATAAGGGACTGTCGAATAAGCGCGCTGTAGGGCGGGCGGCTACGCTTCGGTTTCCGGGAACATTCCTGTCCAGAATCCGTCGATGCTTCTTGTGTTTTTTTGCCTGCGATATTCCAGAAGCCCTTCTTCGCCGCCCTTGGAGTTTACCCACTGTTCCATCGTTGTCCGATCCCCTTCAAAGTGGAAGAGCGGCACGCTGAATCCGCAGGAGGTCTGCACGGTCTCGACGCTCAGAACGATGATTTGTCGCGCTCCGGGCAGGGATGGAAATTGAGGCAACAATTTCCCATACTCTGGCGTGCCCGTCAGGCAGGTTCTGCCTGTTCCATACAGGCGCAGGATCAGGGGGCTGTCTTCAAACGCGCAGAACATGAGCGTGAGTCGGGGCAGTTGCAGAAGATGGGCCGCGGTCTCATTGCCGCTTCCGGTCAGGTCAAGATAGGCGACCGTTCGCTCGTCGAGGATGCGCAGGGCATCAAGTCCCTTGGGCGAGAGGTTCACGCGTCCCGTTGGCGCGGCGCTGGCGACAAAGAAAATCTTTTGCTTCAGGATGAATGCGCGATGTGCAGCTTCCATGCGATCAAATTGCTTGGCCATGTTGTATATCAGTTTACTCGCGGCGATGGAGCGCAAAGAGTCCCCGCCTGTAGTTTCGCTATAAAGTCTCCCATAAAATACGAAATTTTCATGGAAAATCCTGCGAATCTGTGGTACCTTGTTTCAAGGATACGGGCGTCATTTTCATATGCTGAATGTTACGCCCTCGCGTGACGAGGAACACGTTCCCCTCGCCCCTGTGGAGTTTCAGTCGGGGTTTAATTTAGGAGCTGCGCGTGGGGTATTTCTGGGGTGCCCCAGGTCTCGATTTTGAGACCTGGGAATTACATGGCCCGCCCACTCAAGCCAAAAGAAGGCTTGAATGGGGCACCCGCAGCGGGTTCGACCCCGGATGTTCAAAAATTTTGATTTCGGAAGGACTTTTTCCATGACAACGTCACCATTCGCGTCGCGCATTCTCGCGCTCTGCTCTGTCGCCCATAGACGAAGCTTTCCCACGCAAGCCAAAAGAATGTTCCGTTCCATGACATCCTTTCCAGCCGCGCTGCTGGCGGTCTTCATGCTGGCGGCGGTGAGCGCCCACGCCACCACCTATACGGTGACAAATACGAATAGCAGCGGGAGCGGTTCGCTCGCCGCAGCCGTTGGCAGTGCGGCAAGCGGCGACACGATTGATTTTGCCTCTGGGGTGACGGGCACCATCACGCTGACCAGCACGCTGACGCTCAGCCACAATGTGACCATTACCGGGCCGGGCGCGAGCGCGCTGACCATCTCCGGCAACAGCGCGGTACTCGTGTTCGCTATTAACTCCGGCGTTACGGCCAGCATCTCCGGGCTGACCATCGCCAACGGCTCCAACACCCTCAACTGTGGCCAAAGCGGCGGCGGCGGCGGCATTTTCAACCAAGGCACGTTGACGGTGAGCAACAGCACCTTCTATAAAAACACGGTCACCAACACCTGCGGCCAGGGCATCGGCGGCGGCATCTACAACTACAAAGGTACGCTGACGGTGAGCAACAGCACCTTCTCCAACAACACGGCCAACGGCACCAACGGCAACCAAAGCTTCGGCGGTGGCATTGGCAGCAATGGTGGCGTGGTGATGATCAGCGACAGCACCTTCTCCAGCAACTCGTCCGCCAGCAACAGCTACGATGTTGGCGGCGGCATTCTCAACGGCGGTGGTAGCACGATGACGCTGAATAACAGCACCATCACGGGCAGTTGGGCCTACAACGGCGGTGCTGGCATTATTGACTACGGGACTACGTTGAATGTGAACAACAGCACCATCACGGGCAATACGAGCTACGATGGCAACGGCGGCGGCATTTACAACGCTGGCAGCGGTACGGTGACCCTCACCAACAGCATCGTGGCGGGCAACACGGATCCAGGTTATGATGGCGAGGACTGCTACAACTGCGGCACGCAAAGCAGCAACAATCTCATCAGCACCTCGACTACTCCGATCACGACGACGGCACTGAAGCTCGGAACGCTGGCCAACAACGGCGGCCCCACAGAGACCATGATGCCGCTGACGGGCAGTCCGGCCCTGAACGCGGGGTCGGGCAGCACGCTCTCCACCGATCAGCGCGGATTCCCCAGGCCCACGGGTAACGGCGTGGTCAGTGACCTTGGCTCCGTACAAGCCGGAGATTTGACCGTGACCACCACGGCAGACACCACGAACTCCGGGACAACTTGCGACGGCACCGCCACCTGCTCCCTGCGCGATGCCATTACGCTGGCCAACAGCTATGGTTCCGGGGACATCTCCTTTGCCTCCAGCATTACGAGCACCCCCAGCACCATTACGCTGGGCAGCGCGCTGCCACCCATCACAGCCACGAATATCAACATCACCGGGCCGGGAGCAAATCTGCTGACCATATCCGGGAACAAGCAGTATGAGGTGTTCAACATCAACTCCGGCGTCACGGCGAGTATCTCCGGGCTGACCATCGCCAACGGCAACGCCTCCTCTGGCGGCGGCATCAACAACGCAGGCACATTGACGGTGAGCAACAGCGCCTTCTCCGGCAATTCGGCTGCTAGCGCCTACGGTGGCGGCATTAGCAACGGTGGCACAGTGACGGTGAGCAACAGCACCTTCTCTGGCAACACGGCTGGCATCGGCGGCGGCGGCATTAGCAACGGTAGCAGCGGCATAGTGACGGTGAGCAACAGCACCTTTTCCGGAAACACGGCTGGCGGCGGCGGCATTCTCAACGGCGGCGGCACAGTGACGGTGAGCAACAGCACCTTTTCCGGAAACATGGCTGGCACCGGCGGCGGTATTTACAACTACAACGGCACGGTGACGCTGACCAACAGCATTGTGGCGGGCAACACGGAATCTACTTCAGGACAAACAGGCAACGACTGCTACGCCTGCGGCCCGCAGAGCGCCAGCAACCTCATCAGCACGTCGTCGTCCAGCCCCAGTCCGAATCTCGGCCCGCTGGCCTACAACGGAGCCAACCAGACGCTGCAAACTCTGCTGCCGCTGCCGGGGAGTCCGGCGATTGAAGCGGGCAATCCCGCGCTGCTGCCCACGGGCATGACGACGGACGAACGCGGCCTGCCGCGCACCGTGAACAGCAAGCTCGACCTGGGCGCAGTCGAGACGGATTACACTGCCGTGCAGTTCGTGCAGCAGCCGACGAACACGCTCGCCAACGCGACCATCACGCCCGCAGTCACGCTGAGTGTGATGGAAAGCGGCGCAGCAGCGCTCAACATTCCTGTCCCGCTGACGCTGACGGGCAACGGCACTCTGGCTGGAACGCTGACGGAGACCACGTTGGTGACGAAGCCGGGCACGGCAGCCGTGGCCACCTACGGCAATCTGAGCGTGAACACGGCGGGCACGGGCGACACGCTCGACGTGACTCTGCCGATTACCGCTACCGGAATCACGCCAGCGCTGACGCTGAAGGCCAGCAGCGGCTCGTTTGACATCACGGTGAAGACCACGACGATTACCTGGACAACGACACCACCCACCAATGTGACCTACGGCGCAAAGCCGATCACGCTGGCGGCGACGGCCAGCAACGGGGCGACGGTGCTGTATCAGGTGATCTCCGGCCCGGCGACGATCACGGGGGGCAACACGCTCACCTTTACCGGCGCGGGCGCAGTGACAATTGAGGCATACACAAACGCCAGCGGCAGCTACGGCTCCGGCAGCCTGACAGCCAACATCACCGTAGCGCAAGCCGCGCAGACGATCACCTTCCCGGCGATTGCGGCGAAGGTCTTTGGCAACGCACCCTTTGCGGTGTCGGCAACAGCAACGAGCAGCCTGCCGGTGACGATTGCGGTCACCAGCGGCCCGGCAACCATCAGCGGCAACACGGTGACGCTCACCGGAGCAGGCACGGTAACGCTCACGGCCACGCAGGCGGGCAACGCGAATTACAGCGCGGCCACTCCCGTGACGCAGAGATTTACGGTGAGCGCTGCGGTCTCGACGACCACGCTGACCGCCTCGGCCAGCGCGATCATCGCAGGGCAACCCGTGACCTTTACCGCGACGGTGCAATCCGGCGCAACGCTGGTTCCCAGCGGCACGGTGAACTTCTACAACGGAACCACACTGCTTGGCGCGAAAACGGTGACCAATGGCGTGGCGACCTTCACCACCTCCACGCTGGCAGCGGGCGGCAATCCAGCGTTCACGGCCAGCTACGTGGGAACCGTGGACTACGCGGCCAGCACCTCTGCAACAGTGATGGTGACGGTCGCTACGCCCATCCCGCCCAGCTTTACGATGGCAGCGACCCCGAACACGCTGACCATTCCGACGGGAGGAATCGACGCCAGCACGCTGACGATTACGCCGACAGGCGGCTACACGGGCAAGCTAACGCTGAGTTGCTCCGGCCTGCCCGCCAATACGTACTGCTACTTCCCAGGAAATTCGGGAGCGCAGACCATCGCGGTAACGCTGAACGGCAGCAATACGGCGCAGAGTATCGCGCTGAACATCGAGACCGGGGCGATGACCGCGCCGCCAATGGCGCGGATGCAGGCAATGCCCAGCCCGTTTGGGCCACAACCAAGCCCACTGAGTCCGATTCTTCCGGCGCTGGCCTTCTGGTGGCCGGGGAGCATGGCGGGGCTGGCGGCCTTCGGGCGCAAGCGAAATCTCTCGAAGACGCAGCAGCGGATGTTGCAACTCTGCCTGCTGGTGTTGATGACGGGAGCGCTGGCGGCAGGGATTTCCGGCTGCGCTGGCTTGACTTCGAGTGCGGCTGCGGTGCGCGTCACGCCAGCGGGAACTACAAAGGTGACCGTCACGGCGACCCCGGCATCGGGAACCGCCCAAACCACGACCATCACCGTCACCATTACGTAGAGGGAAAATACTATGGACAAAACAATAGGGGGAGCCATCGGCTCCCCCTATTGTTTTGATGATGGCAGTGAAATGTCGTCGTAAACAGCGCCCCCGTTTAGGCTCCGACGGTTGTCGGTTCCTTGGTCTTGGCTGCGGGAGATGTTTTGGCGACGCGATGCACCACGTTGTCCTTGACCGTGACCGGATCGAGGAACTGCATAGAAGCGCGCAGCGGCTCTCCGACGGTTTCAATCGGGTGTTTGGCTTCCTGCAGGCGCGTCTCCTCGAACCATTTGCGGCCCGTTGCATTCTCGTTGATCCAGTTTTTGGCGAAGGTGCCATCCTGAATATCGGTCAGCAGGCCTTTCATGGCGGCGCGGGTTTGATCGGTGACGATGCGCGGGCCAGCAATGTAGTCGCCATACTCGGCGGTCTCGGAGACGGAGTAGCGCATGTAGGCCAGACCGCCGCGATACATCAGATCGACGATCAATTTGAGTTCGTGCAGACACTCGTAGTAGGCAACCTCCGGCTGATAGCCGGCGTTGACCAGCGTCTCAAAGGCGGCCTTGACCAGCGCGCTGGTACCGCCGCAGAGCACGGCCTGCTCGCCAAAGAGATCGGTCTCGGTCTCTTCCTTGAAGGTGGTTTGCAAAACTCCGGCGCGGGTGCAGCCGATACCCTTGGCATAGGAGAGCGCAAGCGCGAAGGCGTTGCCGCTGGCATCCTGCTCAACGGCGAGCAGGCCGGGCGTGCCGCCGCCTTCAGTGAAGACCTCGCGGACGCGATGGCCGGGAGCCTTGGGCGCAACCATGCTGACATCGACGTCCTTGGGCGGCGCGATGGTGTTGAAGCGAATGTTGAAGCCATGCGCGAACATCAGCGTCTTGCCCTTGGAAAGATGCGGGGCGACGGATTCGGCGTAAATTTTTGCCGCCGTCTGGTCGGGCACCAGCATCATGATGACATCAGCCCACTGCGTGGCCTCCGCATTCGTTTTGACGGGCAGACCTGCCTGCCGCGCGCGCGCGATGGATTTGCTGGTTGCCGGCAGACCGATGCAAACCTCGACGCCGGAATCCTTCAGGTTGAGCGCGTGGGCGTGGCCCTGCGATCCGTAGCCGATGATGGCTACCTTCTTCTTGCGGATCAAGTCAAGATCCGCGTCTGCGTCATAGTATGTCTTTGCCATGTTGATGATCCTTCCGTAGTGTGTAAATTTATGCGTGATCTTCTGTAGCCACTTTGCCGAGCGCCATGTGCTTCGGCTTGCCCGCCAGCGTGGATTCCGACGTTGCCGGAACCTCCCGGAGAGCGTCCAGAACGCGGCTGGTATGCTGGCCGCGCCGCATGGCCATGCGACCAGTGCGGGCCATTTCTAAAATCTGGTAATCGCTTTCGACCAGCACCTGCACCAATCCTTCAATCTTACTCGCGCCGCCGGTAATTTCCAGCATCAGAGACTCCGGCGCCAGATCGACGATGCGCGCATGGAAGACTTTGGCCAGTTCAAACAGGTGTGCGCGCGTCTTGGGGCCAGCGGCAACTTTGACGATGGCCAGTTCGCGCACGACGGCGGAGTGACGACCGACATCGTCCACTTCCAGCACATTTTCCAGCTTGTAGAGCGAGGCCATGATGCGATGGGCGCGATCTACTGCGGCTTCGGCGACGATGGTCATGCGCGAGACGCCACTGCGTTCCGACTCGCCAACGGTCAGCGAGGTGATGTTGATGTTCAGACGCCGAAAGAGGGAGGCCACGCGAGTCAAAACTCCGGGCTTGTTTTCTACCAGTGCGACAAAGGTGTGCAGCATGGATGTGTCCTCTCTTGTTGTTGCTTGAAGCGTTAAACGTCGGACGCGGTTTCCACCAGCGGATTGCGACGTTGATTGGTTTTAGGCGGATCGCTTTTCGGTCGGCGAATCATCTCATGCAGCGCGGCTCCGGCGGGTACCATCGGGTAGACGGAATCCTCCTGCTCCACGCGGAAGTCGATGAGGAATGCGCCA
This sequence comes from Acidobacteriota bacterium, assembly GCA_021810625.1. Lineage (GTDB taxonomy): Bacteria > Acidobacteriota > Terriglobia > Terriglobales > Acidobacteriaceae > JAJZIJ01. The sequence continues at coordinate 27,052 of JAJZIJ010000011.1, forward strand.
TCATGTTTGCGCGCAGACTCAATGGCGGCCACGCCTTCAGGGCGTTTCCGCGCCGTGACCCCGGCGATGCTGTGCGCGTCGGCCAGTTTGACAAAGTCCGGGCTGAGCAGCGGCGTGCATTCGTAATTCTTGTCGTAGAAGCGCTCCTGCCACTGGCGCACCATGCCCAGATACCCGTTGTTGATGACGGCAATGTTGACCTTGATCTTTTCCTGCGCGATGGTGGCCAACTCTGGGCTGGTCATCTGGAATCCGCCGTCGCCGGCAATGACCCAGACTTCCTTGTCCGGGCAGGCAATCTTGGCTCCAATGGCCGCAGGCAGGGCGAAGCCCATCGTGCCCAGGCCGCCGGAGGTGATGAGTGTGCGCGGATGCTCATGCTTGTAATACTGCGCCTCCCACATTTGATGCTGGCCTACGTCGGTGGCGATGATGGCGTTGCCGCCCGTGGCGTGCCAGAGATCGTGCATGACATGCGCGGCGTAGAGATGACCATCGTCGGGAAGGTTCTGAATGTCGCGCACGGCGGCATCGCCCTTCATGGCGTCGATGGATTGCAGCCATTCGCTGCTTTTGATTTTCGGTAGCGCTGGCAGCAAGACTTCCAACACTTCCTTCAGGTCGCCGATCAGCGCGACATCGACCGGAACATTTTTTCCGATCTCTGAGGGGTCGATCTCGATGTGAATTTTTTTGGCTTGGAGCGCGTACGTCGCCAACGATCCGGTGACGCGATCATCAAAGCGCATTCCGCAGGCAATCAGCAGGTCAGATTGCTGGATGGCCTGGTTGACCCAACTCTCGCCGTGCATCCCCATCATGCCCAGGTTCAGCGGATGCGAGGCAGGGAAGCCTCCGAGTCCGAGCAGCGTGCAAGCGACGGGAATCTGCATCCGTTCGGCGAGCGCGCGGACTTGCTCCATTGCATTCGATTGCAGAATGCCGTGTCCGGCCAGAATGACCGGGCGCTTGGCCGTGCGCAGCAGCTCGGCAGCATCGCGGATGGAGTTGGCATCAGCGCGCAGCATGGGATGCGGGCGATAGGCAGCGGGCGCGGCGGCGGCGAAATCGAAGATGGCGGAGGCCTGCTGCGCATTCTTGGTGATGTCAATGAGCACCGGGCCGGGACGACCGGATTTTGCGATGAGAAATGCCTCGCGAAGGGCGGGGGCAATGTCCTCAGCGCGATGAATCAGGTAGTTGTGTTTGGTGATGGGCAGCGTAATGCCCGTGATGTCCACTTCCTGAAATGCGTCCGTGCCGAGCACCGCGCTGGAGACCTGTCCGGTGATGCAGACCATCGGAATGGAATCCATCATCGCGTTGGCAATGCCAGTGACCATGTTGGTTGCGCCGGGGCCGGAGGTGGACACAGCCACGCCGACGCGGCCTGAAGCGCGAGCGTAGCCATCGGCCATGTGGGCTGCTCCCTGTTCATGGCGCACCAGAATGTGGCGGAGGGGAAATTTTCGCAGCGCATCGTAGGCGGGCAGAATTGCTCCGCCGGGATAGCCGAAGACATCGCGCACGCCCTCGCCGACCAATGTGGCCCATAGGGTTTCGGCGCCGGTCAGGCGCGTGGGATGGCTGTAAATCGCAAGGTCTGCATGATTCGCGTTGTCGGAGGTATTCATGACAGGGGATCTCCGTCAGTTGGTGATGGCGCCGCGTGCCGCTGAGGACACACGGTCGGCATATTTACGAAAGACACCGCGCGTAAACTGCGGTGCAGGGGCTTGCCAGTTCTTCATGCGGGCTGCAATTTCAGCATCGCTCAACTCGACGCGCAGCTCGCGCTTTGGAATATCAAAGACGATGATGTCGCCATCGCGCACAGCGGCAATCGGCCCGCCAAGCGCGGCTTCGGGAGAGACGTGTCCAGCCATCAGGCCGCGTGTTGCGCCGGAGAAGCGGCCATCGGTAAGCAGCGCGACGGTCTCGCTCAATTCCGGTATGCCCGCAATGGCTGCGGTGACGTGCAGCATCTCTCTCATGCCGGGGCCACCGCGTGGGCCTTCATAGCGAATCACCAATACATCATTGGGCAGAATCTTTCCAGACTGCACGGCGGCAAAGCACGCTTCTTCGGTTTCAAAGACGCGGGCCGGGCCGCGATGCGTCAGACGCTCGTGCCCGGCAACTTTAATGACGCAGCCTTCGGGGGTGAGATTGCCCTTGAGGATGACCAATCCTCCGGTCGCCTTCAGGGGTTTGTCGAGCGAGTGGATGACAACCTGACCGGGTTTTTCTTCTGCGAGCGCAGCCTCTTCGGCCAGCGTGCGGCCAGAGACATTCAGCGTGCTGCCATCAATTTTTTTGCCAGCAAGCAGACGCTGCGCCAGCAGTCGGCTGCCGCCAGCTTCCTGATAATCCGTGGCCACGTAGCGGCCACCGGGTTTCATGTCGCAGAGCAGAGGAGTTTGGCGGCTGATGCGATCGAAATCATCGACAGAAAGTTCGATGCCTGCTTCATGGGCAATGGCGATCAGATGCAGCACGGCATTGGTTGATCCGCCGGAGGCGGCAACGCTGGCAATGGCGTTTTCAAGCGAGGCGCGGGTGATGATCTTTGAGGGGCGCAGATCGTTCTTTGCCATTTCGATGACAAGCGCGCCAGCAGCGCGTGAGGCCTTGCCTTTTTCTGGAGAAAGCGCGGGCACGCCGGTTAGTCCAATGGGCGAGATGCCAAGAAACTCGAAGGCCATCGCCATAGTGTTGGCCGTGAACTGTCCGCCGCAGGCTCCAGCGCCGGGACAGGCGTGGTCTTCCACGGCTTCCATCTCCTTGTCGTCGATTTTTCCGGCGGCATAGGAGCCTTGCGCTTCAAAGACATCTTGCACGGTAAGGTCTTTGCCGTGCAGATGGCCGGGCGCGATGGAGCCGCCGTAGAGCATCAGCGAAGGAATGTCGAGGCGCGCCAGCGCCATGACCGTGCCGGGCAGATTTTTATCGCAGCCTGCGATGGCAATCAAGCCGTCGAAGAGATTGCCGCGCGCGACCAACTCGACTGAATCCGCAATCACTTCGCGGCTGATAAGCGAGGCTTTCATTCCCTGGGTGCCCATCGTGATGCCGTCGGAGATGGTGATGGTGTTGAACTCCATCGGCGTGCCCCCCGCATCGCGGATGCCTTGCTTGACGGCCTCGGCGATGATGCGCAGATGGAAGTTGCACGGGCCAATCTCCGTCCAGGTGTTGGCAATGCCGATGATGGGCTTGGCCAGATCTTCGCGCGTAAAGCCAACGGCATGGAGCATGGCTCGTGCCGCAGCGCGGCTGGAGCCTTCAGTGAGCGGAATGCTGTTGTGCTTCGGATTATGCGTGCCAGTACTCATCTTTATTTTCTTCTCCTGGTTGCTCATGCGCGCGCTCCCATTGTGGCTGTTGCGCTGGCGGATTGCGGACGCGGCGCAACCCAGAATTCCTGATCGTGCTGCTTCTCAAACCTGTCAAGCGCAGCGGCGTGACGCAGCGTCAGGCCAATGTCATCCAAACCTTCAAGCAGGCAGTAGCGGCGGAACTCGTCGATTTGGAAGTGCTGCTCGAAGCCTTGATCGTCGCGCACGGTCTGATCTTCCAGCGAGACGGTGAGCTTGTATCCCGGCTGCTGGGCGCGTTGCATCAACGTGGCGACGTGCTCGTCCGAGAGCACGACCAGCACGATGCCGTTTTTGCCAGCGTTGGAGAAAAAGATATCCGCGAAGGCTGGCGCGATGACGCAGCGAAAGCCAAAGTCGGAGAGCGCCCAAGCCGCGTGTTCCCGCGAGGAGCCACAGCCGAAGTTGCGTCCGGCCAGCAGAATCTGCGCGCCTTCATATTGCGGTTGGTTCAGGACGAAGGTTGCGTCCGGGGAACCATCGGCCTTGCGCCGCCAGTCGAAGAAGAGAAATTCTCCGTAGCCGGTGCGCTCAATGCGCTTTAGGAACTGCTTCGGAATGATCTGATCCGTATCGACATTAACACGGTCGAGCGGGGCTGCCAGCGACGTAAGTGTGCGAAAGGGTTGCATGGCTATTTGTGTGACTCCCGGTTGCGAAATTTCCAGTTGCGAACGTCGGTAAAATGTCCGGCGATGGCGGCGGCGGCGGCCATTGCTGGGCTGACAAGATGCGTGCGTCCGCCGCGACCCTGGCGGCCTTCAAAGTTGCGATTGCTGGTGGAGGCGCAGCGCTCGCCCGGTTGCAGAATGTCCGGGTTCATGCCTAGGCACATGGAGCAGCCCGGCTCGCGCCATTCAAAACCCGCCTCGCGGAAAATGATATCCAGTCCTTCGCGCTCGGCCTCTTCTTTCACCAATTGCGATCCGGGAACCACCATCGCGTGGACGTGGGTGCTGACCTTGTACCCCGACGCAACGCTGGCCGCCGCGCGCAGGTCTTCAATTCTTCCATTGGTGCAGGAGCCGATAAAGACGCGATCAACCGGAATCGCTTCGATCTGCGTGCCCGGTTTCAGATCCATATAGTTCAATGCCTGTTCACAGGCGCGACGATCGGTTTCCGTTGTCGAGGCAGCCGGATCGGGAATGCTGCCCGTAATCGGAAGCACCATGCCTGGATTCGTCCCCCAAGAAACGTAGGGGGTCAATTCGCTGGCTGGAATGACCAGTTCACGATCAAACTTTGCGTCGGGGTCGGAGACAAGCTGGCTCCACGCGGAGACGGCCTGCTCCCACGCCTTGCCCTGGGGCGCGTTGGGGCGACCCTTCAGGTAGGCGAAGGTGGTGGCATCGGGCGCGATCATTCCGGCGCGCGCGCCCGCTTCGATGCTCATATTGCAGACGGTCATGCGGCCTTCCATCGACAGTGCGCGAATGGCGGAGCCAGCGTACTCGATCACATATCCGGTCGCGCCATCGGTGCCGATGCGTCCAATAATGCCGAGCGCAATATCCTTGGCGGTGACGGCAGGCGGCAGAGTGCCTTCGACTGAAATGCGGAAGGACTTGGCCCGCGATTGTTGCAGGCATTGCGTGGCCAGAGTGTGCTCAACTTCGCTGGTGCCGATGCCGAAGGCCAACGCGCCGAAGGCTCCGTGCGTGCTGGTATGGCTGTCGCCGCAGACGATGGTCATGCCCGGTTTGGTAAATCCCTGCTCCGGCCCGATGACGTGGACGATGCCCTGTTTGGGCGATTGCACGTCGTACATCTCAATGCCGAATTCCTTGCAGTTGTGGCGCAGCGTTTCAATCTGCTTGGCGGCGATGGCATCGACAATCACCAGCCGATCCTGAACATTGCTGGTGGGAACGTTGTGATCCACGGTAGCCAGGCAGCGGTCGGGACGGCGAACCTTGCGGCCCGTCAGTCGCAGACCCTCGAATGCCTGCGGCGAAGTGACTTCGTGCAGCAGATGCAGGTCAACGTAGAGCAGCGCTGGCTCGCCCGCAGGCTCGGCCACCAGATGCGCGTCCCATATTTTCTCGAAGAGTGTTTTTGCTTTTGTGGCCATCATTTTCCATTTCTTCTGTTGTCTAAAAAACTTTGTTGTTACAAAAAACCACTCTGTTGCAAAAGATTTATACCGCGTGCAGCGCCTGCTTGCGGTTGAAGATTTCATGCAGTGCGGCAAAGACCAGCTTGCCCATCTCCTGCGTGCTGACGATGTGCTGGCCCGATTGCTGTCCAGGCTGGCCGCTGCGGGCAATGTCCGTTGTGCGATGTCCCTGGCTGAGCACGTTGTTGACGGCGCTTTCCACGGCCAGCGCGTCCTGCTCCAACCCAGCGGAATGGCGCAGCAGCATGGCTGCGGTCAGAATGGCTCCCAGAGGATTGGCCTTGCCGGTGCCCGCGATATCAGGAGCCGATCCGTGGACTGGCTCATACAGATTGACCTTGCCGCCGACGGTGGCCGAAGGCAACATGCCCAGCGAGCCGGTAATGACGGCAGCTTCGTCCGTAAGAATGTCGCCGAAGAGATTTTCGGCCAGCACAACGTCGAAGTTGCGCGGAGTGTTCATCAGGTGCATGGCGCAGGCATCCACATATTGGTGCTCCAGCGTCACGTCGGGATACTCGGCGGCCACTTCAGTGACGGCGGCGCGCCAGAGCTGCGAGACCTCGAGCACATTAGCCTTGTCCACGGAGGTAACTTTTTTGCGACGCTTGCGGGCCTGCTCAAATGCAATGCGGGCCACGCGCAGTACCTCTTCGCGGGTGTAATACATGGTGTTCAAGGCCACGCCCGTGTCCTTGTTCCAGGAGCGCGGCGAACCAAAATAGAGGCCGCTGAGCAGTTCGCGGACGAAGAGAATGTTCGCGCCTTCGGTGACCTCTGGCCGCAGTGGGGAGTTGCCAGCCAGCGCCGGATACGCAATCGACGGACGCAGATTGGCGAATCCGCCGAGCGCCTGCCGCAATTGCAGCAGGCCAGCTTCTGGACGCTGACTTGGGGGCAGGGAATTGAACTCATTGCCGCCGACCGCGCCCAGCAGTACGGCATCGCCTGCCAGCGCCGCATCGAGCGTCGCCGCTGGTAGCGGGGAGCCATGCTGCCGAATTGCCACGCCGCCAATGGGCATGTCGGTATATGTAAATTGGTGGCCGTTCAACTCCGCCACGGCGCGGAGAATGCTGACTGCCTCGCGTGTGACCTCTGGCCCGATGCCGTCGCCTGCGACTACTGTGATCTTCAATTGCATAAAAAACCTCGTTGGGTTGCCAGGAAAAGTTTTGCGGCTACATTCTCCAGCCGCCAGGGAACGACCTAGGGTTTCTGCGTTGGAACCGGGGCCGATGCCTCCGATAGCAGCGCAAGTAAATCCTGGTCATAGACCGACTTTTTTCTGTCGGCAAGATGAATAAACCTCTGGTACACGATCTCCAAATTCTCACTATCCAGGGGATGTCCTAATTCGCTCAAGCGATGGGCCAGCGCGTGTCGCCCTGAATGCTTGCCCAGAACCATGCGATTGTTGGGCACGCCGACGGCGGCGGGCGTGATGATCTCGTAGCACAGCGGGTTGGACAACATGCCGTGCTGGTGGATGCCCGCCTCATGCGCAAAGGCATTGCTGCCCACGATGGCTTTATTCGGAGACGGCCCATAGCTGATGATTTGGCTCAGCAATTGGCTGGTGGGAAAAAGCTGATCCAGTACCAATCCATGCGTATAGGGGAGTTTGTCGTTGCGCACATGCATGGCGGCGGCGATCTCTTCCAGCGCCGCGTTGCCTGCGCGTTCGCCGATGCCGTTGATGGTGCATTCCACCTGACGCGCTCCCGCTTCAATGGCGGCCAGCGTGTTGGCAACTGCCAGGCCAAGATCATTATGGCAATGGCAGGAGAGCGTGACCTTCTCCATGCCGGGTACTCGTTGTCGCAGCAGACGAAACAACGCAGCATACTCCTGTGGAATGGTGTAGCCAACGGTGTCGGGAAGGTTGATGATCGTGGCTCCCGCCTCGACGGCCACGGAGACGATCTTGCAGAGGAAATCTGGGTCGGTGCGCGTGGAATCCTCCGGGGAAAACTCCACAGTGTGGACGTACTGGCAGGCCAGCCGAACCGAAGCGTCGGCCTGTTCGAGCGCCTGTTCGCGGGTGATCTTCAACTTATATTGCAGGTGAATGTCCGAGCTGGCGAGAAAGATGTGGATGCGAGATCTTCCGGCATCTTCCAAGGCTCGCGCCGCAGTTTCGATATCTTCCCGCTTGGCGCGCGCCAGACTGGCAATCTGCGGGCCGCGCACCTCGGTGGCAATCAACTGCACGGCATCAAAGTCGCCCTCGGAGGCGACGGCAAAGCCAGCCTCCAGCACATCAACGCCCAAAGTCTCCAGTTGCCGGGCCATGCGCAGCTTTTCCGCCGTGTGCATGCTGCAGCCCGGCGATTGCTCTCCATCGCGCAGCGTCGTATCAAAAAATTGGATGCGTTCCTGGCCCATTCAATCTTCCTGTATTGCTTTCTTCTTCAAGGATTACGTGCCGTGTCGGTGACGACTTCTTTTTAAATTTACCATAAGGATGCCTTATGGGATGCCATTTTGTTATTAGAATAAGTTATCATATAAGGTGTATTTTCTGGTGGGAAAGGCAATGCCTTATGGACATGTTTCAACTGGAAACATTTCTTGCTGTGGCCGAGGAGCGCAGCTTCTCCCGCGCCGCAGTTCGACTGCATCGCACGCAGCCTGCGGTGAGCCAGGTGATTCGCAAGCTGGAAGAGGAACTTGGCGAGGTGGTCTTCGACCGCGCCTCGCGGGATGCGACCCTGACTTCCGCCGGGGAGGTGCTGCGCGACTATGCGCAGAAGCTGCTAAATCTGCGCGGCGAGGCCACAGGCGCGCTGGCCGAGTTGCGCTCGCTGCATCGGGGCAAATTGAATCTGGCCGCCAACGAGTACACCTGCCTATATCTGTTGCCCGTGGTGGATGCCTTCTGCCGGCTTTCGCCGCAGATCAAGGTGACAGTGCAGCGCTCGCTGGCCAGCCGCATGGCCGATGAGGTGTTGTCGCACGCGGTGGAGTGTGGGATTGTCTCGTATCGTCCCGACGATCCGCAGGTGCGATCCATCGTGGTGTATCGCGATGAACTGGTGTTCACCATGCATCCAAAGCATCCGCTGGCCAAAGCGCAGGAGATTTCCATTCACCAGCTTGGCGCGGAGAATTTTGTGGCGCATCATATCTCGTCTCCGCTGCGGCAGAAGGTGTTGCAGGCCTTTCGTCGTCACCGCACGCCGTTGAACATGGGCGTGGAGCTGCCCAGTCTGGAGGCGGTCAAACGCTTTGTGGCGATGGGCAATGGCGTGGCGCTGTTGCCGGGTTTGTCGGTGGAGCGCGAACTCCAAAGCGGCGAGCTGGTGCAGGTTCGCGTGCCAGAGTTGCAATTTGAACGGCGATTGCGGCTGGTGCATCGCAGGCACGCCAATCTCTCCCACGCGGCGCTGGCGTTTTTGAAGGTGGTGGAGTCGATGGCCACGCAGCATGGAGACCCCTTTTATTTTCAACCGGAACGCGGCGCTTAACGCTTCCACGCAAGAGCGAAATCCTTGCGATGGCAGGAGGAAACGTTGGCGCAAGCGCCAGTTTTCTGGAGCTTCGCTGCAACTTCCATTGTGGGGAATCCGTCTAGGTCTCTGGGTGCCGAAGGTGCGCTGGAAACAGCAGAACCCAGCCCCACAAAGGAGATTGCAACCGCCATGAACCGATCTGTTTGCAGCACAACCATTCGCACAATTCCCTGGGGCAAGCTGTCCCTTGCCCTTGCCTTGTTCCTGCTACTTTCCCCCGGATTGCGCGCGCAAAATGCGCCTCTGCCCTCCGCACAAAATGTTCCCACGAATGACGCGCCGATGATGGGTGCGCCGATGCACCCCCACCACATGAATCCACATAAACAGTTGGAGCGCCTGACGAAGATGCTCAATTTAAGTCCTGATCAGCAGAAGCAGATTTTACCGATCCTGCGGGAGCGGGATTGGCAGATGCAGAAGATGATGCACAAGCAGAAAGAATTCAAATGGAAAATGGAAGCGGTGTTAACCGACGCCCAGAAACAGCAGTTTGATGCGATGTTGGCCGCACGCCGCAAGCGTATGCGGGAACACTGGCAGCAGATGCAGCAGCAGGAGGGCGCGTCTCCAGCGAATGGAGCACAGCCGAGTTCCCCTGCCAGTAATGGAAGCCAGCCTCCCGCGCAGTAATCGTGTAGTAACCGTGCAGATGGGCGTGCCGAAGATGCGGTTGGAACGGCGATCACGGCTGGCGCATCGTCGGCACGCTATCTTTTTTCATGCAGCGCTGGCGGCGGGATCGGAAGCTCCGGCAAGGACAACAAAGCGGCGATACAGGAGAGAAACCCTTGCCGCCCTTGCAACGTCTTACACATTGTAGGACTGCTTGAGGATGATCTGTTGGCAGAGCATCCAGCTACACGAAGAAGGAGATTGTAATCGTTATGACCCGACTCATTCGCAATGTTCCTGCGGCAGGTTTGCTGTTTATGTTGGCGCTGCTGCTATCTTTCTCGGTTGCCATGCGCGCGCAAAATGCGTCCATGACGAGCGCGCCCATGTCGGCGCCGTCGCGCTCCCACCCCATGAATCCGAGGGAGCAGCTTCGGCATTTGACCAGGACGCTGAACCTAAGCCCCACAGAACAGCAGGAGATTCTGCCCATATTGCAGGATCAGGATCACCAACTGCAATCACTCCGCAAAGACCACTCGTTTACGCGGCAGGTTCGTCGTCAACAGCGGCACAGCATCAACGTAACCGCGCAGCAAAAGATCAAGGCCGTGTTGAACGATGCTCAGAAAAAGCAGTTTGACGCGATGTTGGCCAGGCGTCGCGAACGGATGCAGGCGCATCGGCAGCAGCGGATGCAGCAAAACGGCGCGTCTCCAGCGAACGGAGTACAGCCGAGTCCCCCAGCTAGTAACGGAAGTCAGTCTCCCACGCAGTAATCGTGTAGGCGGAGCAAGGCTGCAAGATTCCCAGTCTGGCTCCGCCTTTGCCGGGGGTATTGCCAGATTTCTCAAAATCCGTTGCCTCGTGACCTCTTCCGAGGCAAACATTCGTCACAACTTTTTCCTGCCCTCCCGTAGGGGCGATTCGACAGGTACAATTAGGGCAGCTAAGGATTCAGAGCCAGGCACGTATTTTTACGTTCAGCTTGTTCGCGGAGTGTGCGCGTCGAGTTTGGCGGATGAAGGGTTTATTTGCGAATGAAGAAGTTGGTTTTTTTCCTCGGGTTGCTCCCTCTGCTGGCCGTGACCGGTTTTGCGCAGGAGAGCAGACAAGATGTCAGTATGAGTTTTGTTGGTACGTTTCAGCCCGTTGTCACGGGCAATGACGTGACGCAGTCGTCTACCGTCGGTATCGGGGATTTGATTGAGTACCGCTTCATGCTGAATCCGAACAATGCGCTTGAAGCCAACTACCAATACAGCCAGTTCACGCAGAAATATGTCACCAGCTTTGCGAATGCGCGCATTCACAGTCGCTATCAAGAGGCTTCGTTTGAATATGTGCGGAGTCTTTCCTACAAAAGATTCAATCCCTTTATCGCCGCTGGAGTGGGCCTGTTTTTCTTCAACGTGATTGATGACACGCACACGACCACGTTGCTGGCCAACAAGGGTACCGCCATTGAGGAACTGTTTGGCGGCGGTATCGCGTATGAGCTGAGTCCAAGCTGGGATCTGCGTGTGGAGTATCGCGGAAGCATTATCAAGGATTTTTACTATGGCATGAAAATCTACGACACGGATCGCTATTATGTGATCAATCAACCGGCGATTGGTTTTGCCTATCACTTCTAGCTGGATTCAAACTGTGCGCGCGGCGAATTTTGAATTGTCGGCGCGCAGATTCCCGGAGCAGGGGTTCACTACCGAATGAAGAAGTTGTTTTTTCTACTCTGTTTGTTGCCCATGCTGGCCACGTTCGGGCGGGCGCAGGAGATGCGTCAGGACGTGAGTCTCAGCCTGATGGACACCATCCAGCCCTATGTCGAGGGGGGAGGGACGAATGATGTTCGCGCCAAGGCCACGATGGGGCCGGGCATCTTGCTTAGCTATCGCTTCCAGATGACTCCCAATGGCGCTGCCGAAGCCAATTACTCCTACATGCGCTATACCGCAAAATTCAACGAAGGCAACACTACGAACAGTGCTCGCGTGCTCACCTCCGTGCAGGAGGCGACGATTGCCTATGTGCGCACCATTCCATTCAAAAAATTTAACCCATTCGTTGAGTTTGGCGGCGGGGTCTTGTTCTTTTTCCCGCTGGGCAGCATCAAGACAACCACGTATGACGCGCAACAGGTAAATACGCTGGTTGCCTTGGCTGGCGGCGGCATCGCGTACGAGATAAGCCCAAGCTGGGATCTGCGGATGGAATATCGCGGCTATGTTTCAAAGCCGCAGAACTTTGGCATAAACATCTACAATACGGGCCGCTGGTATATCGTTTCGCAGCCATCCATCGGGTTCGCCTACCACTTTTAATCTGCCCACCAAAAAGAAGCCAATCTCAGGTGATGTCCTCGGTATTGAAGGTCGGTTTGCGCGCAGGCAGCACGGCTGGTTCTTCCAGCAATTTGCGGACGACATCCTCAACGCTTCGGGGAGAATCCTCGGACGAATCCGCAGATGCAGCCATGTGTCGGGTCTGTCCGTCGGCATCTAGCTTCTCCAACAGCACGACGGCGTGGGCAATGGCGACGTGATCCTGATCCAGCCCTTCGGGGGTCTTGGCCTTGATGCCGACATCGCGTGGCTCCAGATGCAGCAGAGTGGCCACGTTCTCGCGCAGCTTCTCCGCGATGGGGCCGATCTTGGGCGCGGCCAGCACCAGAGTCGTATCGACATTGGCGATGGTGTATCCGGCGTGGCGAACCTCTTCCAGCGCCGTCTCCAGAAAGATGGATGAATCAGCGTTTTTCCAGCGCGCATCGCCCGGTGGAAAGAAGCTGCCAATATCGCCGGCAGCCACGGCGCCAAGCAGCGCGTCGGTAATGGCGTGCAGCAGCACATCACCGTCGGAGTGACCGGAGAGGCCCTCGGGGTGGTCGAGCGTCAGTCCACCGATTTTCAGGGGAACTCCAGATTTGAAGGCGTGGGAATCCCAGCCGTAACCAATTCTCATCGCGCGCTTTCTTCTCTCTGTTGATATTACCGATTGCCCTGTTGCAGGTAAAACTCTGCCAGTTCCAGGTCTCCGGGCTGGGTGATCTTGAAGTTGCGCGGCGAACCCAGGACGACGGCGACGGGAACTCCGGCGCGCTCGGCCAGTGATGCTTCGTCCGTGCCCAAAAATCCGTCTGCTTCCGCCTCGCGGAAGATGCGGCGTAGCAGGTTGCAGCGAAATCCCTGCGGGGTCTGCGCCAGCACGATGCGCTCGCGGGGGATGGTGGTGCCGATGATGGCTCCCTCGGCGGTGCGCTCCACCTGCTTGATGGTGTCGATGGCGGGTACGCCGACGATGGCCGCGCCATGCTTGATGACGGCCTCAATGGTGCGCTCGATGGTGACCGGGTCGATGAGCGGGCGCACGGCATCATGCACCAGCACAATATCGTCGTCGCTGGCGTGCAGGGAGCGCAGCGCGGCGCTCACAGATTCCTGTCGCGTGTCGCCGCCGACGACAACGGTGGCGCGACCATCAAGGCCGTGCTCGTGAACCTGCGCCTGAACCCGTTCGATCTCATGGGCGCGCGCGGCAACGTGGATGCGCCGCACGGCGGCAACGGCGGCAAAGGCGCGCAGCGTGTGGATGAGGATGGGAATGCCGCGCAGTTCGAGGAACTGCTTGGGCGCGGGCGCGGAACTGGACGTGGCGCCCGGCGTGGCAGGGGGGGGCACGTTCATGCGCGTGCCCAATCCCGCTGCCGGTACGATGACGTAGACCTGCATAGATGCCTATCTTCTGTACGTTGACAGAGTATACGACCCCAGCCCCGGCGTGCCATCTTCGTCAGGGGTTTTCAATGGAATGTGGGTGCGCCCGTCCCTGGGGTCGCAACCTGCGATGGGAGGGGGATCGAGTTTCCGCGCAGCTTCTCAAAGCGCCGCATAGATCGCGATTAACAACATGGCCGCGCCGGCAAGCAAGCTGGGGCGATCCGTTAGAGCGAAGACCACCGGATCCTCTTCCATCTGGCCGCGTGAGGCTCGCAGCCAGATGCGGCTGAGCCACCAGATCAAGACGGGCGTCATCAGCCACAGACGATGAGGGTGCGGGTAGAGCCGACCCACCTCCGGATTGTTGATGTAGAGGGCGAAGATGACAATCGACGCATAGGCGCTGGCGGTGCCGAAGCTACGCAATTGCTCCAAATCCTGCACCCGGTAGCCGCGCCCATTGATGGGGACGGCATCGCGCAGGCGCAGATGCTCCAGCTCGCTGAAACGCTTGACCAAGGCAAGACTGAAGAAGAAAAAGATGGAAAATCCTGCCAGCCAGGGGGAAACGGTTACGCGAACGGCGGTGGCTCCTGCAAGAATGCGCAGAGTGTACAGCGCAGACAGAAGAATCACGTCTGCCAGCACCTTGCGCTTGAAGTACAGCGAATAGGAGAGTGTGGCGACACAGTACAGCGCCAGCCATGCGAGAAAAGCGGCTGGCAATAGCCGAAGGGCCATCCATCCGGCCAGGCCGAGGAGAACAACCGCCATTCCCGCTCCGGTCACGGCGGAAAGATCGCCCGCTGCAAAGGGACGGCGGCTTTTGCGCGGATGCTGGCGGTCGGCTTCCATATCCAGCAGGTCGTTGACAATGTACGTGCCCGATGCCGTGCAGCAAAAACAGAGAAACGCCAGCGTTGCCAGCCGCGCCGTTTGCCAATGGAGATTGTGCGCCAACAGCAGGGGGAGAAAAAGAAGCGCGTTCTTTGCCCATTGATGTACGCGGAGCGCACGCAGGATGGCAGTTCCGAAAGAGAGGCGGTCTCGAAAGATTCGTATCGGCTGGGTCTCCCCGTTCCGGGCATGGCGCATTCGGGCACGTTGCGCGCGCAGGCGGCGGGGCAGACCCCAACCAGGGTTCGCCAGCATTGGCGTGGCCGCATGGGTCAAAATCGGCAAATCTACCGCGCTGTTGCCGATGTAATCAAAGCCGTTTGCGCCAAAGCGTTGTTGCAAGGCGTGAAGCTTGCGCGTGCCAGTCAGATTGGTGGTTCCATCGCTGGCCAGCACCTCCTGGAAAATGCCCAGGTGATTGGCCACGTTTTCCGCCAATTGCCGATCTGCGCCCGTGGCCAGAACAATCGCGCGTCCGGCGGCGGATTCTTCCCGCAGAAATGCAATCAACTCGGAGTTGTAAGGAAGATGTGCAGTATGGAGTGGCGCTCGCGCGGCCAGGTTGCGTTTGAATGCCGCCTTGCCATGCAACAGCCAGAGCGGAGCCTGGGCCAGCAGCCACGGAGCCTGGTGCATCATCGCGCAAAAAGAATCCACCATCGCATCGGTTTTTACCAGCGTTCCATCCAGATCAACGCAGAGGACGGGAGCTCTTTCCCTGCGCTGTTCGGCAGCGGCAACGGTATCGACAGGTATACTGACGGGTTGGTGGCTTATTCCATCCATGCGGGTTGCTTTTACTCCCGGCAATCTGCCAACCGAGGAATGTCTTATGCTACAACACTCGGCGGCTCGTTTTGGGAACACTGCAAGAATCGCCTGCCGCGAATGCCGATCTGGGATGAGACGGAAAACACGAGAGTTTCTATACTGACAGCAGGAAGTCTCTTCCGGGAATGATTGCGCGGAGGAGACACGGGGGGCTGGCAACCCGGAAACTTTTTTCTTGCTGGCTGCGTCTTGTACGTAGGGTGCTGTGCGCTGCGTCATGCACAGTACGCATGGAAAACGCGCCATCGCAACCTTCACCTGGACATCTTCTTCTGGAAAAGGACATCCTGGAAAATCACTATGCCGACCGCTGAAACCCCTTCATCCGCGCCCCATCTGGGAATGAATCCTCCCGGCAGCGGTTCCCCTTGGGAATCCGCTCCGAAGAAGCACGCTTGGGCGCGCGCGCTGGTGCTGCTGCTGATTGTTGCCGCTGTTGCGGGAGCAATCTGGCGCATTGCCACCGCCCGTTCCGAGAAAGACAGGAAGGTCGCCGCGCGCGCCGCCATGATGGCGGCGTACATGCAGGTTCCCGTGCAGGTTGCTGTGGTGAAACAAAAAGATGTGCCCGTGTATCTGGATGGCCTTGGTTCCGTGACCGCCTATTACACGGTGACAATCAACTCGCGTGTGACCGGCCAGATTCTCCAGGTCAATTTCAAAGAAGGTCAGGATGTTCACAAGGGCGACCTGTTGATTGTGATTGATCCGGCTCCGTATAAAGCTGCTCTGGATCAGGCGAAAGGGCAGTTGGTGCGCGATCAGGCGCAACTGGACGATTATAAAATTGAGTTAAGTCGCTATAAATCGCTGTATCAGCAGGGCGTGTATTCCAAGGAGCAACTGGATGCCGAGCAGGCGCTCTACGGCCAGTATCTTGGCACCGTCGAGCTTGACCAGGCCACCATTGACACGGCGCAGGTCAATCTCAACTACTGCTACATTCGTTCTCCCATTGATGGGCGTGTGGGGCTGCGGCTGGTCGATCCCGGCAACATCGTGCAATCCACGGCGACGACCGGCATGTTGATTATTACGCAGATGCATCCCATCGCCGTGGATTTCACGCTGCCGGAGGATGATCTTCCCAAGGTTCTGCCCAAGATGCGTAGTCCGCAGGGGCTGATGGTCGATGCGTATGATCGCTCCTCCTTTGGACATCTGGCTACGGGCAGGCTGCTCACCGTGGACAATGAAATTGATCCGACGACAGGCACGGCCAAGTTCAAGGCCATTTTCCCCAACAAACATGAGAATCTCTTTCCAGATCAGTTCGTTAATGTTCGCCTCATCATTGACCAGTTGCCGCGCGCGATTGTGATGCCGGCAGCCGCGTTGCAACATGGGCCGGATGGAGATTTTGTTTTTGCCGTTCAGCCGGACAACATCGTCAAGATACAACCAGTTCATGTTTTGCTGACGGAAAGCTCCACGCTGGTGGTGGACAAGGGCGTGGTGCCGGGAGACAAAGTGGTGATCGACGGCGCGGAAAAGCTGCGCGCGGGCAGCAAGGTGGTGGCGCACATCGTCACCGATGGTGTGGCCTACAAGAAGAAAGCGCAAGGAACAATGCTGTGAGTCCCTCGCGGATTTTCATTGAGCGACCCGTTGCTACGTCCCTGATGATGGCGGCCATTCTGCTGGCGGGCATCATCGCCTACACGCAACTGCCGGTCTCGGCGCTGCCGGAGGTCGAGTATCCGACCATTCAAGTCACCACGTTTTATCCGGGAGCCAGCCCGGAGGTGATGGCCAGTTCCGTCACCGCGTCGCTGGAGGGACAGTTCGGCCAGATGCCGGGCCTGAACCAGATGACCTCGATCAGCTCCTTTACTGCATCGGTCATCACGCTGCAATTCGATCTGAATGAGAACATCGACGTGGCCGAGCAGGAGGTGCAGGCCGCCATCAACGCTGCTGGCACCTATCTGCCTGTCGATCTGCCGAACCCGCCGATCTACAGCAAGGTGAATCCAGCGGATTTTCCCATCCTGACACTGGCGCTCACCTCCAACACCATGCCGCTGAGCAGCGTGGAAGACCTGGCCGACACGACGCTGGCGCAGAAAATCTCGCAGCTTTCCGGCGTGGGGATGGTCTCGATTGTTGGTGGAGAAAAACCTGCGGTGCGCGTACAGGCCAATCCAATGGCGCTGGCCTCTTACGGCCTGAGCCTGGAGGATGTTCGCGCGGCGCTGGCCGCCACCAACGTCAATCAGGCCAAGGGAAATCTGAATGGTCGCCGTCAATCCTTCACTATCAATGACAATGACCAACTGACCACGGCGCAGCAGTACGAGCCGGTTGTGATTGCCTACCGCAACGGCTCACCGGTTCGGCTTTCGGACGTCTCTACCATCATCAACGGGACGGAGAACGCAGAAGAGTCGGCGTGGATGAACAATGTTCCCGCCGTGATTTTGAATGTGCAGCGCCAACCCGGAGCCAACATCATTACCGTGGTGGATCGCATCCGCAAGGTGCTGCCGCAGTTGCAGGCCAGCCTGCCTACATCCGTCAAACTGGTGGTGCTTACGGATCGCACCAGCACCATCCGCGCCTCGGTGAAGGACGTGCAATTCGAGCTGATGCTGACCATCGCGCTGGTGGTGATGGTCATCTTTCTTTTTCTGCGCAATCTGGCCGCGACCGTGATTCCCAGCATTGCCGTGCCGCTCTCCATTGTTGGCACCTTCTGCGTGATGTATCTGCTGGGCTACACGCTGGATAATCTTTCGCTGATGGCGCTGACCATCTCCACGGGTTTTGTGGTCGATGATGCCATCGTGATGATCGAAAACATCACGCGCTTTCTGGAGGAAGGCGACTCGCCAATGCAGGCGGCCTTCAAGGGCGCGGCGCAGATCGGCTTCACCATCGTCTCGCTGACGGTTTCGCTGATCGCCGTGCTGATTCCGCTGCTCTTCATGGGCGATGTGGTGGGCCGGCTCTTCCGCGAATTTGCCGTCACGCTGGCGGTAACGATCCTCGTCTCTGCCTTCATTTCGCTCACGTTGACGCCGATGATGTGCTCGCGACTGTTGCGCCACAAGTCGGAGAAGGAGCAGAGCCGCTTTTACCACGCGACGGAACGCTTCTACACATGGGTGATTGCCAAGTACGGCATCACGCTGCAATGGGTGCTGCGCTATCGCACCGCCACGCTGCTGGTCACGCTGGCCACGCTGGTGTTAACACTGGTGATGTACGTCTACATTCCCAAAGGATTTTTCCCAGTGCAGGATACAGGTGGGCTTCTCGGTATTTCTGAAGCGCCGCAGACCATCTCCTTTGGCGCAATGGCGGAGCGGCAGCAGCAGTTGGCGCGCATCGTGCTGCAAGACCCGGACGTGGACAGTCTGGCCTCGTTTATTGGCGTCGATGGCACCAACATGGAGCTGAACAGCGGACGCTTGCAGATCAACTTGAAGCCACGCGACGAACGAAAATCCACGGCGCTGGAGATTATCCGCCGCCTGCAACCCAAGGTCGATCAGGTGCAGGGCATCCAGCTCTTTTTGCAGCCGCTCCAGGATTTGACCGTCGAAGACCGCGTTAGTCGCACACAGTATCAGTACACGCTGGAGGATGCCAGCCGGAAGGAGCTAATGAATTGGGCGCCGCGCATGGTGAGCAAGCTGCAAGCGCTGCCGCAGTTGCGCGACGTGGCCACCGACCAGCAGAATGACGGCCTGGAGGCCATGCTGGTGATCGACCGCGATACCGCTTCGCGACTGGGCGTGGATCCGCAGGACATCGACAACACGCTCTATGATGCCTTTGGGCAGCGGCTGGTCTCAACGATCTTTACGCAGCTCAACCAGTATCATGTGGTGCTGGAAGTTTCGCCGCAATATCAAAAAAATCCGGCGGATTTTAATAATCTGTACGTTAAATCGGCCACCGGGCAGCAGGTGCCGCTGAGCGCTCTTACCCACTACGAGCAGCGCCGCACGGCGTTGGCGATCAATCATCAGGGCCAATTTCCTGTCGTAACGCTGTCGTTTAATCTGGCTCCCGGCGTTTCGCTTGGACAGGCCGTGGACGCGATCAACAAAGTCAAACAAGAGTTGCACATGCCAGCGTCGATTAACGGAGATTTCCAGGGAACCGCCGCCGCGTTTCTTGCCTCGCTGGCCAATGAGCCATTGCTGATTCTGGCTGCCATCGTCACCGTCTACATCGTTCTCGGCGTGCTGTATGAAAGCTATATCCACCCCCTCACGATTCTCTCCACGCTGCCTTCGGCGGGCGTGGGAGCGTTGCTGGCCTTGCAGTTGTTTCACATGGATCTTGATATCGTTGGGTTGATCGGCATCATCCTGCTCATTGGCATCGTGAAGAAAAATGCCATTATGATGATCGACTTTGCGTTGGAGGCTGAGCGCAATCAGGGCAAGTCGCCGGAGGAATCCATCTATCAAGCCTGCCTGCTGCGCTTTCGTCCCATTATGATGACCACGATGGCCGCGCTGCTGGGCGGCCTGCCGCTGGCGCTGGGCACCGGCACGGGTTCGGAGCTGCGCCGTCCGCTGGGCGTCACCATCGTTGGCGGCCTCATCTTCTCGCAGATTCTCACGCTCTACACCACTCCGGTGGTGTATCTGTTCTTCGATGGTCTGGCGCAACGCTTCAAAAAACGCCAGCCAGAGTATCCTGGCAACGCGCAACCAGTCCCCAACTCTGTTTTGGCGGATTAACTGTATGCATCTCTCCGCTCCATTTATCCGCAGGCCCGTTGGCACCTCGCTGCTGACCCTGGCGCTGATGCTCTCCGGCGTCATCGCCTATTACCTGCTGCCTGTTGCTCCCATGCCAGAGGTGGAGTTTCCAACGATTGGCGTTAGCGCGTCGCTGCCCGGTGCCAGCCCGGAGGTGATGGCCTCCGCCGTGGCGACACCGCTGGAACGCGAGTTTGGACGCATCGCGGGCGTGACCCAGATGACCTCCGTCAGCACGACGGGAGGCTCTGCCATCACGCTGCAATTTGACCTGAGCCGCGACATCAATGCCGCCGCGCGCGATGTGCAGGCCGCCATCAATGCGGCGCGTGGACAACTGCCCAGCAATCTTCCTGAAAATCCGACCTATCGAAAATACAATCCTGCTGACGTGCCGATCTACGTGATCGCGATGACCTCCGACGTGCTGACCAAGCCGCGCATCTACGATTACGCCAACTCGATTCTGGCGCAGAAGCTCGCGCAGATCGACGGCGTGGGCCAGGTGTACATCGGCGGCAGCGCCAGTCCGGCGGTACGGGTGGCGATCAACCCTACCGTGCTTAGTTCCTATGGCATCGGATTGGAAGCCGTGCGCGCATCGCTTGGAACCGTCAACGTGAATATGCCCAAGGGCGCGTTGCAAAACGAGCGCGACCGGATGCAGATTGCGGACACCGACCAGCTCTTTGCAGCCCGCGACTACAGGCCGCTGATTATCACGTACAAAAACGGCCACGCTGTGCGATTGCAGGATGTTGGCCAGGTTACGGACTCTCTCGTAAACATCTATACCTCCGGACTGGCCAACGGAAAACCAGCCATCCTGGTGGTTATCTTCAAGGCTCCTGGAGCCAACATCATTCGCACTGTTGATGCCGTCAAGAAGGCCATGCCGCAACTGGCCGCCTCGGTACCGCCCAGTATTCGGCTCAACCCGGTTCTTGATCGCACGCTCACCATTCGCGCTGCCATCAACGATGTGGAATGGACGCTGGTGATCTCCGTTTTTCTCGTGGTGCTGGTGGTCTTCTTTTTTCTGCGCGATCCAATGGCCACGCTGATTCCCAGCATTGCCGTGCCGCTTTCCCTGCTGGGCACCTTTGGCCTGATGTATCTGCTTGGCTATACGCTGGACAATCTCTCGCTGATGGCGCTCACCATCTCCACGGGCTTTGTGGTGGATGATGCCATTGTCGTGATCGAGAACATCTCGCGCTATCGCGAACAGGGCATGGGCGCGTTTGATTCCGCCATGCGCGGCTCGCGCGAGATTGGCTTCACCGTTGTCTCAATGAGCCTTTCATTGATCGCCGTTTTCATTCCCATTTTGCTGATGGGCGGCATCGTGGGTCGGCTCTTTCGTGAATTTGCTGTCACGCTCAGCCTGGCCATCAGTGTCTCGCTGGTCGTCTCGCTGACCACCACCCCGATGATGAGCGCCTATCTTCTGCGCGACCAACATCACCAGCATGGCCGCCTCTATTATGCCTGCGAATGGCTCTTTGATCGCTCGCTGGATGTCTATCGCAGAGCGCTGCATTGGGTGCTTGCGCATCAGACGTTCATGTTTGCGGTTACGCTGCTCACCTTCGCGGTGAATATCTATCTCTTTATCATCATCCCCAAAGGATTTTTCCCGCAGCAGGATACGGGGCGCATCATGGGCGCGATTCGCGCCGATCAGGATATTTCTTTCGATGCCATGCGCATCAAGCAGCGGCAATTCAGCAACCTTGTGATGCAGGATCCAGCCGTCCACAGTGTCATTAGCTTTATCGGGGGCAACGGCAACACCATGAACACCGGGCGCGTGTTCATCTCGCTCAAGCCGATAGGTGTCCGCCATTCCAGCGTGGATCAGATCATCAACCGACTGCGCGGCAAGCTCGCCCACGTTCCCGGCGCGACTTTATTTATGCAGGCGGCGCAGGATGTCGGTGTTGGCGGACGCATTGCCGATGCACAGTACCAATACACGCTGGAAGATCAGGATTTGCACGAATTGCTGGAGTGGGCACCGCGTCTGCAAGCGAGACTTGCCCAACTCCCGGAGCTGCGCGACGTCTCCACCGATCAGCAAAATCGTGGATTGGAAACGCAACTGGTGATCGATCGCGACACGGCTTCGCGGCTGGGAATTACGCCGCAGGTGATTGACAACACGCTCTATGATGCCTTCGGCCAGCGCCAGGTCTCCACCATCTACACGCAAATGAATCAATACAACGTGGTGCTGGGCGTGGCTCCGGAGTATCAGCGCGATCCAGACGCGCTGCACAATATCTACGTGAAATCCTCGACTGGAACCGAGGTGCCGCTGAGCGCCATCTCCCACTTTGAGTCGCGCCGCACATATTTGCAGGTGAATCATCAGGGCCAGTTTCCGGCCATCACGCTCACGTTCAATCTGGCTCCCAACGTGGCGCTCGGCCAGGCCGTCGATGCCATCAACCGCGCCGAGGATGAGATGCGCATGCCCTCCAGCATTCACGCCGGATTCCAAGGCGTGGCGCAGGCATTCCAGACCTCGCTGGCCAGCGAGCCGTACCTGATCCTCGCCGCGCTGCTGGCCGTCTACGTGGTGCTGGGCATTCTTTACGAGAGCTACATCCACCCCATTACGATTCTCACCACGCTGCCATCGGCTGGCATTGGAGCTATTCTGGCGCTGCTGCTCTTTCACATCGAATTCAGCGTGATTGCGCTTATTGGCATCATTTTGCTGATTGGCATTGTGAAGAAGAACGCGATTTTAATGATCGACTTTGCCCTGGATGCCGAGCGCACCAAAGGCATGTCGCCGGACGAGGCCATCTATCAAGCCTGCCTGTTGCGTTTTCGCCCCATTATGATGACCACGATGGCTGCGCTCTTTGGCGGATTGCCGCTGGCGCTGGGCCACGGCACTGGCTCCGAGCTGCGCCGACCGTTGGGTATCGCCATTGTTGGCGGCCTGATTGTCTCGCAGGCGCTCACGCTTTTTACCACGCCGGTGGTGTATCTGTTCTGGGATAAATTACAGATGCGCATCGCGCGCCTGCGTGGTAAAAATACGGGGGCAAACTCCCCCCATGCGGCAGATATAATTCGCTCATAGTCGGAGCAAGCGTTATATGGTCAAGTTAAGCGCAACAGTTGAAAAGCGGTCGAAGCGCGTCGCCTCTGCAATTTATCTTGCCGAGGATATACCACAGCAGCGGCCTGACGCTCTACATTCACAATCCCGTCGTCGTATAGTGTTCGGCTGGTACGGAGGAAAGTTTTCTCATCTGGATTGGCTGATGCCACTACTCCCAGAGTGTCATCATTACTGCGAGCCGTTTGCAGGTTCCGGGGCTGTACTGCTCAATCGGGGATCATCTCCGGTGGAGACCTACAATGACATCGATGGCGAGGTTGTAAATTTTTTCCGCGTACTGCGCGATCAACACGAAGAACTCATTCGAGGTATTGCGCTAACGCCTTTTTCCCGCGAAGAATACCATCGCGCAATATCGGGGTCTGTTCTGGGCATTACGGATGTTGAACGCGCGCGGCGCTTCTACATCAAGGCGCGCCAGACCCGGACTGGGCTTGCTCAAACTGCCTCTTTGGGCCGTTGGGCGAACTGCAAGGATACGAGTCGTGCCGGAATGTCGGGCGTCGTATCCCGATGGCTGGGAGGCGTGGAAGCCTTGGACGATATCGCGCAACGCTTGCTGCGCGTTCAGATTGAAAATCGACCCGCACTTGATGTAATTCGTCTCTATGACAGTCCAAAAACCCTATTCTATTGCGATCCTCCCTATCTACACGCCACCCGTGGTGATTCTAAAGCCTACGGCTTTGAGATGGACGAAACGCAGTACGGAGAGTTCGCCAAAGTGGTGAATCAATGTAGCGGGAAAGTAGCGGTGTCAGGCTACGACCACCCTTTGATGGAAGAACTATTTCCCTCCTCTCATTGGCAGAAGACTGTGGGCAGGGACAAAACCATCCACTCCACCAAAGACACGCGTCAAGAAGTGTTGTGGACAAATTACAATCCCAACGAAAAACAAGGACTTTTTGAATGACGCCTGATGAAATTTTGCTGGACAGCTATCATCGCGCGTTGAGTACGCTGGACGCTACAGTCATAGCGGATGCTGATATTCGGGAGCGAGTTGACTACGTTTGCCGATGCATGAGCAACCGCGCTGGTGTTCGCTTGCTCATGGCGTGCCTGTTGGGGAAACTGCATGATCCCAAGGTGGATGTTCGTATGCCCTATACCGAGATTGAGGGCGAAGGTAAATTTTCTGGGCGCACGTATGATGAGCGGTACTTGACGAAATTTATCAATGAATATCGTCTGCCGCTCAATACAACGACTGCATTTTTAACTCCAACACTTCGCAACATCAATCATTCTCTTACTGTGGACAGAGAGCTTGTAGGAAGACCACGCGATCTCTACCGAAAAACAATTCACCTGTTGGAAGATGTGGCGGAAAATCGTATCGCTGCAGACGTGCTGCTTGTAGAAACAGTGCGTGTTTTGCTGCAAATGCGCAACGAAAAACAGGCGCGAATGACATCGCTCATGAACGCACTGGAACACACAGGGGACGCTCTACCCTTGTCCTCGGAAGCCATTGTGACGCTTGTCAGCCAACATCTTGCCTGCAAAAATGCGAGCCGACTTCCTGTTCTAATCGTGGCGGCAGCCTACGAAGCGGCAGAACCATTCTTGGCCGAAAAGGTATTGAATCTGAATCCGCATAACGCAGCCGACCTGCAAACAGGATCGCTGGGCGATGTAGAAATTCATCTCGTAGGAGACGATGCAATTGTGACCGCTTACGAGATGAAGAAAAAGCGCATTACCCAAGAAGATGTTGATGCCGCCGTCGTCAAAATTGCCAAGGCATCCAAACGTATCCACAACTACCTGTTTGTTACCACGGATGCAATTGATCCGGTGGTAATGCAATACGCGGCATCGTTCTATGAGAAAACGGATGGCACGGAGATTGCGATCTTGGATTGCATCGGCTTTCTTCGGCATTTTCTCCATCTATTTCACAGAATTCGTTCCGAGTATTTGGGAGCATATCAAGCGTTGGTACTGCGTGAGCCGGACTCCGCAGTAAGCCAGACCCTAAAGGAAGCATTTCTTGCCTTGCGGCAAGTGGCCGAGAGCGGCGAGTAGATGATGGTGTTGGATATGGGTAAAAAGGACAAGGAAAGAGACCCGGATTTTGCTGTCACTGTGGGTTGCCATAGGCTCTAAGTCTTTTAGAATCTATGGCGGGGACGACGGGGCTCGAACCCGCGACCTCTGCCGTGACAGGGCAGCGCTCTAACCAACTGAGCTACGTCCCCTAGCTTTGCGCCACTTGCCGATACAGTGCCTCGCAGCCAGTCTGACGCATACAGACCATTGCGAATCAAGAAACTGTCGCCGTTTCTATGAACTGATTGTAGCAAATAATTTCAGCGCATGTTCTCGTTCGGCACTTTCCAGAAAAGAAAAATTTCCCAGCAAACTACGGCATGGCCGATGGAAATGTCGGCGAATGGTATACTCTGTTTCGGGCGGGGGCGCATACCCGCTGACTCTGGAGGCGACCCATCGATAAGCGTTCTGCGAAATCATTCATCCGCATCAACGACCGGATTCGCGCGCGCGAAATCCGCGTGATTGACGAAAACGGCGAGCAGCTTGGCATTCTTCCACCCTTTGAGGCACTCAAGATCGCCCGTGAACGCGGACTGGATCTGGTGGAGATATCCCCCAATGCCGTTCCGCCCGTGTGCCGCATTCAGGACTATGGAAAATTCCTGTACGAGCGGGACAAGAGCGAACGGGCCGCGCGTAAAAAACAAAAAGTTATCACCATCAAAGAGGTCAAGCTCTCCGTCACAGTAGATGAGCACGACTACCAGACCAAAAAAAATCAGGCCATACGCTTTTTGCATGAAGGGGACAAGGTCAAGGCGTCGCTGCGTTTTCGTGGCCGCCAGATGGCTCATCGCGAGCTGGGCTACCAGATCGTTAATCGCCTGATTCAGGACATTGGCGAAGCGGGTGTGGTGGAGTTTATGCCGCGTATGGAAGGCACTACGCTGCACGCGATTCTGGCTCCTTCCAGGAAGGTCGAAGCCCCGAAAAAGCCTGCCACGCCCAAGTCTGTTGCGTCTGTGGCCGCCGGCACGGAGGCTCCCGCTCAGGTGGAAATGGCAGAGTCCCCAGTCGAATGAATGTGCCGACATCCATGCGCATTTGGAGAATCCAGACCAAGCCACCACAGCCAACGGAAATTCCTGACAACCGCTTTTTCGTCATCAGGAGTACCGCCGGCCAGATGAACCATCTAAACTGGTAGCAGCGGCATGGAAACATCTCTTCATGTATGGAAGTGGAAGGCGGCATCTGTGGGCAGCGTTCTGCTGCTGGCGGCGCTGGCCTGCGTGCAGGCGCGGGGACAAAGCATCTCCGGCCTGAGTACGGGCGTTAGCGTTGGCCTAAATGCGGGCCAGGGGTTTGATCTTGCGGTCAACGCCTACGCAGGCAGCGTGACTACGGCCCATGCCACGACGGAAGCGATTCCGCTCTCGCTGGACGATGCCGTCCAGCGTGGATTGGCGCACAATTTGGCTGTGGTGCTGGCCGAGCAAAACGAGCGCATCGCCAGCGGTCAGCAGTTGCAGCAACTGAATAATTTACTGCCGAATATCTCCGCCGTGGTCGTGCGGCGGCGCAATCAGATCAACCTGGCAGCGCTGGGCTTTCGACCCGGATTGCTGGCGCAGTTTCCGCCGGGAATCTTCCCCGCCGGGGTAACCTTTGGCCCAATCGTCACGGTGAATGTGGTCACGGCGCAGGCGAACCTGCAACAGCCGCTCTTTGACCTGAGCGCCATTGAGGAATTTCGCGCGGCAAAAGGAAATCGCATTGCCGCATACTACAGCACGCAGTCGGCGCGTGGGCAGGTGATTCAAAACGTCGCCACAGCGTATCTGCAAGTGCTGGACGACATGGCCAATCTCGATAACGCGCGCGCGCTGCTGGCCACCGACGATCTATTGCAACGGCAAGCCGGGGACGCAGTACAAGCCGGGACGGCGACACACTTGGATTTCCTGCGTGCCCAGGTGCAAATGCAGCAGCAGGAGCAGGCGGAAATCGCTGCGGAGAATGCGCTGGCCAAGGCAAAGATCGCATTGAATCGACAGATTGGGCTGGCTGCCGAGCAACCCATCCAGTTGACTGATGTCACCCCCTATGCCGACCTGGACACGATGACGCTCGCGCAGGCGCGGCAGATGGCCTACGCGAATCGCCAGGATTACCAGGGAGCGCAGGCGCAGGCGCGGGCCGCGAATTTCCAGCGGAAAGCGGCGCGGTTCGAGCGGGTGCCGACACTGAGCTTTGGGGGGAATTATGGTGTTACAGGCACGGTGGGAGGCATCTATCACGGAACTTTTATCGCCTCTGGAGAGTTGAGTGTGCCCATCTTTCGCGAGGCCAGCTTGCGCGGAGATCATGATGTGGCCGAGGCCGAGCGCAGCCGAGCGCTGAACCAGCTTGCGGATTTGCGCGTTCATATTGACGCGCAACTGCGCGACAGCCTGCTGGATGTGGCCGCCGCGAAGCAACTGGTGGAGGTGGCGCACAGCAATGTTGATCTGGCCCGTCAGTCGCTCAGCGACGCAACGGATCGCTTCACGAATGGCGTGGAGGACAATCTGGCCGTAGTACAGGCGCAGGCCGTGTTGGCGGCGGCGCAGGCGCAATGGGTGAACAGCCTGTACCAATTCAATCAGTCCAAGCTGGGTCTGGCGCGGAATCTTGGAATTTTGCAGCAGCAGTATCGCACGTATCTCGGAAAATAAGTTGGCTTGAAGATGGAGAGGTGATGGAGATTCCAAGGGATCCCCTGCACAAGTTCCTATTTCGAGGCAACCTGCCCTCAGGGGCTGAAGCCCGTGTTGATCTGATTTCATTTACGGCGCGGCTGAAGCCGCGCCCCTTCAAAATGCCTACCCGTGCAGCGTTTCCTTAGGCGGCAGCCGCCGTCGGCTTCCATCCTCGAAACACAATTGTGATCGTAATCAACTGCAAGGCGGCGGTGAGCGCCACGCAGGTCGTCCAGCCGCCGAAGCGCCACAAATAGCCGGGGAGAATACCCGCAACCGTGCCGCCAACGTAGTAGCAGGAGAGATAAAGCCCTGCTGCCGAGACACGGCCACCCAGCGGAGCCGCCTGCCGCAGATAGCTGATGGCTGCGGCATGAGAGATAAAGACGCCGCTCGAACATAATCCCAGACCTACGATCACCCAGAGCAGGGATGGTGCCAGCGTCAGGAGCACGCCAAGCAGCGAGAGCAACACGGCTCCAATCAGGCCGCTGCGCAGGTCAATCCGCGTGAGCACGAGACCCGCCACGGGCGTCGCAATAAGGCCAGCCAGATACACGGCGAAGAGCAGGCTGAGTTGTGCCGTGGAAAGTCCAAACGGCGGAGCGGCCAGATGAAACGTGACATAGGTGAAGATGGCCACCAGAGAAAACAGCACGTTGAAGCCCACGGCAAAGGTGGACAACAAACGCGGGCTGCGAAGATTCCGCAGCATCTGGGAAAATTGGCCGGAGCTGGGCAGGCTGGCGCTGGGCACATGCGCGGCGGCAAAATGCGAGTGGGGACGCCCATGCGGCAGCCAACGCGCAACCAGCAAGCCACCCAGCAGATTGATCGCTCCCAGAACGAGAAACGCGGCCTGCCAGTTGTACCGTTCGGTGATGAGGCCCGCAATCAGGCGACCCAAAAATCCGCCCAGAACGGTGCCGCTGACGTAGAACGCCATGACCTGCGCAACGGTCTGCGCCGACCACTCTTCTGTAATGTAGGCGATGGTGGTGGCAAAGATGCCCGGCATCAAAATGCCCTGCAAAAATCGCCAGAAGACCAGCGCGTGCAGGCTGGAAGAGGTGGCGGCCAGCCATGTGGGAACGATCAGCGCCAGAATGGAGGCGACGATGATGCGCTTGCGGTTGAGTCGCTCGGCGTATGCGCTCACAATGGGCGCGGACAGGGCCACTCCCAGGGTGGAGGCGCTGACGGTCAGTCCGACGGCGGATTTGGAGGCATGAAAGATGTGAACAAACAGAGGCAGCAGGGGTTGCGTGGCGTAGAGATCGGCAAAGGCGCAGGCGCCGCAGAGCATGACGGCCAGCACGCTGGAGGCAGGGCCGATGCCCGCTTCATCCATTTCAGTTGCTAACAGGGAAGCCGCGCGTTCTGCGCGGGAAATATCGGGAATCGGCGCAGCCTCGCTCATGCTTTTCACCAGAATACACGAGGCGCAGCATGTTCCTGGCGGGGAAGTATTTTCAAGAAAAACTTACCGCGTTGCGCCCACTGGCTCCCGCAGCCAGCCGTAGAGAGGGAACTGCTCGGCCATCTCCAGCACATCGGCGCGGGCGTGCGCCAGCCACGCCGGATTACTGCGATGCTCCAGTGCCTGCGTGATCCAGCGGCCAATAATGCGCATCTCCGGCTCGCGCATTCCGCGCGTGGTCAGCGCAGGCGTGCCAATGCGGATGCCGCTCGGCTTGAGCGGAGGATTGGTATCGAAGGGAATCGCGTTTTTGTTGACGGTGATGCCTGCCTCGCCCAGCGCGTGCTCCGCTTCGCTGCCCAACATGCCTTTGGCAAAGACATCGACCAGCATCAGATGCGTGTCCGTGCCGCCGGAGATCACGCGGAAGCCTTCAGCCTTGAGCGTCTCGGCCAATGCCTGGGCGTTGGCAACCACCTGCGCGGCATAGGCGTGGAACTCCGGCTGCAATGCCTCCTTAAAGGCCACAGCTTTGGCTGCCATGATGTGTACCAGCGGGCCGCCCTGCTGACCGGGGAAAACGCATCGGTCAACGGCAGCGGCAAACTCCTGCTGGCAGAGGATGAGGCCGGAGCGCGGGCCGCGCAGTGTTTTGTGCGTTGTTGTGGTCACAATATGCGCGTGCGGCACTGGCGAAGGATGCACGCCGCCCGCCACCAGGCCGGAGATGTGCGCCATGTCCACCACCAGATACGCGCCCACCTTGTCGGCAATCTCGCGCATCCGAGGGAAGTCCAGGATTCGCGCATAGGCGCTGCCGCCGCCGATAATCATGCGCGGCTTTTCCCGCGTGGCGATTGCTTCCAGCTCGTCGTAGTCGATGGTTTCGGTGTCTTTGCGCACACCGTAGCTGGCCACGCGATAGAGTTTGCCAGAGAAGTTCAGCTTGTGGCCGTGCGTCAGATGGCCGCCGTGGGCCAGGTCAAGACCGAGAATCGTATCGCCGGGTGTCAGGATCGAGGCATAGGCCGCAGCGTTGGCCTGCGAGCCGGAATGTGGCTGCACGTTCACATGGTCGGAGCCAAAGAGCTGCTTGGCGCGGTCGCGGGCAAGGTTCTCCACGACGTCGCTAAATTCGCAGCCGCCGTAGTAGCGCTTGCCGGGGTAGCCCTCGGCATACTTGTTGGTGAAGACGGAGCCGGCAGCTTCCAGCACCGCTTCACTGACGAAGTTTTCCGAGGCGATCATCTCCAGCCCATCGTGCTGGCGATGCGCCTCCTGTTGGACGGCATCGTAGATTTCAGGGTCGGCCTGCGACAGCGGCAGGCGCATGCGATCAGAGGACATACGGAGATTTTAGCGCATCCGCGCAACAGATGCGTGGCACAAAATTTTCTCAGCGGATATGCGCCGAACTTCCCTCTCTTTATCCCTCGTGATAACCAAAGAATCGGCGACGCTTAATGATTTCGGCAATCTCCGGAGGAACCATATCCTCCCAGGACGTGTCGGCGTTTTTAATTTTTTGCAGAATATCGCGCGAAAAAATGTGCAGCAGGCTTTCATTGAAATTGTCGAGATGCTTGATTCTTCCACGTTCTACAACGTACTGATACAGGCTACGAAGATTCTCCGGGATTTCCACGTTGTCCACGGTGTTGAGTGTCCCCGTGGTGAAGTCCTTGGATGGATAGACATAAATCCGCATATCCTTTTTGAACAGCTTGCCGAAGGCTTCGAGAATCCCTCCCTCCAGTTCCGTGTAGTATTTTTCCTGAAATAAATCCTGTAGGCTTGGCAGCCCCATTGTTAAGGCGATAGGTTCAGAGGTGTATCGCGTCAGATAGGCTTCCAGGCGATAGTACTCAAAATAGTTTGAGATGAGAACGGTCTTGTTGGCGGCGGCTAACACGTCTGCGCGGGCCAGGAAATCACTTAGGTCGATCTTGCCGTCCACCAGCAAGTTTCGCATCGTAATCTCCATTAACTCCACAACTTGATCCGCTTTCACCCCTGGCTCTGCAATGAAGCGCTCGCGAGCGCACCGAACCATGTCGATGTTGACCTTGGTGACGGGGCGAAAGCTTCCTCGCTCGACCAAAATTGGGCGCTTATGCAGGACTTCCGAGGGTTGCAGCACCTCCCCGGACGGCCCAAACATTGCGGCCCCGGAAAGGCCGAGCTGCACCAGCTTCAGGCTCATAACGCGATTGTCAACATGGCGGAAGCCCACCCCGGAGAACTCAATCATGTCGACCTCAAGGCGCGCAGTGGTGAGATTGTCAAGGAGAGATTCGAGGATCAGATGTGGTTTTCGATCCAGAAAAAACGCGCCATACAGAAGATTGACGCCCACAATGCCCAACGCCTGCTGCTGATGCGCATTCTCGCGATCCAGCATCCGAACATGAATAATAATCTGGCTTTCGTCGTCCTTTGGATAGAGTTGATATTTAATCCCCATCCAGCCGTGGCACTCGTTGGTGCCTTCGTAATTGCGCGCAGCCACTGTATCGGCGAAGGCAAAAAAAGCTGTGTCCTCGCCTCGCGATACACTCAATCGTTTCAGATTGAGCGCGTATTCGTAGTCGAGCATGCTCTGCAATCGTTCGCGGGAAACATAACGCTTGCAGTGCCCGTATATGGCGTCGCTGACGGTCATATCGTAGGCGGAGATGGACTTGGAAATCGTTCCCGCCGCTGCGCCAACTTTGAAGAACCAGCGCGCCACTTCCTGCCCGGCACCAATCTCTGCGAACGTGCCATACCGGGCGGCATCCAGGTTGATCTTGAGAGCTTTTTGATCAATGCTCAACTTCAGCCGCTCATCATCTTCCACCAGCAGTTCAAACTCTCTATTCATATCAATCATCCTATAGTAAGCGTTGCGTTGTTTTTGGATATGGCGGCGCGATCTTTGTCTGTCTGTCGCGCCCACGGCACGATCTGTTTATTTTATTTTCTATCAAAATGATTTTGCGGTGTGACGATCTGCAATGCTCTTGTTGCGTGGCAACCCCGGAATCGTCGTAGGATGTCGTAGGATACAGTGGGAATGAATTTGTTATGGGAGACGCGCTTTCCATTGTCGATCATCGGCCCTGGGCGCTGCCCGTGCATCCTTGGGTGATGCGGCAGCGCTGGCATAGTCTGCTGTTTGCGCACTGGCCGATCCCGGCGGCGGAGATTGCCTATCGGCTGCCCGATGGCCTTGTCGCCGATTGCTTTGGCGGCGATGCCTGGATCGGCGTGGTGCCCTTCACCATCGACCGTATCCGCTTTCGCGGTCTGGGTACGGTTCCCGGAGCCAGCCGCTTTGCAGAACTCAATCTGCGCACCTACGTCCGCGACCGCCGCACGGGAACTCCTGGAATTTACTTTTTCTCGCTCGATGCGGCCAATCCGTTGGCCGTGGTGGCTGCGCGGACATGGTTCCACCTGCCTTACTACTGGGCGCGCATGAACGCCACAACGAACGACAGCGGTACGGTCGAGTATTGCAGCGCGCGCCGCATGGCGAAAGAGCCAGTTCGTTTCCGCGCGCGCTACCGCGGCCTGGGGCCGACGCAGCGGAGAAAACGCAGCGCCATTGGCTCCATCGAACATTTTCTTACCGAGCGTTACTGCATCTTCACAACGGATCGACGCGGCCAATTATTGCAGGGAAACCTCCATCATCCACCCTGGCCGCTCGAAGAGGCTGAGGCCGAGATTGAGATGAACGAGCTGCCCCAGGCCCACGGCCTACGTCTGCCGCAGACCCCGCCTGTCCTCTACTTTGCCCGCGACCTGGCCATCTACACCTGGCGTCCGCAACCGATCATGGCGTTGGCGTAGAAGAATGTGTGGCGCGGAGGACACACGCGCAAAGCTACACGCAGCAGGCATGTGGGCGGCTTGAATCTCCGCTTTGCTGGGGAAGGTTTTTCATCCCAAACAAAGATGCCCGACCAAATGGCCGGGCATCTTTGTTTGCCTGTGGATGTCTTACTTTTTGGTGGCTTTTTTGACTGCTTTCTTCGCAGCCTTCTTTGCAGGAGCCTTCTTTACAGACTTCTTGGCAACCGCTTTCTTTGCCGATGTCTTCTTGACTACTGCCTTCTTCGTTGCCTTTTTAACCGCCAATGTATTCCCCTTTTTAGTTGATTTCATACTGCTCTTTTTAGCCATTTTTTTGATGGCCTTTTTCGCAGCCTTCTTTTTGGCTGGAACTTTTTTCGCCGACTTTCTGGCAGATGTTTTCTTTACAGGTTTGGCGGCTTTTTTCGCCGCTTTTTTTGCAACGGGCTTCGATGCCTTTTTCGCATGTTTTGTTGCCGACTTTGGCGATGCAGGCTTCGCTGGCTTTGTTGCAGGAACGGAGGTCACGGGAGGCATCATCGCAGCCACGAGCGGCGCCATGTCGTCCTCCAAATCATGATCGTCATCGTCGGAAGTGATGGAAATCGTTACTTCCTCCTCGTCATCTTCCTCGAAGTCATGGTTGACATCATCGTGCAGTTCGCCATGTTCCATATCAAACTCATCGTCTTCCCGGGCCATTCGTTTGAACATATCCTCGCTCATGATTCCTCCCAATCCTTTTCTGCTTGCATGTCTTGCGCTCTACGCCGCGCCGTATTGCAGTACCAGCAACAGAATGCTACGAGTTGAAGAGAAACACAAGCGCGAAGCTGAAAAAATTTAATTACTGTTGCTGCTGGAAGCGGGGACAGGTCTCTTGCGGCGCGAAGGAACGGAGTGCGCCGACCCCGGTTTTTTTCGGTGGGTGGATCGCGTCGAAGCGCTGCCAGAGCGGCGATGGGCGCGGTTGGGGTGGGAGTGTTGCCTGGTGTATCTTCGGCGATGCGAGATGGGCGCAGGCTGCGACACGTACAGCATTCGACCGGGCAGAAGATGATTTTCGCGCAGGTGGTTCCAGCGGCGTACTTCGGCTGCGGTCACGCCAAAACGATCCGCGACCGTGACCACAGTGTCGCCGCGGCGGGTTCGATACCGCATACGGGCGATGGTGGGCATCGGCGCAGGCGGTAGAGGAATCACCAGTGCCGTGCCGGGGGCAAGCGCCGCATGCAACGGCAGATGGTTCACGCTGGCGATCTGCGCGGCCTGGACATGAAAGTGCAGCGCGACCGCCTCCAGACTCTCGCCGGAGGCCACGGTGGTATAGCGCCAGGAGTCGCGATGATTTGCTGGAATCAGAGCCACGCGCTGCTCAAACATATCTTTTGTTCCCACGGGCAAATATAAATCGAACGGCTGGCCGACCGGGGTGCGCATGTGCAACAGGCTGGGGTTCAGGCTCTCCAATTCCTCCACTGTGGAACCCACCAGATCGGCGACCAGACGGAGGTCGATGCTGCTATCCACGGTGACGGTATCCACCACCAGCGGAAGATCCGGTGTCATGTCGCTCAAGCCATATTGCGCTGGATTTTTGGCCATGATGGTTGCGGCCAGAATAATGGGGACGTAGTTTTTTGTCTCCTGCGGCAACACATTGCGTCGGTACATTTCCCAGAAATCGGCATAGCCGGTGCGCTGCACGGCGCGCTGCACGTTGCCCGCGCCCCAGTCATAGGCGGCCATAGCCAGATACCAGTCTCCAAACTGGTCATGCAGCATCTTGATATATCGGGCGTAGGCACGCGTGGATTGGATGGGGTCAAAACGCTCATCCACCCACATATTGCGTACCAGGCCGTAATTGCCATGCGGCATGAACTGCCACATGCCGCCCGCGCCGGAGCGTCGGTTGACGGCGCGTGGCTGAAACCCGGATTCGGCGACGGCCTGGTAGATCAAATCCTGCGGCACGCCTTCTTCCGCCAGCACTTTGGAGATCATCTGGCGGTAGTGTCCGGCCCGCTCCAGCGCGTGCTTGATGGTGTTGTGGCCCTTGGTCGTGTTGGAAAAATAATTGATATAGCTGGTAACGTAGTCGTTGACCACCAGCGGCAAATCGGATTGCGTCCTCTTCAACTCCGCCTGCGCGCGGGCCTCCAGGTTGGGATCGACGGAGAAGGTGACATCATTGGCTACATCGACGGGCGCGGCCTCCTGTTGGCCGAAGCCGTTGCCCTGTTGCAGCGCGTCCATCTCCAGCGCGTTCACCTGATCCACCAGTTTTTCAAAGGCATCTCGCAAACGCGTATCGGTTTGTAAATCGCGCCCGCTGGTCAGGTAAATGTCCACGGCGCGATCAAACTCCGCGCGCGCTGCTGGAAACTGGCCTGCCTGATAATGCTGCACTCCATTCGCGTATGCCCGCTGGGAGGCATCGATCCATGTCTGATCCTGCTGCTCCGTGTCTGTGAGTGTGGGGGCTGGCGTGGCAACGATCTTCTCCGGTGGCGTGGCAAAGGAGGGCTGGTTTGTCTCCAGTGCTGGCGCGGTCGCCTGGGGGGTGCTGTCCGCTGTCGCGCCGTTCCGCCGCGAAGCGCATCCCGTACACGCCAGCAGCGCGGCCAGCGCGGTGACACCAAAAATGCCGAGACCAGTCTCGAAGATGTCCATATCGGAAATATCAAGGAAAGAAACGGGAAAAAACCTCATGCGTAAAGATCAGATGGAATCCTCTTTATTGTATGGCCTGCATCCGCGCATGGAGGATGAAAATACCTTTCACCGCAGATGGTAGACTTACGCTTGGAGCATCTTCCAACCGCCGTACCCGGCTTTGCTGCCGGATGGATGCGCGCGCGGAGACTCTCTCAGCCCGCTTGCATCGACAGACCTGCATGGATCGCCTGCATATACGCAATTTCGCAATCATCGCCCACATCGATCACGGAAAATCGACGCTTTCTGATCGTTTGCTGGAACTGACCGGCTCGCTGACCGCGCGCGAAATGCACGCGCAGGTGCTCGACGCAATGGATCTGGAACGCGAGCGCGGCATCACCATCAAGGCCCATGCCGTTCGCATGGTCTATCCCGCGAAAAACGGGGAGATATATCAACTCAACCTGATCGACACGCCGGGGCACGTCGATTTTTCTTACGAAGTCTCGCGCTCCCTGGCCTCCTGCGAAGGAGCGTTGCTGGTGGTCGATGCCTCGCAGGGCGTGGAGGCGCAGACCCTGGCGAATGCGTATCTGGCGATTAACAACGGGCTGGATATGATTCCCATCATCAACAAAATCGATCTGCCCAGCGCCGACATCGAGCGCACCAAGGAGATGATCGAGCAGACCGTTGGGTTGGATACCAAGGATGCCATTCCGGTCAGCGCCAAGACGGGGCAGGGGATTCCTGACATTCTGGAGGCTATCGTTCACCGATTGCCTCCGCCTTCAGGGGAAATCTCAGAGCCGCTGCAGGCGCTCATTTTTGATTCCTGGTTTGATGCCTATCGCGGCGTCATCGTGCTGGCGCGTGTCATCAACGGACGCATGTACAAAGGGCAGAATATCCGTCTGATGTCGAACAACACTGCTTTTGAGATCGAATCGCTCGGCGTGCTGACGCCCAAGCCCGTGGAGATCGCCGAATTAACGGCGGGCGAGGTTGGATTCTTCGCTGCCAACATCAAGAACGTGGCCGACACCAAAATCGGCGACACCATCACCGATGCGGTTCTTCCGTGCGCCGCCGCGCTGCCGGGTTTTGAAGAGATCAAGCCGATGGTCTTTGCCGGCCTCTATACCGTCGATGCGCATGCGCATACCTTGCTGCGGGATGCTCTGGAAAAACTGCGCCTCAACGATTCGTCGTTTTTCTTTGAGCCGGAGAGTTCCATTGCCTTGGGCTTCGGTTTCCGCTGCGGGTTTCTCGGCCTGCTGCACATGGAGATTATTCAGGAGCGGCTGGAACGCGAGTTCAATCTGGATTTAATTACGACCGCGCCGGGCGTGCGCTATCGCATCACGCTCACCAATGGCAGCGTGGTGGAGGTGGATAATCCCGCGCACTGGCCCACGCCCACGGAGATTGAAACGATTGAAGAGCCGGTCATTACCGCGACCATTCTGACCAACGAGGAATACGTTGGCGGCATTCTCAAGCTGGTGGAGGACAAGCGCGGTCGGCAGAAAAATTTTGAGTATGTCAGCCCGACCCGTGTGATGCTCACCTACGAATTGCCGCTGAATGAAATCGTGCTCGACTTTTATGACCGACTCAAGTCTGTCTCGCGCGGATACGCTTCGTTGGATTACCACCTGTCGGACACCTGGGTCTCGCCGATGGTCAAGATGGATATTCTGGTCTCCGGCGAGCCGGTGGATGCGCTTTCGATCATCGTGCATCGCGACTGGGCCTACGACCGTGGCCGATTGTTGGTCTCCAAGATGAAGGAATTGATTCCGCGCCAGATGTTTGAGGTGGCCATTCAGGCCGCTATCGGAGCCAAAGTGATTGCGCGGGAGACGGTCGGAGCGATCCGCAAGAACGTCATTGCCAAGTGCTACGGCGGCGACATCTCCCGCAAACGCAAGCTGTTGGACAAGCAAAAAGAGGGCAAAAAAAGGATGAAGCGGATTGGCAAAGTTGATATTCCGCAGGAGGCGTTTCTGGCTGTGTTGCGCATCGGCGAAGACTAGCCGATTCATCGGAAATTCACACGCGCCTGTGGAAAGCTGCCATCGGGCTGGCGGAGCTGAATTTACCGGAGAATATGGGGTGTGGCAGGCGGACAAAAATCGAAAGGACGGCCTGTAAACAGCTTCTATGCTGCTCTTATCTCTTATCTATCCGCGTAGTGCCGAGGCTGGCACGGCGCATGTGCATGGGGACGATTTCTTCCACAGCTTTTTCCACAGGATTGCTCCTGCGCTGCGAGAAGAAATTCTCTCCTGATCCTGACAGAAATACAAGGCGAAAGAGGATCCATTCCTTCGCCTTGCATCCCAAGCCAAATGGTGAGAGCTAGTTCGAGCCTCCCAAGCTGTTATGCGAGGGGGCAGGGGCGGCAGGCACCGCGCTCGGCGCGCCTGCTGGCGCTGTCGTCGATTTTACCGGCGCAGGCACGCCCGACTGAATGTTATATGCCTGGATCACAGCCGGAGTGATGTCGGAGGCGCGATCAGCGTAGACCACAGGGCTTTGCTGGGAGCTGATATCCAGAACCAGCGTATAGCCATTCTTCACGCAGTAATCCTGCAACACAGGGTAGAACTTCTGAGCGACCTTTTGATATATCTCGCTCATCTGCTGCTGGAAGTCAGCCTGTGCGTCTTGCGCCGCGCGCTGCAAGGACTTTTCCTTGTCGTCGATTACCTTGAGGCGGGTGGCGCGATCATTCTGGCTCAAACTGGATCCCGCTGCCTGCAACTGCTTCTTGAGCGAGTCGATCTCATCGCCCTTGGCCTTCAAGTCGGCCTGTTGCGGGGCGAATTTTTTCTGAATCTCGCCAAAATCCCGCTGTCCCTCATTGGTCTGCGCGACGGCTGGCTGGAAGGCGATGATGGCGATCTTTACGGCACCTGCTGGCGTAGGCGCGGATGGAACAGAGACAGCCGAAGTCGAAGCTCCAGCCGATGCCGGGTGGTGTGTGGCTTGCGCCATAGCGCCGGTTGCCAGCGTTGCTGCCAGCAGAGTGAGTACGCGATACGAGGGCTTCATGTAGATTCAAAACTCCTTTGATTTTCCTGAATGAATTCCGCCCAACGGCGGCGAACGGCGATTTCCACTATGGCCGGGAGCCGATGATATATTTTCAGGGGCACGCCACCATCTTCCATGCAATGCAGCCGCGAGAAAAAACCGCGGCACCAACAAGCTCACTTAAAAACTGTTCGAATTATAGGATTGTGACTCTTGCGCGTCAAATGGGGCAGAGAAAAGTATTTTTCTAGGATTCCAGGCGCGGGCGCAGAACCGGGGTATGGATTCAGCGCCATTGAAAAGCGCCATTGAAAAGATCGACCTGCCCGACGTAAATTTCTCCATCAGAAAATAATCCCCCCCAATCTGTGCCTCTCAGGCAGCAAAAGCCGGCACTCTCGGCCATACATCGTGGAAACGCGCTGGAGATGCATCCCTATGCGCAGACGGCGCGCAGGCCAAGCGGTAAAAAGTATTGTGTTCCGCGAACAGGTTCGCGCAGACGGCGCAGCAGCAATTGCAGGTCGTAACGGTGTTGCACAAAATCCAACTCGTCGGTGTTGACCACCAGCAGGTTGCTGGCCGTGTAGTGGAAGAAATAGTGCTCGTAGGCTTGAGCCACCTGTTCCAGATAGCTGTCCGCGATGCGCCGCTCTCCGGGCAGAGCTTTGCGCCGCAGTCGCGCCTTCAAGGTACGCGGCGAGGCTTGCAGATAAATAACCAGATCGGGCGTGACAACCTGACGCGCCGAGGGCTGATAGTAGCGATTGTAAGTAGCCAGTTCTGCATCGCTCAGGTTGAGGGAGGCGAAGATTTTATCCTTCTCGAAGATGTAGTCGGCGACGAGTGGCGTGGGCGCAGGGGGCAATTCCAGCGAGCATAACTGCCGCTGGCGCGCATGCAGGAACCACATCTGCGTGGCAAACGTTGCTCCCACTTCGCCGCGATAGAAGTGATCGAGGAAGGGGTTGTCCTCTGGCTCGGCAATGCGCTGCGCTCCCAGGTGTTCGGCCAGCAGCGCGGCCAGGCTGGATTTTCCGGCACGAATCGGCCCTTCGATGGCAATGTAGCGGGGTTGCTCCCAAGGTTTGGACATGCAAGGCTCCTTTGATATTGCGAAACGCTTAGCTGATATTGCGAAACGCTTAGCGTAGCGAATGAAATACGAAGATAGCATTCAATCCAAGGCGAAGCAATAGCGAATCTCTGTACTTGTCGGATACTCCCTGCGGAGGGCGCTGCGCCTGCGCTAGACTCAAAGCGAATGCCGCTGCCCTTTCTGAACACCGAAGAACTGTTGAGTGCCGGGGCCACGGCTGCGCTGGCCGCTGCCGGAGCCGCTGCCTACGCGGGCATGTCGCACACATCGCAGATATTTGGGCGCTGCGTGGTCGCGCCGCGCCATCCCCGACAGATTGCGCTGACCTACGATGACGGCCCAAATGATCCGGCAACGCCGCGTCTGTTGGAGTTGCTGGCCGAGCAGGAGATTCGCGCCACATTTTTCCTGATTGGACGCTTTGCGCGGCTGCGGCCCGATCTTGTCCGCGCCATTGCCGCCGCAGGCCATCTCATCGGCAATCACACGATGAGGCATCCGGCGCTGCTGCTGTGTTCGGCTCAGCGCGTGCGGGCGGAATTGCGGGAGGGCAATGCCGCGTTGGAGGATGCTCTGGGCGCGCCGATTTCTGCTAGGCCAATACAGTGGTTTCGTCCGCCGTTTGGGGCGCGACGGCCTTATGTGCTGCGCGCGGCACGGGAGTTGGGCCTAACTCCTGTGCTGTGGAACGCGATGGGCTACGACTGGAAGCCGACCACGCCAGAGGTGGTCGCAGCGCATGTCTGGCACGGGTTTGAGCGCAATCAACGACGCGGGCGGGCAACGAACGTGGTACTGCATGATGGTGGCCACGGCGGCATGGGTCAGGATCGCAACCATACCGTCGCGGCCACGCGGATGCTCATCGAACGCTGGAAGCGGCATTTTGCCGAGCGCGGCGAGCCGCGCGAATTTGTAACGCCAGAGGCGTGGGTGTAGGTCATACCTCCCAGGTCTCAGAATCGGGAACGAATATATTTGGCACACCATGAATGGTAAAATTTCAAATGGTAAAATTGTCGCCAATGCTTAATGGAATCGAGTCTGCGAAGCTCAAAGTCAAGCGGGCTAGGTGTGAAGTCTCAATAGGTTGTCCATTCGAGCCAAACCAGAGAAGCTGATTGTGAAGAGCAATCCAGATTCAAGGAAAGGAACGAATGGACTATCACCA
>JAJZIJ010000047.1 GCA_021810625.1 Acidobacteriota bacterium
AGACAGGAAGCAGTTCGCTGACGATTACGCCGTCGGGCGGCTACACAGGCAAGCTGACGCTGGTTTGCGCGGGCCTTCCGGTCAATGCGTACTGCGCCTTCTCGCAGAACGCGGGGGCGCAAAGCCAGGTGGTGA
The DNA here is from genome assembly GCA_021810625.1 of Acidobacteriota bacterium. Lineage (GTDB taxonomy): Bacteria > Acidobacteriota > Terriglobia > Terriglobales > Acidobacteriaceae > JAJZIJ01. The sequence continues at coordinate 136 of JAJZIJ010000047.1, forward strand.
CGATCAGCGGCAGCGCGGCGATCACCGTTCCGCTGAGCATCGAAACCAGTGTGGCGACCGCGCCGCCAATGGCGCGGATGCAGGCGGTGCCCAGCCCGTTCGGGTCACAACCAAGCCCGCTGAGTCCGATTCTTCCGGCGCTGGCTTTCTGGTGGCCGGGGAGTATGGCTGGGCTGGCGGCCTTTGGGCGCAGGAAGAACCTCTCGAAGACGCGGCAGCGGATGTTGCAACTCTGCCTGCTGGTGCTGATGACAGGAGCGCTGGCGGCAGGGATTTCCGGCTGCGGAGGCTCTTCTTCGAGCACTCCTCCGGCGACGACGATGCCGACGCATAACACGCCAGCAGGAACGTCAAACGTGATTGTCACAGCAACCCCGGCATCGGGAGGAGCGAGCCAGAGCGTGTCTATCACCCTGACCATCTCGTAGAGGGAAGATTGACTCAGAGGCTAATGCCCCGGAGAAATTTTGCGGGGATGTTTAGCGTTGCCGCGCTGATTTGTCTCCCCGGTACAAGCAAGTTGTCGTGCCGGACAGGTGGGGAGTGTACACAGGGGGAGTCTGGCAAGTTCATGCAGCAACAGCCTGCGCTCCTCGCCTGGCTCTTGTTGCTGCAAGACTTCGCGGCGCAGTTTCCCCAATTCGTTTAGCCATGCGCCAATCTCCGGCGCAAGCTGTGCGTCGATCTCCCTGCGCAGGCGCTGCGCCAGCGCCGGACTCTCTCCCGCAGTGGAGATGGCAATCTGCAAGGCTCCGCGCTCCACCACGGAAGGAAAATAAAAATCGCAGTTGGGTGGATCGTCCACTGCGTTGCAGAGAACCCCGCGTTCTGTGGCCAGTTGAAATACCTGCCGATTAACCTCCGGCGACGAGGTTGCGGCTACGACAAGAAAAATTCCATCCAGGTCGCTGGGAGAGAAATTTCGCTGCTGCCATTGGAAGTGTCCTGCCTGCGCCTGTTCTGCAAGGCTGGGCAATGCCTCCGGCGCAACGACGGTCAGCTTCGCCTCTGCGCGTAGCAGGCTGGAGATTTTTGATTCCGCGACTGTTCCGGCCCCCACCACCAGACAATGCCTTCCGGCCAGCTTCAGAAAAATCGGAAAGAGGGACATAGGCAAGCCTCCGTCATAACGTTGGGAATGCAAAAGGGCCGCATCTCCTGCGACCCTTTCTTCTGCTTCCATAGCGCGCGTATTACTGTTCGCGGACACCTTCAACAAAAGCGCGCAGTTTGCGCGAACGCGAAGGATGGCGTAGCTTGCGCAGCGCCTTGGCTTCAATCTGGCGAATGCGCTCGCGTGTTACTTGAAAGCTCTGGCCGACCTCCTCCAACGTGTGTTCGGAGCCATCGCCCAGGCCGAAGCGCATTTTGATGACGCGCTCCTCGCGTGGGGTCAGCGTGCGCAGCACCTGCGAAGTGTAATCTTTCAGATTCACGCTGATGACGGCATCGGAGGGAGAAACTGCTCCGCGATCTTCGATGAAGTCACCGAGATGGGAATCTTCCTCTTCGCCAATCGGAGTTTCCAGCGAGATTGGCTCTTGCGCGATCTTGAGCACCTTACGCACCTTGGACACGGGAATGTCCATGCGCTTGGCGATCTCCTCGGAGCTGGCCTCGCGGCCCAGTTCCTGCACCAGTTGCCGCGAGGTGCGGATCAGCTTGTTGATCGTTTCGATCATGTGTACCGGAATGCGGATGGTGCGCGCCTGATCGGCAATGGCGCGTGTAATCGCTTGACGAATCCACCAGGTCGCGTAGGTGGAAAATTTATAACCGCGTCGATACTCGAATTTATCCACCGCCTTCATCAGGCCGATGTTGCCTTCCTGAATCAGGTCGAGAAATTGCAGCCCGCGATTGGTGTACTTCTTCGCGATGGAGACGACCAGGCGCAAATTGGCCTCGGTCAACTCGCGTTTGGCCTGCTCGGCATCCATGTCGCCCTGGATCATCTCGCGCTGCGTGCGCTTGAGTTCGGCGATGGAGACTCCGGCATCCAACTCCAACTTTTCCAAGTCCGTCTTGCAGTTTTTTTGCTGGCGACGATATTCCTTGCGCATCTCCTCGCTTTTGGACTGCTCATACTTCTGGTCGAGCGTCTTGACCTGGCGCTCCAACGTGCGCATGGCATCCACGGTCTTGTTCAGCTTGTCCAGCAGGCGCTTGCGCTCGCCGTTGGTGTACTTGAGTTCCCGCACGATGCGCGAAACCTCGACGCGCTCCCGACCCAGATTCCATCGGGTCTTGCGATATTCGCGGGCCTTGCCTTTTTCCTTGGGATTTAGCGTGGCCAGTTTTTCTGCCAGATGTTGCGCCTTCTTCTGGTGTTTCACCAGAGCGTCGATGCGCGCGGTGGTTTGCTTGACGCGTATCTGGACAATTTCCTCGGTCAGTTCCTCTTCGTCGAAGATCACCACTTCTTTTACGTTGCGCACGCCGCGCTTCAGGTCTTCGCCCAGCGCCATAATCTCGCGGATCACAATGGAGGAGCGCGAAATTGCCTTCATCACGCGCATCTGGCCGCGTTCAATGCGCTTGGCGATTTCGACCTCGCCCTCGCGTGTCAGCAATGGCACTGTACCCATCTCGCGCAGATACATGCGCACCGGGTCTTTGGTGTTCTCCATTGCGCCCGGCGTCAGATCCAGCTCAACGTCGTCGCTCTCTTCGCCGGCTTCCACCTCAAATTTATCCGGGCCGAATTTTGGCCCATCTTCCAGCAGGTCAATGCCCTGCGTCCCGATGGTGGTAATCAGGTCGTCCAGTTCATCCGGGGAATGCACATCTCCGGGCAGCAGGTCGTTCACCTCGCCGTAAGTCAGGTAGCCCTTTTCCTTGCCGGTGTCGATTAAGCTGTCAATCTCTTCTTCGAATTTATCTTCAAGAGCCAAGTGCGCCTCGTCTATCGCGATGCGATCTGTGAATTTTGTTGTCCGTGGGCTGGACGTTTCCTGCGGTCAAAGCCGCGACGGCTGGCCAATGAAAGGCACATTGTCAAGTGCCGAGGCGCACATCCCCATACGAACACAGTTTAGCATGTATCGGCCAGTTCCATACGGGGATAACGATCCATAAAATCCATGAAATGTTGCCCTGGCCCATTCCCGTCAAAGCAAACCCAGATTGCACCCCTGCCGCAAAACATCCCGGCGTGACACTGGAATGCCGATCCTGTATGGTGACAGGGACGCAACCGCGCTATGAAACTCAACTCCTATCTTGTTCGCAGTACGCTGGTGGGCGCTCTGGGCGGCCTGCTCTTTGGTTTTGACACGGCGGTTATCGCAGGCACGACCCGCCAGCTTACGCTGGTGTATCACCTCACGAGTTCGCAGCTTGGCATCACCGTATCCAGCGCTCTTCTCGGAACCATTATTGGCTCCGTGCTGGCGGGCATTCCCGGACAGCGTATCGGCAGGCGCGACAGCCTGCGGATCATGGCATTGTTCTACGTGATCTCCGCCGTTGGCTGCGCCCTGGCGTGGAACTGGGATGCGCTGCTTGCCTTTCGCGTGATCGGAGGCATGGGCATTGGAGGCTCCTCGGTTTTGGGGCCAATGTACATTGCCGAAATCGCTCCCGCAGCATGGCGTGGCCGACTGGTGGGAACATTTCAGATCAACATCGTCGTTGGAATTCTGCTGGCCTATCTGTCAAATTTTTTGATCGCCACGCTCCATCTGGGCGTAGCGGAGTGGCGCTGGCAGTTGGGCGTGGCCTCCATCCCGGCCCTGTTTTTTCTGGGAATGCTGTTTCGTGTTGAACGCAGCCCACGTTGGCTTACACTGCAAGGCCGCGTGGAGGAAGCGCGCGCGGTACTCCAGGCATCCGGGTCGCCCGATGCCGGAGCGGAGTTGCAGGAGATACTTGCTGCCATTCGCCAGGACAGCCCGACGAACCGGACATCGCTATTCCACCGAAAATATCTTCTACCGATCTTTCTTGCCGTCACTGTGGGCATGTTCAATCAACTCTCTGGCATCAACGCCATTTTGTATTACCTGAATGATATTTTTGCGTATGCCGGGTTCAGTCGCCTGTCTGCCGATCTGCAAGCCGTGTATGTTGGACTGGCCAATTTGATCGCCACGCTCGTGGCCATGTCCGTTATCGACAAGCTCGGACGCAAGACGCTGCTGTTGATCGGCGCCGTCGGCATGACGATCTGCATGGGCATGGTCGCCGTCATCTTTCAAGCAGGAACACATCAAAATGCGCTGCTGCCACTGCTGATTCTGTACACTGCCTCATTTGCCTTTTCGCAGGGTGCAGTGGTGTGGGTGTACCTGGGCGAAGTCTTCCCCACCAATGTGCGCGCGCAGGGACAAAGCCTGGGCAGCTCGGCCACCTGGGTGATGAACGCGGCGATCTCCGGCGTGTTTCCTCTCTTTGCGCTGCATCATGCGTCAATTCCTTTTTACTTCTTCGCTTCCATGATGGCGCTCCAGTTTTTTGTCGTGCTTTTTGTTTATCCAGAAACGAAGGGACTGACGCTGGAACAGATGCAGGAAAAACTGGGCATCGACTGAGGATGGGGATGGGACGTGTCCGGGCACGCGATATTGACCCATACTGTAGTAAATTTATAAAAGGTGAGAGCGCGTAGCTCAGGTGGTAGAGCATCGCACTTTTAATGCGTGGGTCCTGGGTTCGAGTCCCAGCGCGCTCACCAGGCAAATCCATTCCAATAAACACTCTGGAAGAAAATGGTCGCCCGTGCCGCGCGACCATTTTTTGTGCTCACATATTTCGCTGGGCATCGTCCATCGCATAGTGGGTCGGTGTCCTTGTTCCTGTCTCGCTCCTTGTCAACGACCCCGAAACAAAATCCCCCTGCGGGCGCGGGGTTCGCAGGGGGATTTTGTGATTGCGTCGTGCGGGGATCAAATTCCAGCGGGCGGTTCAGGCTTGGCCGTGTGTTCCTGAGCCTTGCGCTGTCCGCAAGGCTCGATGAACAAAATGATACGGCGCCCAAGGGCCGGACAGGGCCAGACTGCAATCGTGCATGGTTTGGCTCGCGCTGGAGTACTTGTTTTGATACCGTTCGACGCAGCAGTGGTCGATCAGATGCGCAATATCCAACTGCATTTTGCCCGACTCCATGCGTCGGCAGGAGATATCTTCTTCGAGCGGAGTAAACATTCGATGCATCTGCATGGAGATGGCCCGCGCCTTGATCTGTCGATCCCGTTGCATGGATGCTGTCTCGCGCAAACGCGACAGGTACTCCTTGCCCGCGCAGGCCGCAACCTCATATTTCGGCAAGTCCGGGCAGACATCATTCACCAGAACCTTCAGGTGCATCTCCGCTTTGCCACGCAACCGCTCCACATTGACAAGGAACTGCCGTTGGTTGCTGCGGACGGCACGGCGCAGCGCCGCATCGTCGGGGAAGATCGTGCCGAATCGAAACGGCAACACGGTGGAGATTTTGAAGCAATCCCCAATCACCCGCGCATGATCGACAGCGGATTTTTGATCCAGGGTGTCCTGGGGGGTATGTTCGCTAACGATGACGGCAAAGTCACTGGCCGGATAGAGAAAGATTTGATTTCCAAGCACTCCCACCAACTGATCCATTGGCACCGGCTTGCGATGGTGGGCAACTTCAGGAAACGCCTGCTTTTCTGCAACACAATAGGCATACCACGCCATACAGATTCACTCCGTTACGCTGGGGATTGTGGCCAAATTCGGCAACTGCATTCAATTTAGTACCTAAGGGGGTTCCGTGTAAGCTCTCAATCCGGATTGCAACGCTTTTGTGTTTCGTGTCGTGGTTGCAATGGAAGGCGCTTGCACAGATATCCACCAGGGAACTGCTTGCTCCAGCGAACGGTGCGCCCCGCTTGGGTGTGGTGGCTCAAGGAGCCGCACCGAACCTCGTCCAGATACTAGCCCCTGGGATGGCTCATAGGCAACCTTTATTGTCAGAAGGTTTGTAGGCCGGGGAGTGGTGGAGCCGAGAGATACTTCCGCCGGGATGTCCTCCGTCTGCCTGGCGCGCCTTGGGCTGAATGTCTATGATGGTGAAATTCGCAAAGAAAAACATGTGGATTTTTGGAGAATCTGGGGTAGAATGGCGAAAGATTCGTTTTCTGGTATCGGGTTTCCCGGTTTTTGCTCGTACTCTGTTGTCAGTATCCTGCGGCTGAGTGTTGTCTGTGTGCTCCAGGCAGCCGCGCAAGCATCCGGTTTTGATGCTTGGGGGCGTTGCATTCCGATTCTGCGAGGTTTTCTTCCATGTCCACGTCAATAGCTGTATCGCGCTTTTTCTTGCTTCCGTCTGTCGTCCGCAGCCGGAACTTTCACGTCCGTCGCGCAACCCTGTCGCTGCTGCTGGCCGCCTTTTGCATGGCGCTGGCGATACCGACGGCACAGGCGATGACGCCGGTACCTCCCATCACCTTCAACGGACAGCAAACCACGCTGCTCACGACTGCGATCACGTCCGCGCCGTCTACGCTGGCTACTTCCCCTGGAGGCGTGGCGGTAAATGCTGCGGGGGATGTTTTCATTGCGGATACCGGCAATAATCGCGTGGTGGAGGTAACGCCGGGCGGAGTGGCTACGGTGGTTCCCCTAAACATCACCTCGCCAACCACACTGAAGAGTCCCGAAGGTGTGGCTGTGGATTCCAATGGCAATCTTTACATCGCGGACACTGGCAATAACCGCGTGGTGGAGGTGCCTGCGAGCGTGCTTGCGGGTGGCAGCGGGACGGATACGCTGGTGTCCACAAACATCACGGCGCCGACTGGCTTGAGTGCACCCCGCGGCGTAGCGGTGGATTCCAATGGCAATCTTTACATCGCGGACACTGGCAATAACCGCGTGGTGGAGGTGCCTACGAGCGGCTCGGATATCTTGGTGGGCGGCGTGAATGCCGGCTTCAAGAGCCCCTACGGCGTGGCGGTGGCATCAACGTCAAGTGGAATGAATGTTTACGTCGCGGACACTGGCAACAACCGGGTGGTGGAAGATGCGGGCGTGACGCCAACATTTGGCGGGACGCAGACGCTGGTGTCAGTGTCCCCCGAGATTCTAACTTCCCCCGGGGGCGTGGCGGTGGATGTAGTCACGATGACGGGCGGCGCGCAGGAGACCTACCTCTACATTACGAATGCTACTGGCGATGTGGTAGAGCTACTGCCAAGCGGGACGGGTACGTCGATAGGCTCCAACTTGACGAATCCCGCTGGCGTGGCGGTGGATGCAGCCGGAGACGTGTACGTCACGGATAGCGGGAGTACCAGCGTGACGGAGATTTCCCAGAGCGTCAACTTTACTCCTCTGACTGCCTCTCCAGTGCTTGTGGGCAGCACGGGCACGCAATTCCTGGTCTACACCTTCCAGAGCGCAGGCACGCTGGGGAGTAACCCTGTGACTGTGGTGACGCGCGGAGCAACAGGGAAGGACTTTACCCTTGTGGCGGGAGGCACGACATGCATTGCTGCTTCCTACACTGCGGGGCAGACCTGTAAGATTGAGGTGCAGTTCGCGCCCTCTGCCCCCGGCGCTATTTTGGGCGGCGTGCAGATTGTTAGCTCCAACTCCATCGAAACATTTACCACCACAACGTACATCTGGGGCACGGGCACTGGCCCGCTAGGAGCCTTTGGGCCGGGCGGAACGCAGACGGTGGTGCCAACGACCGGATTGGTTGCGCCCAAGGGCGTGGCCGTGGATGGCGCGGGGAACCTTTACATATCGAACAACGCCTCCCCCCCAAGCGTGATCAAGGTAACGCCGAGCGGGGTGCAGACAACAGTGTCTACAGTCAGCTTGGTGCAGCCCTATGGCCTGGATGTGGATGGCGTTGGGAATCTCTACATTACGGATGATGGTGGTGGCCCCACCAACACCGCTGGTTTTGTGGAGGAGATTCCGGCGAGCGCGCTTGCGGGCGGCAGTGGGTCAGCTACAGTTCCGTATGGCATCGGCGGCAGTAGTCATCCCGATGACGCAGATGTGGATGGCGCAGGGAATCTTTACATTCTGGACGATGGCAACAGTCAGGAATACCTGATAGAGAAAACACTGACGCTGGGCGGGACCCTGACGCAGAGGACGCTGATTAATGGCCTGTGTAATCCCGAAGGTCTGGCGGTAGATGGCTTGGGGGATGTGTACTATACGGACAACGGCGTTCCCTCTTCCACACCCCAGTTGGTTGCAGAGATAGCGGCGGGCGGGGCGCGTACAGTGGTGCCGACGGGCAGTCTCGGTCTGAAGCACGTCAAAGGCGTGGCGGTGGATGCAGCGGGAGATGTCTACGTCGCGGATCAAATTCTCAACGAGGTGGTGGAGATCACACCCGCCGGGGTACAGACGGTGGTGCCCATAAGCAGCGCGCTGATGCCGACGACAAACTGTGGAAGCGGTGCGCCCTCGCTCTTGTGTAATCCTAGGAATGTGACGTTGGATGAAGCGGGGAACCTGTACATCGCAGACACGGGCAACAACCGCGTGATTGGGATAAGCTGGGCGACACAGCCGCCAACGACGTTGAACTTCCCCAGCACGCCAGTCGGCTCCACCAGCGCGCAGCAGGTGGCGACGGTGCAGAACATCGGCAATGCGCCGCTTGATTTTACAGCGCTCGGCGTGACGACCAACTTCAGCCTGGGATCAAGCACCACCTGCACGAATACAACGACACTGAATCCGGGCGAAACATGCGACCTGGGCGTGGAGTTTGCGCCCACGGTTCCCGGACCACTGACCGGCACGGTGAGTGTTACCGACAACACCATGAGTGCGGCGGGAACATCTCAACAGGTGAACCTGGCTGGCACGGGCACGGGTACAGTACCAACGGTGAGCCAAATCAATCCGAATAGCGGTTCAACGTTGGGTGGTACTTCGGTGATTATCACGGGGACGAATTTCACTGGCGCAACAGCGGTGAATTTTGGCAACACAGTGGTGTCCAGCTCCAACTTTACCGTGAACTCGGGGGGAACGACCATCACGTTGAAAACGCCTGCGGGCAGCGCTGGCTCGGTATCGGTAACAGTGACGAATTCGGCTGGCACCAGCAGCAACAGTCCCGCCGTGACATTTACCTACGTCGTTGTGCCGCCCGCAACCACCACAACCACGCTGACGGCATCCTCGACGAGCGTGACCGATGGACAAAACGTAACACTGAAGGTGACGGTGAGCAGCAGCGCGGGAACTCCAACCGGAACGGTTAGTTTCTCCTACACGAATAATGGCGGAAGCAGTGTGCCGCTCGGCACGGGACTGTTGAGCAATGGCGCGGCGACCTTCTCCACCACATCGCTGCCCGTGGGCACGGACAGCATCACGGCCACCTACGCGGGGAACAGCAGCTTCGCGACCTCAACCAGCAGCGTGACGGTGACGGTGATCGCAGCCGCGTTGCCCAGCTATACGCTGACGGCGACTCCAACCGCGCTGACCATCGTGGCAGGACAGACGGGCAACACGACGCTGACCATCACGCCCACGGGGGGCTACGCCAACACGCTCACGCTGAACTGCCTCAACCTGCCATCCAGCGCATACTGCGTCTTTCCGAACGGGGCGCAGAGTACCACGGTGACGCTGGATGGCAGTAATACTGTGGTCACGGTGCCGCTGAATATCGAGACCAACGCGGCGACAGTGCCGCCGCTGACGTGGATGCAGGGAATGCCCAGCCCATTCGGGCCACAAAGCCCGGTGAGTCCAATTCTTCCGGCGCTGGCCTTCTGGTGGCCGGGAAGCATGGCCGGACTGGCCGCCTTTGGGCGCAGGAAGAATCTCCCGAAGACGCGGCAGCGGATGTTGCAACTCTGCCTGCTGGTGTTGCTGACAGGAGCGCTGGCGGCAGGCATCTCCGGCTGTAAGGGCGGCTTCTTTGGCCCCACGCCCGCAGCCATCTCGAATGTGACCGTGCAGTCGGTTCCAGCATCGGGAGGCATGATCCGAACCGTCCATCTCAACCTTACCGTTACGCAATAGGAGATATAAAAGATTTATGCGAACGATTGGAACACTCTTTCTCGGCTGTGCAATGGTGTTTTTCACAGCCGCAGTATCTCTCACCGCTGCGGCGCAAAGCTCCAGCTCGCGCGCCGCTGCGCCCTCGCCCTACGTGGCCTACAGCGGAGACAAGGCCAAGGCCATTGCTGCGCCGCTGGAAATCTCCTTCGCCTACAGCTACATGCATGCCAACCAAGGTCCAGGCCAGTGCAACTGCTTCACGATGAATGGTGGCAGTACGGAAGCAGCCATTCACGCCTACCGCTGGTTGAGTGGCGTGGCCGATCTGACGGGGGAACGCACCGGAAGCGTCAATGGCGGAGCGCACGGGCTGTCGCTGGTATCATTCACAGCGGGGCCGCGCTTCACCTATCCGATCCATCATCGCTACGCGCCCTTTGCGCAAACGCTCGTTGGCGTGGCGCATGGTTTTGATTCCTACTTCCCGGTTACATCGGGATCGACCAGCGCGACCAACGGATTCGCCTTGATGGCTGGGGGGGGATTGGATATTCGTTTTGGGTCGTATTGGGCCATCCGTCCCGTCCAGGCCGATTATTTCTTCACGCGGATACCCAATGGAGTTAATAATCGCCAGAACAACTTCCGCCTCAGCGCTGGTGTTGTTCTGCGTATCTGGTAGCGTGATGTATCACGCGGAAGGATGCATCCCTTGGACGGACAGAGGGGTGCCTGTTGGCGCGTGGCTCGACGGCTGGTTCGACCTTCGGTCACGGAAGAAAATCTTCTGGAGCCTCCTGCTGCCAATCTGCGAATGCCTGCTCTAATGTGTATTGCCATTGGTAGCCTGCTTCGCGCAGACGCTTCGGTTCCACGTTGGTGGAGCGAAATAACTTGCGCATGCGAACGGGATTGATCGGCTGCGATATGCCAAGTAAGCGAGCGATGGCGTCCACCGGGTAGGAGCACCCCATGAGCACGCTGCGTGGAATGGAGCGCGGTTGCCGCTTCCGTCCCATAACGATGCCGATGGCTTGAACAAAGGCCTCCACCGTGGGTGGCGGATCGGCGGAGACATTCCAGAGCAGCAGTGGTTGCGAATTGGCGTGTTGCCATTCCAATGCAAACTGCATCGCGCGGCACAGTTCTTTTACATAGACCCCCGCCTTGCGGGTGGCCTTGTTGCCAACGTAGACAAAGTAGCCGCGAGCCAGACTGCGTACCAGTCGCGTAACGTTGGCTTGTTCCCCCGGCCCGAAGACCACGCCGGGACGCAGGATTACAAGCCTTCGCGACGTATCGGCCTGTTGCCACGCAAGATGGATTTTCTCCGCAACCAGCTTGGAGCCACCATAGGGCGTGTCTGGAACGGGCAGCGTCTCTTCATTTTTTGTTTCCTCACTGGAACCATAAGGAGCGATGCTGCTGGTAAAAAGCATCTGCGATGCCGTTGCCGCGCTGGCATACGCGCAAATGTTTTCTGCGCCAAGAAGGTTGGTCTCGTAATACTCTCGCGGCGCATGGCCCGGCTCGCGATGAATGGCGGCAAAATTGAAGACGGTATCGCAACGCTCCGGCAATATCCCGGATCGAATCGGCTGACGCGCATCAAGAGGCACATATACCACGCGCCCGGCTTGCATAGCCTGTTGCAAGCGGCTTGCATAGCCAGCGGCGCAGGGAGGCCGCAGATCGGCTAGATAGATGCGCTCAAAGTTTGTGTGTTCCAGAAAATGCTGCGTTGCGTGCGTGCCAATGCAGCCCGTTCCGCCGAAGATCACACATGTTTTCTGGCTCACGACTTTTCTCCTGCCGCCGACTGCTCCGCTCCAACGATCAACTGCACCATATTCTCCACGGTAAAGCGGCTCAGCAATGCCTGCGTCTGTCTCCGTCGTTCGGCTGCGGAGACGGCCTGCGCCTGCTGCAAGGCTTCCTCCAGTCGCGCAAGGAATAATGGCTCCTCCCATCGCTCCACAATGCTGCCTGTTTTGGCCTCACGCAGCAGCCGCGCCACCTCACTGCTGGCCGACGTAATCGCCAGCGTGTAGACACCCGCCGCCAGCAGGTTGGGCAGCTTCGACGGTAATGCGCCAGCCTCTGTTTTTTCTGCCTGGGGAACGAGTTGGATGGTCGAGCGCGCATACAGTTCTGGCAAATCGCGCTCTTCCACGAGAGGATGAAAATGTACGCGCATATCGGCCAGGCTTGCGGCGCGCGCGCGCAATGTGTCAAAGATTGGGCCGCCGGAAAATACATGGAATTGCACGCCGGAAAATCGTTGCGCCGCCGTCTGCATCCACCTCACAAGTATCTCCGAATTCTGCTTGAAGCCCAACGCGCCCGAATAGACAACATGCGCCTGCCCGGAGGGAAGGACATGCTGCAACCGACTCTCTGGCTCCGTGGCGCCCGCTGCACTCCAACGTTCGATCGTAACAAACGGATATTGCACGGCGACCTTCTCTGCGTCCAGGCCGTAGGATTCCCGCGCCACCTGCGCCATGTCCGCAGAGAAAAAGATGCAGCGATCCTGTGCATGAAACACCCGCGACTCCACGGCATGGATCAGGCGGGCAATTCCACGGCGCAGAGCGCTCTCATGCTGTCCGGCCAGTACGCCCTGTAAATCGTGGACGACGGCAACCCGGCGAATGCGCCGAGGCAATAAAAAATGCGTGCCGAGCGCAAACAGGCTGGGCGGAAACACGCCAACGACAACATCAACGCGCCTGCGAAGCCGCCAGGCGTGATACGCGGCATATCCGGCGAACCATCCTTCCAGAACAGCGCGGCGCAGGGACATGCGTTTGGGATAGCGCACCCATGCGCCGTCTCGCAGGATGGTAACGCCCGGTAGAGATGCGTCACTCCGCACCGGAACCCAGTCCGGGTACAGCGGGTGGGAACACACCACGCTCACCTCAGCCCCATGCGCCGCCAATGCCTGCGCCAGATGCGTGTTGGCCTTTCCTGTCGAGATTAGCTCTGGAAAGAAAAATGGAGAAAGCAGAAGAATTCGGTGGGGCGTTCCGTTGCTGTCGGACATTTGGGCGTGTTCAACAATCATGAAGACGGAATGGTTTGGCAAACTGGCTTCTTCCACCATATCATCCCACGTCGTCGCATTCGTGGCACATTTGTAGCGCAATCTTATCGCCGCTGCCCTACAATCGGAGTGCATGAGGGAACTGTGGAAGCAGCCGTTGACCGCCATTGGCATTGTGTTGCTGGTGATCTTTATCCTGATGGCGCTGCTGGCTCCGTGGCTTGCGCCATCCGATCCGGCGGCCATTCATCTGGCGTCGCGCTTGCAGCCGCCCTCCCCGGCCCACTGGTTTGGCACCGACGAACTGGGCCGCGATATTCTTTCTCGCGTTATTTATGGCGCGCGCATCTCCATGATCGTGGCGACTTCCGTGGTTGGCCTGGCCCTGCTGCTCGGCTTGATTCTGGGCGGAGTGGCAGGCTACTACGGCGGATGGATTGACACCGTGCTGAACGTTCTGCTGATGAACACCTTCCTTGCCTTGCCGGGATTGCTGCTGGCGATTGCGTTTGTCGCCTTCCTTGGGCCGGGACTGTGGAATCTGGTCTTCGCGCTCTCGATTACAGGCTGGGTGGGCTATGCGCGGCTGGCGCGCGCGCAAGTGCTGGCCGCGCGCGAGCGCGAGTATGTCGAGGCCTCCCGCGCTCTGGGCGCTGGAGATTTGCGTATCTTTTTGCGACACATTCTGCCCAACATCATGCAGCCGATCCTGGTGCAGGCGGCCATCGGCATGGCTGGAACCATTCTTGCGGAGGCCACGCTCAGCTTCCTCGGTCTGGGTGTTCCGCCACCCACGTCCAGTTGGGGAGCCATGTTGAACGATGCCCGCTTCCATCTCTTCGATGCTCCGCACATGGTTGTCTTTCCCGGACTGGCGATTATGTTGTGCGTGCTGGCCTTCAATTTTCTTGGCGATGGAATGCGTGACCAGTTGGATCCGCGCACGCGGCGGATTGCACGGCTGGGGGCTGGCGTCTGATGTCCGACAGCGGCATTCGCGTCGGCGTTATTTCGGACACGCACGGTCTGTTACGTCCAGAGGCTCTCGTCGCGCTGCGCGGCTGCGACCACATTCTGCATGCAGGCGATGTGGGGGATGCTTCCATTCTGGAGTCGTTGCGCCGCATTGCTCCTGTAACGGCGATTCGTGGCAATATCGACCAGCGCGGTCTCTGCGCGGCCCTCCCAGCCACGGAGACGGTCGTTCTCGACGGACATCTTTTGTATCTGGTACACAGCATCGACGATCTGGATTTGAATCCTGCCGCCGCTGGCATCGCTGCCGTTGTGTATGGCCACTCGCATCAAGCGGCAATCTATTGGGAGAGGGATGTGCTGTACTTCAATCCCGGCAGCGCAGGGCCGCGGCGCTTTGGTCTGCCCATCACGCTGGGTGTTCTGGAATGCACTTCCACTGGCTTGCGACCGCAGATTCTTTCTCTGGAAGGCGCAGGAGCAGAATAGCGCGCTCATTGACGAACACGCGGATTTACCACGCCATACAGCGCGTCCGTCAGCAGGTTTACCAGAACGTAGGTCAGGCCAATGGTTAGAATGCAGCCCTGCACCAGCGGATAATCGCGGTTGGAGATGGCTGAAACCGTCAACCGTCCCAGCCCCGGCCAGGAGAAGATCGTCTCAGTCACAATGGCTCCGGCCAGCAAGGTTCCAAATTGCAGCCCCAGCACGGTCAGCAGCGGGATCATCGCATTCGGCAAGGCGTGACGATAGACCACTGCGCGCTCGGAGAGTCCCTTGGCGCGGGCCGTGCGAATGTAATCCTGCCCCAGTTCCTCCAGCATGGTTGTGCGCACCATGCGCGTCAGAATCGCCGCCATGCCGCTGCCCAGCGTGATGACGGGCAATACCAGATGCCTCCACGATCCGGTGCCGGAGACAGGCAGCCAGCCAAAATGAATGCCAAAAATTAAAATCAAAATCGGCCCCAGCGCGAAACTGGGAAACGATAGCCCCAGAAGACTCACCACGCTCAACCAGCGATCCTGCCATCGCGCCCGGTGCAATGCGCTGGCAATCCCGGCAGGCAGCGATAGAAGGATGGCGAAGAAAATGGCGGGGATCGCCAACTCCATTGTGTAGGGATAGCGCGAAAAAACCAGGCTCGTAACGGAGGTGTTCAGGCGCAAAGATCGGCCAAGATTTCCGTGCAGCACATCGCGCCAATAGTGAAGATATTGCAACGACAGTGGGAGATCCAAACCATACGCATGACGCAGGGCCGCAATATCGGTTGTCGTTGCGCCCTCGCCCAGCATCTGTTGCACCGGATCGCCGGGCACCAGATGGATGAGCAGGAAGACCAGCGAAACCACCAGCCACAGTACCGGCAGCAGATACAGTAGGCGCTTCAGAATGGTGCGTGCTGCGTTTTTCATGCGCGCGATGCGCCTCCGCCGCGATGGTCTGGCTTTCTTGTTGATGGCAATTTTCCATCCTGTTTCGCAGATGCTCCAGCAGATGCTTCAGCGGCGCTGGCACCCATCTGCGTTGCAAGCTCCGGCTCGATGCGTACACGCCCGATGCGCAGTCCATCCATTGTGACGACTGTAATCCGTCGCCCTTCAAAAAGAAATGTATCGCCCGGCGCTGGGATTTTTTGCAGCCGCGCCAGCACGAATCCCGCCAGAGTCTCCACGCCGCCATCGCGTGGCAGCGTCAGATGGATCTGCTGCTCCAGATCGCGCAGGTTGGCGCTGCCCTCAATCAACAACACGCCAGAATCCAAACGCAGGATCGACGTATCGCGCAGGTCGAACTCATCATCCAGCTCGCCGACTATCTGCTCCAGCGCGTCTTCCACTGTCACCAGCCCCGTCGTCGTCCCAAATTCATCGACGACAATCGCCATGTGCCTGCGCCGTTTCTGAAATTCAATCAGCACATCGGAGACGGGCTTGGTCTCTGGAACCACCAGAACATCATGCATCCATGAGTGCAGGCGCAAGGTCTTCTCCTGCGATGATGACGGCGATGCACTGGATGCAAACGACGCATTCAATGGCAGGGTCGCCTGAAAGTGCATCCAGCGCGACAAATCCTTGGAGTACACCACGCCCAGAATATGTTCCGGCCCGCGCGCTGCGTCGTACACGGGAATGCGCGAGTGCTGCATGTCGATGATGCGCGCGCTGGCGGCGGCCACTGTCATATCGGACGGCAAAGAAAAAATGCGCTGTCGCGGCGTCATAATCTCCCGTACCGGCACCTGATCGAGGTCCAGAACGCGATGCAGAATGGCCTCCTGATACTCCGGCAACAGCCCCATGCGTCGCGTGGCTGTTGCGATCAATTTCAGTTCTTCTGGAGAATGCACTCCGCCCTCCGGCACCGGCGCGGTGCGAAACAGGCGCAGCACGAACGCCGCCGAGCGATTCATTGCGCGCACCAGCGGCGCGATAAGCTGCATGAACGCATCCATCGGCCCTGCAATAACCAGCGCCATCTGTTCCGCCTTGCGCAGGGCCAGGGATTTTGGAACCAGCTCTCCCATCAGAACGTGAAAATAGGTAATCAACAAAAAAGCCAGCGCGACCGAAAGTACACGGGCATACGCCGCCGCATGGGGCAGATGGTGGAACAGGGGATGCAGCAGCATGGCGACAAACGGCTCGCCCAGCCAGCCCAGGGCCAGACTGCAAAGGGTGACGCCAATCTGCACGGCGGGCAGAAACTCGTCCAGATTTCGTTGCAACTTCTCCAGCGTGCGCGCCCCCGGTTTCCCTTGCTGCACAAGCTGCTGCACGCGTGTCTGCCGCGTGGAAACCAGCGCGAACTCCGCCGCCACAAAAAAGGCATTCGCCAGAATCAAGGCGGCCACAGCAGCGGCTCGGAATAATGGCAAATCGGGCATTCGCTCCGAGTCTAGCAGCTATGGCGGATTCATAGGGAGTGGAGTCAGGGATTAAAGAGCGTCATTCTGAACCCTTCGGCTTCGCTCAGGGTAGGCTCGCGAAGCGAAGCGAAGAATCCAGAGAATACTGGCTGAGGATTGGGTATCATGATTATCTGGATTCTTCTTCGGGTGCCCCATCCTTTGTGCGTCCTTGGCGCAAAGGGTGGGATGAAAAAGCATGAACCCGTAGACAGTATTCCTATCGGGTACGTCCCGTATTCCTCCCACCCTTCGCAAAAACGCGAAGGATGGGGCACCCGGCACCCGGCGCTCAGAATGACACTTTTCTGTGGGTACCAACGATGTTGGATATGCGGAGAAAATCCCACTCAAGCCAAAAGAAGGCTTGAATGGGGCACCCGGCTGTCGCGCTAGGAGTGCGTGTCGCCGTCCGGATCGTCGAGTGGCCCGGTCTTGTTTGCGTATCGGATCGGATTAGCAGCGCCGCGCTTCCGCATGGTGTCGGGAAGACGGCAGCGCTTATAAAGACTGGCTACATCTTCGGGAGCCTTGTGACCTACAAACCCCCACCGACGACCTTTCCAGTCTGGCCAATCTGGTGCCGCGCGTGGGAAATTTTCGGCGGTTGCCTCAAGCCATTTGTCTGCGACGAACACGTCGATGATCAGCCCTTGATCAACCGCCAAGACATACTCGGTTTTCTCCGCCCTTTTAGGGTCTAGCATCCAAGCGTAGCGAACGGCCTCATAGCTGCCCTTCTCGGCTACTGACTGGCTTACATTGATAAGTATTACGCTATGGCGAAAGACGACCTCTCTCGCCTCGTAGAGTTCAATGATCCGTTTAGCGTGCATGAGACCATGCGCGTCAGATCCTTGACCACTAACTAAATTGCTGGCCTCTGGGTAAGCGTCTATCAACGCTGCCTCAACCTCTAATGCAGTCTTCTCATCCATCCCGTGCCGATGGATGACGTGTATCACTTCAAGGTTGGCGCGGCGGATTTCCCGAATTCGCTGAATCTTCTCTGACAGGGCGTTGGCATTGGCGTCTGCACCAAGCTCGTCCTTAACGTGCGCGAAAACGCGGTTACCGACGCCTTTGCCGACATAGAACGTCTCTCCCTTGCGTGGGTCTATTAGACGGTAGACGTAATGTCCGAGCTTCTGTTCGACCGTCGTTGAAAACTTGATTTGTTCGGGCATGAGGTCAGTCTCCAAAGTTCTTTGGCGGGTGCCTGTGATCTTTCAAGAGGTTGTCCATTCGAACTGAACCGGAGAAGCTGATTGTGACGAGCAATCTGTTTCAAAGGAGAAGATCGAATGGACATTCATAAGAATGCCCGACTTAGCTTTCGCAG
>JAJZIJ010000012.1 GCA_021810625.1 Acidobacteriota bacterium
CGTCCTTGATAATGCGGATTTTCCCTCTCATCACCACATCCCTGCCGACACCCAGCAGCTTCTTGAATTTCTTTTCGTCGCTGTTCCGGGCAAGGACTTCTTCGGTAACGTCACGAGGCATAAAGAAAGCATCGCATCCGCTTGTGATGCCGCGACGCACATCGACGATGGAGCCAAGCGGCACCAAGCGGTTGCGGAATGTATCCATCACCTCGAAATACAAATCTGGCGCGCGCAGATAGCGTCCCCACTTGCCTGCCGCGTAGTCGTGTCGGGGCACGGCGGGGTCGAACGAACGTGGTATCTCCCCGTCATCTTCGCCGTCTTCCTCATCGGTGGTGTCGGCCTCCAACGCCTTGTTCCTCAGCACCACGCCCGCGCGGACACCTTCGTTCCATAATTCCTCCTGCGTTCTGAGCAGGATGCGCCATCTGTCATTGTGGACGGGCGCGACAACGCGCTCAATCTCATCGCGGATCGCATCCACGGCACCCTGCCGCGCCTGCTCCGCCTGCTCCGCCTCTTTGCCGACTTCGCTGGAGGCGAGGGGGCCGATGATTTCGCTCAACGGCTTCTCAAATCTGACAAAGCGGATGAGATTATTTTTTCGCTTCTCGGGGTCAGCGCATCGCTGGAGAATTGTGATGCAGGTCTTGACGCGGGCATCCGGGAACCAGCGCTCCGTCGCGCTTTCAAGGATGGCAATAATCCGAAAGTTCAGCAGTATCCAGCGCTGTAACGCGAAGCCGTAATCCACATCGAGCCACTGGCCGCTGGTGAGAAAGCCGAAGTATCCGCCCTCTTTCAGGAAGCGTGTGGCGTGGGGCCAAAAGTAGCAGTGCAAGTCCGCCCGCCCGCTCAATTGCGTGTCTGGGAACGCATCAAGGACGCGCTGGGCATATTTTGGCTTGTTGGCCTTGAGCACCTTTTCTTGGCGGACATAAGGGGGATTGCCCACGATCGCATCCAGAGGCGGAACGAGCACGGGCAGGCTCTGTTTGGCTTTGCCGAGCGGCAATTCACAGAAGGGCTTGTTCGGCAGTACGTCAAAGAAGTCAGAACGCGCGATGCGGGGATAATTGGCTTCGTCGTTAATTTCACGCGCTGCCAGGTTGAGCGTCGCTAAATGGGCTGGGTAGAGCGCGATGTCTGTTCCATAAAGCTCGCTCAGCAAAATGGAGTGCGGCCTGTGGTCGTTCATGGCGCGCTTGCGGTAATAGGCGCGCACAAGAAAGCTGCCGCTGCCGCAGGCTGGATCAAGCACGACATCCTCGGCTCCGCGAATGCAGAACGAGTTAATCATATCCACTGGATCCGGCCCGGTGAAATGCTGGCCGAGCCGATAGCGCTCCTCTGGACTGACGAGCTTCTGGAAGATGAGGCCAACCACGTCGGCTGGCACATCACGGAAGTCCACCGCGTCAATACCACGGAGAAAGCTGCGCCAGGCATCCACAGCACCCGCAGGCGCAAAGACCTGATCGTTTGCCCAATCAAGTTTTTCCGGGAAGAGGAGTGTCTCGTAATCTCCGCTTTCCTGGGCTGCGCGACGAAAGAGTTCGCCAATCCTCCTGGTGGCCTGATTGGCATTCTTGATGTTCGGCCCAAGCTCCAGTCGAGGCAGCTCCGTGAAGCGCGCGCGAAGAGCTTTGTAGAAGATGAAGCGGTTCGTCCAGATGTAGGCGAGCGTTCGCGCCGTGTTTTCGACCGCGTTCCGCCATTCGTCCGGCTGGTTGCGAAGAAACTGCCGACCTTGATCCCGCATCCAATCCTGCAACCGCGCATCGAAGCTCCTGTCTATCTCGGCGTTCTCATGCAGGAATTGACGCAGCAAAGCCACGGGCCACTCAAGGTGGCTCTCCAGCGACCGGAGGAAAATTTCGTCGGGTGGAAGCGACCAATCACGCTTCACCCCTGTCACAATGTCCGACAGGTCTGCGATTAGGTCTGGGAGGAAGCTCTTTTCGATGTAGTCCAGCGTCTCTTGCTTGGCGACATCCTGCGGCGAGCCGAGTTTGAGGCGAAGATGCCAAACCTTGATGCGTCGGTCGAGGAGTGGCCTGTCCTGCTTGTGCCGATCCCACAGGACGAAGGTATTGACATCCCAGGTAAAGAAAAACTGCGCTCCCGCATGGTCGGCTTTCTCCTGAGCGTCCTGTATGAGGTCAGTGTCGAATGCGGAAATGCCGCCGGGCAGCTTGACTTCGCCCGTAAGCAAAATCTTGTTTTGGGCATCGTAGAAGCGGAAGTCTTTGCGCTTGGTCTTGCCGGAGGTGGAACCGATGCCTTCAATACGCGCTTCTACAAATGGGCATCGCTGCCCCAAATTGCCAAATATAGGCCGGACTGCCGCCGCTATCTTGGCGCAGAAGTCTACCTCATTGATTGTGTCTACCGCAGCCAAGGACTTCATTCTCATAAGTCTAACGGCGAGCGGAAAGAATTGCCGATTAAACTTACAGAAAAAACAAGACCACGACTCAACGCAGCGTGGCGACTTTTCACGGTGACAATTTCTCGCAACGAAAGTTTCTGCACGTTATGCCTGGATGCAATGGGATGTTACAGTGCCGCTTTGGACAGGGAGGCCAGCAATATACCGGGATTCCTTGAGATTGCTTGGTGTTATGGGACAGCTTGGAAGGTAAATCATGGCGGAGAGAGGGGGATTCGAACCCCCGGTAGAGCTTTTGACCCTACAACGGTTTAGCAAACCGCCGCCTTCAGCCACTCGGCCATCTCTCCGCGTGTTTGGATTATAGCGAAGAAACGAACTTAAATCCCGCCCTGGCCGATATCCATTGACGCGGGTATGGGGTTTCGTTCGTCAATATACTGCTCCACCACGGAAGACAGAAGATTTTTTGCCTGCAAAATAAATTCCACGGCATCGCGCCCGGCTCCATGTCCGCCCGCGTTGGCGGTAACAAAATGCGCGGCAGCCTTTACCTCGGCGCGCGCATTGGCCACGGCAATGGCCAGCCCGCAGACACGCATCACGGGCAGGTCGATGATGTCGTCGCCGACGTAGGCCACCTGATCCAGCGTGATCTGTTCCTTGGCCAGAATCTCGCGGATGGCCTGCATCTTGTGCGCCTGGCCCATGTAGACGTACTCCATGCGCAGGTCGCGGGCGCGCAGGGCGACCGTTTCCGAGATGCGCTTGGTGATGATGCCGCACTTCATTCCGCCCAGTCGCGCCAGAGAGATGGCCGTGCCGTCGTGGGCGTGAAAGCCCTTGGCCTCCACCATGCTGGCGGAGGAATTGCCGGCTAGGGCGGGGAAGAGCCAGATGCCGCCGTCGGTGAGAACTCCATCCACGTCAAAGAGGATGACTTTGATTTTTTTTGCGCGATCCGACGCGGCGCGGGATATATCGGCAGAGGTTTCGGGCATGTCAGCATGATATCGCGTCAGGATATCGCGCATCGGCATCGGGAATTTTGTCGCGCCCGACCCTGCTGCATCGTACAATAAAACCCATCGCAGCCAGCGATCCGGTGGGATGACCTTGAAGCGTATTTTGACCCTTTTCACTCTCTTTGCCCTGTTTGTTGTGGGAGCGCGTTTGCACGCCCAATGGGCGCCAGCTCCCACCGCTCCTGCCCTCACACAGGTTCACGATCCCGCAGCGCTTAGGCCGCCGCCGGGCGCGCGGGTCGCCATCTATGAATTTGAAGATATGGAATGTCCCAATTGCGCGCGGGTCAATCCGCTGCTGAGGCGGGCTGCGGAGCAGTATCACATTCCCTGGATTCGTCACGATTTTCCGCTGCCTTACCACGTCTGGAGCTTCCAGGCTGCCGTGGATGCGCGCTGGTTCGACACCAAATCCAAGAAGATCGGCGATGAATTCCGGGACTCGGTTTTTGCCAATCAGTCCAGCATCCAAACCCAGGAGCAGTTGCGCGCATTCGCGGAAAATTTTGCCACGCAGCACAAACTTGTTCTCCCGTTCGTTGTTGATCCGATGGGCAAGCTGGCCGCCGCCGTAAAGGCGGATCGCGCGCTTGGAAAGCGTATTGGCATCGATCACACGCCGACCATCTGGATCGTGACCAACCGAACCAATGGCGTGCCGTATATAGAGGTTCCCGACACGACGAAGCTCTACGCGATTATCGACCAGGCGCTGGCGGATACGGCGAACGAACCAGCGCAACATGCAAAATGAATCGGCGCGCAATTTGAAATTTCCGGGCCATTTTTCTCCAAGGGGTTTGCAGGGTTGGGGACGGGTTGGAGCCTGTCCTCTTCCTGTGATTTATACTTTTGTTTAGCTCTGTCTGCCTGCGAGATGCTTCGGCAGTTTGCAGGCGAACAGGGAAATTCCAGGCCGCTGGGAGCGCGCCTGCTGTTAAGGTCATCGCTCATCTATGATTCGTTTTCTGCAACAGGACAGCCGCATCACGAAAGTGATCTTCGTCGGGTTCATCTCGATCACCGCCATTCTGATGGTCATCACGTTGGTGCCGGGCATCTTTCAGGATACGATGGACAGCTCCGACAACTATGCCACCATTCATAGTGAAGGTATCTTTGGTCGGGTTTTTGGCGCGTCCACGGATGTGCCGACCACGCAGGTGCAGCAATTGGCGCAGCGCATGATGCAGCAGCAGCATCTGCCGGACTTTGTGTTGCCCTACGTGATGCAGCGGGCGGGACAGGCTCTGGTACAGCGCGCGGTGATGTTGCGGGAGGCAGATCGGCTGGGGGTGACGGTTACAGATGAAGATTTGCGCAACGAACTGCGCTATGGCCCATTCTCCGTGGTGTTGTTCCCGAAGGGAAAGTTTATCGGCGAGACACAGTATGAAAATTTTGTGCAAAACCAGTTTGGGCTGTCGCGCGATGATTTTGAGACCCAACTGAAAGAAGAACTCGTGGTTGACCGACTCCAGGCGATGATGACAGGCTGGCAGACCGTCTCCGATGCGTCGGTGCGCGCTGATTATCTGAAGCAGGCGACCAGGGTGAAGTTTCAGTACGCAGTGCTTTCTGCGGAAGACCTGCGCAATCAGATCAACCCAACGGATGCGGAGTTGGAGGCGTTCTTTCAGAAGAATGCCGCGCGGTATGCGCAGGCGGTTCCAGAGACGCGCCAGTTGCAATACATAGCTTTCGGATGGAATCAAATACCCGGCGGCCCCACGCCAATCAGCGATGCTGCGGTGCAGCAGTATTACAGCGATCATCAGAAACAGTTCCAGGTGCCGGAGGCGGTTCGTGTGCGGCACATTCTGGTGAAGGTTGCGCCCAATGCGGATGCAAAGACGGACGCTGCGGCCAAGAAGAAAGCAGAGGACATCCTGAAGCAGTTGCAGCATGGCGCGGATTTTGCGACGCTGGCGAAGCAGGACTCGGATGATCCGGGCAGCAAGCAGCAGGGGGGAGAACTCGGCTTCCTGCAACGCGGCACAACGGCCCCGGAGTTCGACAAGATGGCGTTCTCTCTTCCGCCGGGACAGATGTCTGGCGTGTTCAAGACTCAGTTTGGCTATCACATTTTGCAGGTGGAGGAGAAGCAGGATGCCCATCTGAAACCACTGAGCGAGGTTCGTTCTGAGATACTGGCTGACCTGACGCAGCAGCAGCAGGGACAGGCCGCACAAAACTACGCCATAAAATTGCAAGGCGAAGCGCAGCGGGAAGGTTTACAAAAGGCGGCACAGGACAACCATCTGGACGTGACGAGCACCAATTATTTGTCCCAGGGAGGCGTGGTGCCGGGATTGGCCGATGGCTCCCAGATGCTGAAGCGCGCTTTTAGCATGAAGCCAGGAGACCCGCCGCAATCCGCATCGACGGGCGAAGGGTTTGCCGTGTTTCAGGTGACGGGTGTACAACCAGCCCATGCGCCGACGTTTGCAGAATACAAAGCGCGCATTCTGGAAGATGACCGCGACCAGCAGTTGCCGGACATTCTACGCCAAAAGACCCAGCAGTTGGCCGCCCTGGCGCAGAAGGACAACAGCCTGCAAAAGGCCGCTGCCGCGATGGGAGCCAAGCTGGAGACCAGCGATCTGGTCGATAGTACGGCGCAGGTGCCCGATCTGGGCGCGATGACTGGCGATGCCGCCGTGGCCTTTACCTTGGCTCCGGGGCAGATCAGCGCGCCGATTCTAAGCAGTCGCACGGGCGTGGTGCTCGACATCCTGCAGCGGCAGATTCCGCCGGAACAAGCGATTGCCCAGAACATGGCCGCCACGCGAGAGAACTTGTTGAAGGATCGGCGCGATGAAATCTTTGGAGTATTTGTTACCAGCCTGGAACAACGCTACAAGAAGCGCGGGCTGATTCGGATGAGTAAGAGGGCGCTGGCGGGAATGCAGACCGGGATACCCGGTATACCCGGACAGCCCGGCAGCCCCAGCTAGCGCAATCAAGATGCGCATCGAGTGCCCGGACAATATCTCCGTTATCGGGCACTCGAATGCACTTCGTTCCGAACGGCCATTCGGGACATTCAGGCACCTTATCGGCAGACGCAAGGAGTTAGAAACATGCTCACAGAACGCGCCTCCGGAATCATCCTGCATATTTCTTCGTTGCCATCGCATGGCGGCATCGGCAATCTCGGCCCTGCCGCGTATGCATTCGCAGATTTTATGGCCGCAGCAAAACAGCGGTACTGGCTGGTGCTTCCGCCGGGGCCAACAGGCTTTGGGAATTCTCCCTATTCGGGGCTGTCGGCCTTCGCGGGTAATCCGCTCTTTATCAGCCTGGAAACCCTTGCGGATCAGGGTTGGCTGGCGCGCGAGCGGTTGGCGGGATTGCCGGGCGCGGAGGGGGCGGTGGATTTTGACCGCGTGATCTCCACCAAAATTGCCCTGCTGGAAGAGGCGGCGGGGAATTTTATGGATTATTGCAACAGCGACCAAGGCAACGGGGATTTACGCAATCGCTTTGTGGAGTTCTGTCGCAGCCAGGCGCATTGGCTGGACGACTATGCGAGATTTAGCGTTCTGCGGCGCATGTTTGGTGGGGCCAGTTGGCACACCTGGCCGGATGAAGTTCGCTGGCGCACCCATGAGGGGCTGGCACAATTGCATTCGCAGCAGGGCCGGGCGCTGGCCATCGAGCAGGCGCTGCAATTTTTCTTTGCCGAGCAATGGAATGCCCTGCGCTGGTATTGCGGGGAAAAAGGCATCCGAATGATTGGCGATGCCGCCATCTTTGTGAACCATGACAGCGCCGATGTCTGGACGCATCCGGAGATTTTTGAATTGGACGCGGAGGGAAATCCTGTGCGTGTTGCTGGCGTGCCCCCCGACTACTTTAGTGATACCGGGCAGCGCTGGGGCAACCCGCTCTATCGCTGGGATGTGCTGGAGCAACGCGATTTTGACTGGTGGGTGGCGCGCATCCGCAGGGCGCTGGAGTTGTGTGACATGCTGCGCCTGGATCACTTTCGCGGGTTCGAGGCCTGCTGGGCCATTCCGGCAGCAGAAGAGACGGCAGTGAAGGGAGCCTGGGTGAAGACTCCCGGCACACAATTGTTTGCAACCTTGGAGCGGGAACTGGGCAGGCTGCCGTTGATCGCCGAAGATCTGGGTCTGATTACGCCTGCGGTGGAGACATTGCGCCAACAATTTTATCTGCCGGGAATGCGGGTGCTGCAATTTGGGTTTGCGGATCGCGGGGGTCATCTTCACCTGCCCCATCAGTATGACGAGAACACAGTGGCTTTTACCGGCACGCATGACAACGATACGACGCTGGGTTGGTGGCAGAAGGCATCGGAAGTGGAACGGCAGGCCGTGACCGCCTATTTGCATCCGGGCGATGATGGTGTGGTCTGGGCGCTGATCCGCGCGGCGGCCACCTCCGTGGCGCGGCTGTGCCTGGTTCCCATGCACGACGTGCTGGGGCTGGACAGTGCGGCGCGCATGAATACGCCCTCCCAGCCGGAAGGCAACTGGACTTGGCGGTATGCGCCGGATGCGTTGTGCCCGGAGTTGGCCGGGAAGCTGGCTGCATTGGTGGAAGTGACGGATCGGGATATTCCGCCCGCGTAGGTTCCCATGCCGCTGGCTTTACGGCAATGCCGTGGGCCGCGCACAATGAGATGAGCCGGGACAGCACACCTGGAGAAAACATGACGATCAAGATGGAAATCAAGGGAGAGAGAATGCCAATATCCGGGGAAGCCATTCGCATGATGAACTACGCCGATGACATTGCCACCACGCTGCGCCGCATTTTGATGCTGGCGCCTTCGTTGACGACAGAAGAGCGCAAGCGCGTTCAGGATCACATGCACGGACTCACGCCGACCTTCGATCATGTGCTGGAAGTTCTGGGCGCGGGCAAATAGCGCCGTATGGAATTAGCAACGCAACCCATCGCCGTAAAGAAAATCGCAGTCATCGGCGCAGGGGCTGTGGGCTGGCAGTTGGTGGCGCGCGCGGCGCAGGCTGGATTTCTGGTGGTGCTGGAAGATGTTTTGCCCTCCAACCTGCGTCGCGCCGAAAACGGCATCCGCGAATCTCTGATGGCGATGACGCAGTCCTCCAACGCAAATGCGGCCAGCGCAAACGCAATGGCGCTGGAGGCGGCGCTGGCGCGCATCACTTTTGTCTCGACGGTGGAGGACGCAGTGCGCGAGGCCGATCTGGCCCTCGATTGTCTGCCCGATGAACTGGAATCCAAGCTGGAGATTTTTAGCATGTTGGATCGCATGGCCCCGCCGCATACGATTTTGTGTACGCCCACGCGGACGCTCAGCATTGCGGACATGGCCTCCTGCACCTATCGCGCCGAACGCTGCGTGGCCGCGCGGCCCGTGCAGGCAGAGGCAGGAGTGGGCGGGGACTCTCTGGCCGCAGCAGAAGAAATTTATCTGATGTACAGTCACTGGACGCTGCCCAATGTCTTGGAAGCCGTGTCTGTCGTTTGGCAGCGGCTGGGCAAATCTGTTCGCGTGGAATACGACGGCAGCTTTGCGCCAAAGACGACCCCCGATTCGCTCGCACCCCAATCCATCAAATGCCGGGATTAAACATGGGCGTAAATTGCAGGCGTCACGGGGGATATCCCGCGCTGATCGGCGAATATGTCCAGAGGAGCCGATCAGCGCGTTGTCCGTGGGCGGGATGTGTTTTGGATTGGCATCATCGTTGACTTCGCCTTATGAAAAGTGAGCACGGTCACGCTTTCATGCGGAAACGTGTACACAATGTGTCCGAATGGAACGGTCAGAGTGCTGCTCGCAGGTGTGATATGTTCTGGATCGGCGGCATCGTTGACTTCATAGATGCTCCCAGACCGCAAGGTCTGCGCCTGCGCGGTTCCAGATGCGCGAAACCCGTGTAGGTCAATCTCGGTGGCAACATCTTTCCGCAGATGCCGATTTACGCAGAACAGCGTGAGCGTGTCTCCGGCGGCATTGAGCGTCGCGACCGTATCGAGATAGGGCACGTTTGGAATCTCCGCGTGGCGCGTGATTCCGTTGTGAACGGAGTAGCTGCCACCTTGCGCATCCACAGCAACCATGCGGTTGACATCGGCTGTCGAGTACATGCGGAAGGCATAATACGCCGGGGCTGCATAGACCTGGCTGCGTCTTTTCACGATGCCTGCAAACTCTAGAATGCCGGTCATGTCGGCGATGGGAACAACATCGGCATTGCGCATCAACATGTTGAGAACCCCTGCCGCCTCAATCGCTCCACCCATGTTGGTGTCATTCGGGGAGTCGTTGTTTTGGTGGTGGCTGAGGAAGAGCCACTCCGTAAGAGCAACGTGCGCTTTGTTGGCGAAGGCAGGATACTGATTGATCTGCGTCTGCATGTCACGAATGTTGCGACCCAGCACGACGGGCAGGGCGAAGCTCGCGGATGCCAGAAAATCCAGCGTCGGATATGGCGATGGCGCTGCATTCGTTGTCGCCACAAACTCTGTTGGATCGGGCAACTGCGTGCGATCAGTTGTCACCACAAAATGCGTGGAGATCGTGTTAAACGTACCTGCTGGGTTGGTCAACTGCCCAGCATTCCACGGTTGATATCGATCCGCGTCCCCGCCAGTTGCAATCAGTTGCGCGCTTGGATCGACCTTCCGAACCGCCTCGCTGAAGGCGAGCGTTCTACCCGGCAGTTGGGCGAGCGTGGTCCAGCCGATGTTCCATTTTCCCCAGAGTTCATTCCCTAATTCCCACGTAAGACCGCCCTTGCCACCGTTGTAATGGTCGTCCACATAGCGAACCCAGTCGGCAGCCTCCTGCGGAGTGCCACTGCCCATATTCAGCGCGATCTGCGGCTTTGCGCCAATCAATTGGCAGAAGCGAAGAAATTCATCGGTGCCGAAGGTGTTGTATTCGGGAATGCCCCAGGAGATATTCAACATGCTGACGCGCTTGTCCTCCGGCCCGATGCCGTCGCGCCAGTGATATCCGGTAGTAAAGTTGCCCCCGAAGCGGACGAGCGGGGTCTTCATCGCCTTGGCCATTGCCACCACGTCTGGATCGAGACCATCAATGGCATCAGCAGGCAGCAGCGAAAGCTGGTCGAGATCGACCCGTTCGTTGCCATCCACCTGCACCACAAAATCCGCCGGGGCGAGCCTGTCCAGACTGCCCCTAGGAAGCGCGAGCGTGAAGGAGTATTTGCTCCAGGTGCCAGCCGTCGCATGAATCTCCGCCGAGGCAAGGACATTCTTTGAATTTCTGGGACGCAGCGAAACGGTTAGCAGGGTTGGGCCGCTCAGATGTTTGGCATACAGGCTTCCTGTGTAGCTCAGCGTGCGATGCACAGGCAAATAGACCTTCTGCTTGATGCCGGTCGGCTCGCCGGGAACGCCGATGATCTCCAGGGAGCGCCAGGAGTTTGCGGCATCGCCCCAATGGGGTTCATAGCGATTGCCCTGCTGGGCATCCAGCGGTTCCCAGGGCAGCGGCAGGCCCAGATTTGATGCCTGCGCCAGCGCAGGTTCATCGTGGATCATATCGGCGACTCTGGATGCGCTCCACAGACTCTCTTCCAGGCTGGGATTGACAAGGATTTCCGCCCACAGCCCGTTGTAGGTGGAGTTGCGGATTGGCTCCAGAAAACTTCCGAAGATGGTGCGCGGAATCGGATGGCTGGCTGGCCGATCAGCGTGTACCTGGATGGTAACATGGGCTGGCGCTGGCGTGGCGACGGTGATCTGCGCCTCTGTGTTTGCGGCGAGCGCGACAGGCAGCACAAAAAGGATTAACTTGGGCAGAAAAGCGCGGCGGGCAGAGATGAACATAGAGATAAACATTTTGATCGGAAACCTCGCAACAGAAAGAACAGTTTAATACTCTCATGGGTTCGTTTGTTTTCCAATGATTTTTTATTTACCATGTTTCATCATCGGTGTTCTTCCATAGAGAGTGCCCCGCGCTGCTCACATCGACCATGAATGGCGGTTCTTTCCCAAATGAAAATCTCATATCCGAGAACTTCACGAATACTGGCACAGAACAGAATGTACGCGCGTACATTCTGTTCTGTGCTTTTGTCTTTTGTTGGAGCGGCCAGTCTGTCCATCGCTGGGCCGCTCCTTCATCCCGCAGCCCATGCCAGCAATATCGTGTTCGCAGCATCCACGGCTGGGACGAAAACCGCGGACACCGGAGCAAAGACACCTGCGGCGGCAAGCAATGTTTCCTCAAGGGTGGTTTTGACATCGGAATTTTCTAAAACGGATTTTGTTCCCGACGGCAATCTTAAAAAGAAAGTTTGGGCTTCGGCAAAGAAAGTGAGATTCGATCAAGGAGCCTTCCAGAAGATGGAGTATCCAGCGATTGAGACGGTCGTCGCCAGCCGATGGACGGAAAAGTATCTATACTTGGCTTATTGGTGTAAGTACAAAACCTTGAATACGTTTCATGGGGAAGATACACATGCGGAGCGGTGGGAGTTATGGACGCGCGATGTTGTCGAGGCATTCATCAATCCACAGCCGGATCGACCGACGCACTACTACGAGTTTGAGGTGGCGCCGAACAACCAGTGGCTTGATCTGGAGATTGATTTGACCAACACCAAGCAGCCTCATGACGCACAGTGGAATTCCGGGTTTGAACATGCGACGAAGGTTGATGCTGCGCGGCATATCTGGACGGTTGAGATGCGCATCCCCGTGCAATCTATGGACGTTCAGAGCATGGAGCCAAATACCGACTGGCGCATCAATCTGTATCGCGCAGATGGTTTTGGCAATGACCAACAGAGACACTTGCTTAGTTGGAGTCCGCTTGCCATACAGAACGGCTCCTTTCATCAGCCAGATTCGTTTGGCATACTCAGATTTACTCGTTCCAAAAAATAAGAAGGTGCTTTTATGAAGGTTTTTTTCACAAGAAGAATCGTTGGCGTGTTACTTCCTGCGTTGTTCATCGGCGCTGCCGTTGCGAAGGCGCAAACTTCGTCGGTCACGGTGGAAGAAAAAACGATGGAAATTCCCACCTATCTTCTTGGGCAGGAAGATCCGAATCCGCCATTTCAACTTGTAGCTTCAAACGCGGTCTACCCATATACCATGCTGGATGATCTTACAGATCATCGCGAGATGAAGACCTACAAGGCAATCATTCTGGAAAATCAATACCTGCGCGCCACCATATTGCCGGAGTTGGGAGCAAGGCTGTATTCGCTCTATGACAAAGTGAACAAGCGGGATGTCTTCTATCACAATGAATCAGTCAAATATGGATTGGTCGGTTTGCGTGGAGCATGGATATCCGGCGGAATCGAGTTTAATTTCCCCAATGGACATACAACGGACACGGTTTCTCCGGTGTCGTCCCGGTATCAGAAAAATGCCGATGGGAGCGCAACCGTACTTGTAGGAGATGTAGATCAAGTTTCCGAGATGTATTGGCAGGTGGCGCTTACTTTGCGTCCTGGGGCGGGTAGGCTGGAGCAGCATATAACGCTCTTCAATCCAACGTCGGTGGAAAAACTCTATTGGTATTGGAATAACGCTGCCGTACCAGCTACGGAAGACATGCATTTTATCTATCCCATGCGCGAGGTAAACCCCGATTCGCTCACGGAGTTCTGGAACTTTCCCATTTGGAAAGGTATTGATTACAGCCAGTACAAAAACATTCGCGGGCCGACAGAATTGTTTGGCGTGCAGATACACCGCAATTTCTTTGGAGCCTATTACACTAAGTCGAACGATGGAGTGGTACATTTCGCGGATTATCGTGAGGATACCGGAAAAAAATTGTGGAGTTGGGGCGTCGCGGGCAATGGAGCGATCTGGACAAAGCTTCTGACAGACAAGGATGGCCCGTATAACGAGATACAATCCGGGCGCTTCGAGACGCAACTGAATCAGGACTTCATGCCGCCACAGGTTGTGGAATCGTGGAAAGAGTATTGGTATCCAGTTCAGCAACTCAATGGCGGATTCGTGGAAGCAACCAAACAGTTTGCCATCAATGTAAAATTTTTGCCCACGACCCAACCCAAGGGGGAGATACAAGTTTTTGTAAGTCCAACGGAAGCGGTGAACCAGGCAAGCCTTGTTGTCCGTATGGATGGGAAAGAGATAAAGACCATCGGTGGATTGTCCTTTGAACCGCTTGTTACAAAAACATTTTCTATTCCTGTGGCGGATATCGAAGCTGCCAAAGGAAAGGCTGAGGTCGAAATCATTGGAGCTTCCGGCCACGCGCTGTTGCGTTGGAGCGCCGCCGAGCCTATTGATGGCAATCCCGATTTTGTTTCCAGGGTTGGCATTCACCCCGCCCCGGAAGTTTCCGATAAAGATCGTAGCGTCGAAGAACTTTTCCTGCAGGGCGTGCTGGAGGAGAAAGAAGGAAATTGGAAGAATGCTCAACAGCTATTCGATGAAACTCTGAAACGCGATCCAACTTACATTCCGGTTCTTTGCAAGCTGGCCACACAGCAGTACCGCGCTGCGAATTTTCCGCTGACAGAAAAATATATAGAGCGGGCAATTCAACAGGATGCTGCGGCTCCGCAAACGCAATACCTGGCTGGAATTATTTATAGAGCTGCAGGCAAAACGAATCGCGCTCAGGATGCATTCTGGACATCCATCCGTCTGGGGAGACCGTCGCCTCAGGCGCTGGTACAACTTGGAGAGATTGCGTTGGAGAGAAAGGACTATCCACGCGCAGAGCACTTGTTGCGCCAGGCGTTGAGTTACAGTCCGAAGGACGTGCTGATACAGAGTGACCTTGCAGCAGCATTACGGCTCAGCGGGAAATTACCCGAAGCCGCCAAGGTGGCTGGCGGCGCTGTTGATGCGATGTCGCTCTACCCTGTTGCGCTGGCGGAGCAGTGGAGAATCTCCGAGGCACAGGGTGCCGATTTAAGCGCAACCCAGCCGGCTAAAAAGATGTGGGCGCAGGCTGTTGGAAATCGGATGCAGAGTTACCTGGAAGCTGGTTCTTGGTACTGGAGACTCCATGACTGGGCCTCATCGGATTTCATTCTTCATGCCTCGTTGCAGAACTTCCCCTCCACGCAAATTTCTCCGATGGTCTACTACTATCTTGCTTCCAATGCGCGGCAGGAAGGTCTGACGCAACGTGCCGTGGAGTATGCAGCCAAGGCCCGCGCAGCGCGGTATGACAAGATTTTCCCCAATCGAATTTCCGATGCAATCGTCCTGCAAGAAGCATTGCACAACGATCCAACGGATGCCCACGCACAATACTTTCTGGGTAATTTTTTGTTTCAGCATGGACGCTATGAAGAAGCAGAAAAATTGTGGTTGCAGGCTCAGGCTTCCGGGTTTGAATACGCCGTGCTTGATCGCAATTTAGGTGTTGATGCATGGAAGGTGCAGAAGAACCTAGGTGAGGCTGCCAAGTTCTATGCGAAGGCCATCCAGTTAGAGCCGCAACAATATCACTTTTACGTAGCACTAGATGAGATTTACGCGCAGGAAGGCGCAACGCAGGCGCGCGCGAAGCTCTTTGCAGGCGCTCCTTCCGAGGTGTTGGATCACGATCCTGCCCGCATCCGATACATCTTGCTTCTTATGCAAGAAGGACAATTCGACCAGGCATTGAGTTTGATGAAGGATCATTCCTTCAAGCCTTGGGAGAAAGGAGAAAACGTGCATGACATATTTGTCTTTGCAAACATCCAAGCGGGCCGTCAGGCTCTAACTGCAAAGAAGTTCAATCTGGCTCAGGAAGATTTTGAACGCGCGCTGGAATATCCGATCAACCTTGGAGTTGGAAAACGGGACAAGCCGAGAGATGCAGATGCCATTTACTGGCTGGGCGAGGCCATGAAGGAGCAGGGAAACCGGGAAGGGGCGGATCGCGAGTGGAAACAGATTGCAGGCAGAGTAAATGGAAGCGAATGGTCCAGGTATTATGCCGCGCTTGCCTTGGAGGGTCTTGGACAGAATAAAGAAGCTGCAGATGCCATGATGGCGCAGTTGGCTGCCGGGCCTGCGCCCGGACAAGCGAGTGCCGAAAATTACTATGTTGCAGGGTTGGCCGAACGTCACGGGAAACAAGAGCAGCAAGCGAATGCCTATTTCCGCAAAGCGTTGGAGGTAGAGCCATCTTTCTGGCCAGCACAAATGGAACTCAAATAGTTGTGAATGTTTTTCTGGCGCGCAGATGTTGGAGTTTTATTCCTCTGTGCGCCCAAGCTACATAGCATCCCATGTCCGACGTGAGTGTGTTTGGGATATGGGTTTACGTGAATTGGAAAAAGGAGCAAACACTTGCAGGATGCACTGACAGCGCTACTTGAACTACCCGGAAAAGAAAAAGAATCCAAAGGCCTCGTCTTTACGCCAGCGGAAATTCACCAGCAGCCGGATACGTGGAGAAACACGTTTCACAAACTCTCCCAGCAACACCCACAGATACTCAAATTTCTGGAACAAGCTGGCATTCAGCCCGGCTCGCCCAACCCTCCCACTGTTTTGTTGGTTGGGGCTGGAACTTCGGACTATATAGGAAGATCCCTTAGCCGCTTGATGAGCCAGAAATGGCAGTGCGAAGTTATCGCCATTCCGAGTACAGAACTCATCACCAATATGGATGAGTTCATTTTGTCGGACAAGGAATACGTGTGGATATCCTTCTCGCGTTCCGGGGATAGCTCGGAAGGCGTTGCCGTTCTGCAACAGGCTCTGGATCGTTATCCACGCCAGATTCGACATTTGATCGTCACCTGCAACCATGCGGGAGCTATGGTGCAGAAATTTTCGCAGCATTCCAACGTAATGGCTATTCTGCTGGACGATGCCGTGAATGATCGCGGATTGGCGATGACCAGTTCATTTTCAAATCTCGTAGTAGCCGGACAGTATCTCGCCTACATTCACACGCCCGAAACCTACAAGCCTTTATTGGATAGCATGATTGGCATGGGGCGACACTTACTTTCGATTGCTGCGGATCGGATATTCCAGCTTGCAAACACCCCGATAGGAAAAGTTTGCTTCCTGGGTACAGGTTCTTTGCAGGCGGTTGCCGACGAGTCTGCACTCAAGGTGCTGGAACTGAACGCGGGTAAAATTCACACCATCGCGCAATCGCCATTGGGGTTGCGCCACGGGCCGCTCTCCTCCATTGACGCCACCACTTTGATCGTCGCCTACCTTTCCGGCGATGCCTATCGCAGGCAGTATGAAATCGACTTACTCGAAGAGCTGCACAGAAAACAGCTTGGTTCTGCGATGCTCCTTGTTGCGCCATCGGAAGATCGCAGATTGATATCGCTTACGCCGAACGTTCTGGTGTTACCACTCCAGGATGGATTTCCCGATGGGTGCCGTCCTCCAGTCGATGTTATTGTTGGGCAATTGCTCGGACTATTTTTTGCGGTGAAGAACGGCATTCGTGTAGATTC
This sequence comes from Acidobacteriota bacterium, assembly GCA_021810625.1. Lineage (GTDB taxonomy): Bacteria > Acidobacteriota > Terriglobia > Terriglobales > Acidobacteriaceae > JAJZIJ01. Next base: position 16,830 of record JAJZIJ010000012.1, read on the forward strand.
TCCAAGTGCCAACGCGGCCATTAGCCGTGTTGTTTCGCATGTAAAGATCTATCCTCGCTCGTAAACAGAGGCATGGGGCAACAGGTAGCAGCAGCGTGTTACGCGCGCGTGAGATAGAAAGAAAAATATGAAGTTATAAAACTCGGAGGCATGTTTGAAGCCTGTTGGTAGCAGCAAGGTATTAGTGATCGGCGAACTGAATGTGGACTTGGTTGCATCCGGTCTACATTCCATGCCCAATCTCGGCCAGGAAGTTCTCGCCAGCGACTTTCGAGTTGCCCTGGGGAGCGCGTCGGCGATTTTCGCCTGTGGCGCGGCTCGACTTGGACATCCTGTTACTTTCCTCAGCAAGGTGGGCATAGACGATTTCGGTCGCTTCTGCATCCGAGCGCTGGAGGAAGTTGGAATTTCTACCGATCAGATTTTACGTTCTGCTACCAGTCCCACCGGAGTAACCATCGTTCTCAGCACACGGGAGGATCGAGCAATGGTCACTTGCCTTGGGGCAATTGCCGAGTTGAAATACGAGCAAGTTCCTGCCGCGATATTTGCAGGGCATCAGCATCTTCATCTGACTTCATATTTTCTACAACATGGATTGCGACCAGATTTCATCTCGATCATGAGAGATGCCCGACGGCATGGATTGACCGTTTCGTTTGATCCAAACTCCGACCCATCGCAGGCATGGGAGCCGGAGATATGGAAGGTGTTCGCAGAGGCAGATGTTGTTTTCCTGAACGAGATGGAAGCACTGGAATTGACGCGAAAGGCGGATCTGCGAGGCGCGCTGGAGGTGCTCGGCGCAAAGACTTCCTGTGCGGTCATCAAGCAGGGCAAGAGCGGGACAACGGCCATCCGGGGGGCCAGCGTGATCCATGTGGACGGGTTTGAGGTGGAGGCTGTGGACTCGACCGGAGCTGGAGACTCGTTTGCGGCTGGCTTCATTCACGGGATGCTCCAAGGCAACGAACTGGAAGAATGCCTGCTTTTCGGCAACGGAGTCGGCGCGCTTTCAACGTTGCAGATTGGCGGCACGGGCGGACAGCCCGATTCCTCCACGCTGGAGGATTTTTTGCGCGCGCGCCGCGGTCGTTAGGGGTTCCATATTCTGCCGCCTGCGCCAAACCATCACGACCGTCGTGTTTGTGATTCAATATCAATAGGCCCCATGAGCAATCCATCCCAAACAACTTTGCGGCATCGTTGGAAATCCGCCATTCGTAGAGTTCGCGAACTGGCGTCTATCGGCCATGCGCTGATTTCGACCAGCCATCCGTACATGGCGCACATTGTGCCCATGCGGCGCTGCAACCTCTCCTGCGCCTATTGCAACGAGTTCGATGAGGTCTCCAATCCGGTGCCATTGCCGGAGATGCTGGCGCGTATCGACCATCTGGCGCGGCTGGGAACCAGTGTGATTACCATCTCCGGGGGCGAACCGCTGCTGCATCCTGAACTCGATGCCATCATCGCTCGCATCCGCCATCATGGTCGCATGGCGGGCATGATTACCAATGGCTATCTGCTGATGCCCGACCGCATCCAGCGGCTGAATCGCGCCGGGCTGGATCACATGCAGATTTCCATCGACAACGTACAGCCGGACGACGTGTCGAAGAAGAGCCTCAAGGTGCTCGACAAGAAATTGCAGATGCTCGCCGAGCACGCCGATTTCCATGTCAATATCAACTCCGTGGTGGGCGGCGGCATTCAGCATCCAGAGGATGCGCTGACCATTGCGCGTCGCGCGCTGGAGCTTGGCTTCACCTCGACCATTGGCATCATCCACGATGGAAGTGGACAGCTCAAGCCGATCAACGAAAAAGAGTATTCCATCTTCGATCAAGTGCGAAATCTGAGCAAGCGGCACTACTCGCGCTTCAATCACTTTCAGGAAGCCATCGCGCAGGGCAAGCCGAATGATTGGCGCTGCCGCGCTGGCGCGCGCTATCTATATATTTGCGAGAACGGGCTGGTGCATTACTGCTCGCAACAACGCGGCTGGCCGGGTGTGCCGCTGGCTGAGTATCGCCGCGCCGATATCATCCGCGAGTTCAAGACAGAGAAGACCTGCGCGCCGAACTGCACCATCTCCTGCGTGCATCAGGTATCGTATATCGACCACTGGCGCGCGCCGCAGACCTCGAAGACCTCTCCGGGCCTTCCCTCTGGCAATGCGCCAGACTTGGTCAACATCCAACTCTCGTAAATAAAAATTTCGTAGAGAATCCGGGTGCCCCAGGTCTCGATTTTTAGACCTGGGAGTGCGCTTCACGTAGACTGCTGCGTAGACTCCATGTGCTCTGAATCCAAATCCTCCGCGCAACACGATCCGCTGCTGCGCGTGCTGCTGTCGCTGCCTGTGTTGTGGGCGGGAACGCTGCTGGCGCTGCTTTCCGTGGCGGAGGCCATCCGCAACGCTGCGCTGCGCTCGCTTGATTTTCAATGGAGTCCGGCGCGGTTGCTGACCCAGCATCTTGATCCGTGGGCAGTGTATTTGGCGGGCGATCCCGGCCATCGCATCCTGCTGAATCAGGTTCCCAACTATCTGCACGAACTCTATGTGTGGATGCTGCCCTTGGGGTATCTCCCCTACATGCCCGCCAAGCTGCTTTGGGCGGCGATCAACCTGTGTCTGGTGTTCGCGTGTTGCGCGTGTATCGCGCGCTTATATGAATTATCCGAACGCAAGGCGTGGCTGCTGACACTGCTGGTGTTGACCAGCACGCCCTTTCGCGTGGCAATTGGCAATGGCCAGATCACGGCTCTGGCGCTGGCGTGTCTGGCGCTGTGGGCTGTGGCGCAGTCTGCACGCGGGCGCGGGCTGCTGCTTGGCATGGCTTACGCGAAATATAGCGTGCCGCCGGTGCTGGCGATATTTTTGCTATTGCGGCGTCGCTGGCGGCTGCTGGCTTATTCGCTGCTGCCGCCGCTGGCTGGATTTTGTTTTATTTTTCTGTGGCTGCACACGCCAGCTTACACGTTGCTGCTGGAACCATTTCGCGCGTCGATGGACAATGTTTCTCCGGGGCTGGCCAACATCATGGCCGTCTGTGAAATTGCGCTGCGCCATCCTCCAATGTTTCGTCCTGTTCCCGATGCGTTCTATCTCTCTGCGCGAACGGCTGCGGTCATGTATGCGCCCAATGTCTGCGGCGTTCTGCTGGCTCTGGCGATGGCGGCGTATTTTTTTTGGCGCGGCGCGCATGTCGATGGTCGCATCCAGATCGCCTGCCTGACGGCGGCCAGCCTGCTCTGCTTCAAGCATCAGATTTACGATTTTCTTCTGCTCATCTTTTGTCTGGCGCTGGCTTTGCAAGCCAAACCGAGCCGCGTGCGTACCGGGCTGCTGTTGGGAATTGGGTACTTCTGGTATGTTGAGCGACTGGTGCATATTCGCCGCTGGGAGTTCTGGCCGTCAGTGGTGACAGCGAACTTCGTACTGCTGCTGGTGCTGATCGCCGCTGTATGAAGGCTGCGCGATGCTGTGCGTTGGAAGACGGAGTGGAAGATTTGATAGGTCTGCCGGGGTGCCCCAAGTCTCGATTTTTAGACTTGGGCAGTAAATATATTTTGGCGCTAATACTTTGGCACGGATGGATCGACCGTCTCTGACCAGGCGGTAATGCCGCCGGAAAGATTGTGTAGTTTTTTGAATCCAGCTTGCGCGAGGAACTCCGCAGCTTTCTGGCTGCGCCCGCCAACCTTGCAATGGACAACAATCTCCCGCGCCCGATCCAGTTCGCCGATGCGCTGTGGCAGGTCGTTGAGTGGAATCAAGTGGCCTCCGATATGCGCGACGGCAAATTCATGCGGTTCGCGAACATCAAGAACAAGAATCTCTTCGCCTGCGTCGAGGCGGCGCTTCAACTCCGCTGGCGCGATTTGTGGAATGCCATTGACCATACAAGTATTTTTGCCTACGGGCGCGTTTTTTGCCAGCGTTGTGGAGATGTCGCAGAACTTTTCTTCGTTCATCAACCGAGTAATGCTGGGATGCAAGCCGCAGACCGGGCAGTCAGGATTTTTCTTCAGCTTAAATTCGCGAAAGCGCAGGGCCAGCGCATCCACCTGCAAAACTCGTCCGATCAGCGGCTCGCCCACACCAAGAATCAGCTTGAGCACCTCTGTCGCCTGAAGGATGCCGAGCAATCCGGGCAGTACGCCGAGTACGCCGCCTTCAGCGCAGGAGGGAAGCATATCCAGCGGCGGCGGTTCTGGATGCAGGCAGCGATAGCAAGGGCCAGCCTTGGTGGCGAAGACGCTGGCCTGACCTGCAAAGCGGTCAATCGACGCATAAACATTGGGCTTGCCGGAGAGCACGCAGGCATCATTGACCAGATAGCGCGTGGGGAAGTTGTCGGTGCCGTCGGCGATGATGTCGAAGTCGCGAAGGATTTCCAGCGCGTTCTGGTGGCTGAGGCGCGTTTCAAACTTCACGATCTTTACGTTGGGATTGAGGTCGCGCAGGCGCTCTTCGGCGGAGTCAAGCTTGGAGCGGCCAATGTCGCTGGCGTCATGAATGATCTGGCGATGCAGGTTGCTGGCCTCGACCACATCGAAATCGACAAGGCCCAGCGTGCCCACGCCTGCCGCTGCAAGATACAGGGTGAGCGGCGCGCCCAGTCCTCCAACGCCGATACAGAGCACGCGCGCGGACTTCAATTTTTTCTGACCTTCCAAGCCGACCTCTGGCAGCAAAAGATGGCGCGAGTAACGAGTCATCTCCTCTGGCGAGAGATGCGGCAGGGATGCAGCATTTGTCGCTGCGGTAGCCATCTCTGCGCTTTGTTCGATTTCAATTCCTTCTTCTTCCAATCGCTTGTCTTTTGCGGTTTTCCCCGCGCCTGTGAGCAAAAAGGAATGGGTCTCGCAGGCCCGCGCCTGCGCGTTCTGCTGGCAGACGCGGGTAATCACGTAGGAGCAGCCGAACCAGTGCGCCTCAGCAAGATCGGTCTTGGATGCCTGCGCGGGATGATCCGGGTGCGAGTGATAAAAGCCGACAATGGTCAGGCCGCGCTGACGAGCTTCGCGCTGAATGCGGATCAGTTCCTGCGGCGCAATCTGGTAGCGATCATGTGCGGAGTCGGCGCGGATATTTTCGGCGCGCTCAAGGGCGAGGACGCGGTTCCCGCTGCTCTCCACGCGACCTAAGAGCACGCCACAGCACTCGTTGGGATAGGTCTCCTCGCCGTGCTGGCGGAGCGCTTCATACTCGGTTTGGTGGATGTGAAGCATGGCTGCCCGTGTAAAAATGCCGGCAGTCCGACATGAAAACGGCGGCCTGCACAGCTATACTGCAAGTGTAGCGTCGAGTGAGTTGCGCGTGCATCGGATGGCGCAAGGGGAGATACGGCAGACATGGCAAAAAAACAGAAGCAGAAAACATTTCAGGACGCGCTGGCGTATCTCCGCTCCCATGCCTTCGACGTGCAACCTGTGGCAGGAATCGCCAATCGCGTGCAAGTGTGCAAACACGGCTGCGGCGCGATTCTGGATCGCGGCATCAATGGCGAGACGGTGTATGTAACCCGGCCCGGCTGCATGGTTGGCGGCGAGATTGCCGTGATCGTCGATCACGGGTATCAGAAATTTTTGCAGACCCGCCGTGGGGAGATACCCGCGACAGCGGATCATCTACACGCGCTGCACAAATTTGCGGAAGAAATGTATGAGGCTGCCGGAACCGTCAGCCTGTATAACGAGTCACTGGGCACGGTGAGTGATTTGTATTTATATGATCGGCTGAAGGGGCGCGAAGCTGCGCCGCCGTCCGCTGGCCACTGAAATAGCGAAGGGCTGCCACCAGGCTGGGGCTACCACGGATGTTCGACACGAATTTTCCAGATACGGTACGGAGGTATCTGGCATCTTATGTGAGTTAGAGGTTCCGATGCGCATGCGCCTGTTTTCCGCGATGTTGCTGGCTCCGCTTCTTATGCTGTTGCCGATTTCGACCGGCAGCGCCCTTGCACAATATGTTTCCAAAAATGGCGATGCGTGGCCGAGGACGTACATGTCCCCGACGCGCAGTCGTGATGCTTATGCCATCTACTCCCTTCTGCTGCCGGCGGAGTTTCCAGGCACGGAGCTGGCACACAGCCCGTTATGGCTGGTTGCGGATACAACCGTGGTTGGACATGAGGAAGTGAGCGATCCTTACAAAGGGCTGACGGTTCCCCTCGCCCAGCAAAAAGCCTTTGCCGCCGTTTTGCAAGATTATGAGCAGCACAAGCATACCTATGTCCGACTGGAGAAGAAGTTTCTTGTAGGGACACCGTATCTGTTGTTGGACAGGGCAGATCGCGAGGAGTTTAAGAAGGCGTGGCAGGTATCCCGCAATGCGCAGACGGACCTGCTGCCAGCCAGGTACAAGGGCGCGATGGGATTGATTTCTTTCAGCTACGTTTATTTCAACTTTGAGCACACCTTGGCAATGGTCTATCTCTCCCATTGGTGCGGCGTGAACTGCGGAGGGGCGCGCTGGATTGCGCTCCAGAAAAATGATGGCGGATGGCGCGAGTTGCCCTGAAAAGAGCGGCATGGTCATGCAGGCTTGCCGAGACGCCCGGATGGGTCGTGATGTCATAAGGCGCTCGTTCCGCGTATCATCGGAGATTGGCATTTCCTTTACCCTCATCTCAACAGGACACGCATGAAGACTGGAATCATTGGCCTGCCGCAGGCAGGCAAGACCTCGCTGTTTCGCATACTAACCAAGGCCAAGTTTGAGGATCGCGGTTATTCCAACCCCAAGGAAGTGCATGTGGGCGTGGCTCGCGTGCCCGATGAGCGGCTGGACAAGCTGGCCGCGCTCTACAAACCGAAGAAAACCGTCTACGCGACGGTGGAATACGCAGATGTGGCCGCCATTGGGCAGGAGTCCCTGAAGGAGGCCAGCCTTTTGACCAGCCTACGCAACGTGGATGCGTTGATTCATGTGCTGCGCGCTTTTGACGATCCCTCTGTTCCTCTCGATGGGCCGATTGACCCGCTGCGCGAGATTCAGAATGTGGAATTTGATCTGATGGTGAACGATTTGACGCAGATCGAAAAACGTCTGGAGCGTCTGGAAAAAGATTTGAAGAAAGGCCGCGCGACCGACCTCGAAAAGGAACAAGCGCTGCTGCTGCGCGCCAAGGAGTCGCTCGAAGCCGAGCAACCGTTGCGTGTGCTGGAGATGTCCGCCGAGGAGCGAAAGCTGATTCGCGGATACATGTTTCTGAGCCAGAAGCCGGTGCTCTATGTGTTGAATATCTCGGAAAGCGCGACGCTGGGAGCGGACTTGGAAGCCGCCGCTGCAAAATATAAATTGAGTGATACTGCGTTGCGTCCGGGAACCGGAGTCAGCGCCATCTGCGGCAAGGTGGAGGCGGAATTGGCCGAGATGTCCGACGAGGACGCAAAGGAGTTTCTCGGCAGTTATGGTTTAGTTGAAAGCGGCCTGCGTCGCCTGATCCGTAAGAGCTTTGAGCTGCAAGGGCTGATGACTTTTTTCACCGTCGGCGAAGACGAATGTCGCGCCTGGACGATTCCGGTGAACACACGCGCGCAGCAGGCGGCGGGCGCGATTCATACGGATATCGAGAAGCATTTTATCCGCGCCGAGACGATTCACTGGGATACGCTGCTGGCTGCTGGCTCCGAGGCTGCCGCGCGCGCGCAAGGCACGCTTCGACTGGAAGGCAAGGACTATATTGTGCAGGATGGCGACGTGATGCACATCCGGCATAGCGGATAACGTGGCATGGTGGGTGGGCAACGATGGCTCCTTTGGGGTTGGTTCTGTTTCTCGGTCTGGTGGCGGCGCTGGCCAATCTGGGCGGCGGTCTGCTGCTGCTCAAAAGCGGCGCGCAGCGGTATCTGCACGCTTTTGTGGCCTTTGGCTCCGGATTTCTGATCGCGGTGGCGATTGTGGAGATGCTGCCAGAGAGTTTCCACCTGGCTCCCATCACTGCGCCACTTTGGATTTTGGCAGGCTTTTGCGGCGTGCATATTCTGGAGCACACGCTGGTTGCGCATTTTCATTTTGGAGAAGAGACGCACCCACATGAGTTTCTCCATGCGGGAACCGCCTATTCGTTGACGCTTGGCCTGGCCGCACACACGTTTTTTGATGGCATCGCCATTGCCAGCGGATTTGCTTTTTCCGGCAAACTGGGCTGGCTCATCTTTGTTGGCGTTCTCCTGCATAAGCTGCCGGAGGGATTCACCGTCGCCAGCGTCATGCTGGCTGGCGGACAGGGAAAGCGTCTGGCGGTTTTTGCCGCTGCCGCGCTTGGCGCGTCAACCCTGGCAGGCGTTATCGCCATTCGCATTGTGCCGTCCCTGGCGCATTATGGCCTGCCAGTCTCCGCAGGCGTGGCGCTCTACGTGGCGGCCACGGATTTGCTGCCAGAGGTGAACCGCGAGCGCGGTCTCCATTACCGCCTGCTATTTTTATTGGGGGTTGCGGTGATGATTCTGCTGAGCGCACTGCAATGAGCGCACAGGGAAAGAATCAAGAAAGTACACGATTTTCTTCCCAAGAAACAACTCCTGCTGCGGATTCCGCATCCATCCCAAGTGGTAAAAGTGAAGATATGGAAGGCGTTCTACTTTCCAGACAGGTTCCCCGTTCTTGCTGTAAGAAAGAGTACCCATAAATGAAAATCTCCGGTCTTATTCTCGTTGTTCTAGGAATGTTGGCTCTCATCTATCAGGGATTTACCTATACACACGAGAAGCAGTTTCTGAAGGTGGGGCCAATCGAAGCGCGGGAAAGAGAGACCAGGACGGTTCCCATTTCCCCCATTCTGGGTGTCATCGCTATTGTTGGCGGGGGGTTGTTGATTTACGGGGGCGCGCGGCAGCGCTAATCTTTTGAAGGCTGGCTGCGGTTTACTATTTTTCTATGGATTGCCGCGATATCCCGCGCTCTTTCGGCGGGAAGAAGGGTTCCAATCGGCACACAATATATGTATGAACGAATTCTTCTGGTCGATGACAACCCCATTCAAGCCGTAACGCGCAAGGCCATTCTGGAGCGCGTTGGCCTCTCTGTTCAAACATTCACCTCTGCCAGGGATGCGCTGCTTTTTTTGCAGGCGGACGTAGAGAAGTCGATAGGACTGGTCATCGTGGATCACATCATGCCGGAGCTTTCCGGAACGGCGTTTGTTCGCCAACTGCGGGAGTGGAACCCCCAGATTCCCGTGGTCGTTCTCAGCGGGTTGGATGAGGCTGAAGCGGAATATCAGGACTACGACGTCATCTTTCGTCCCAAGCCCATTGCGCCCGATGAGCTACAGGCACTGACGGTTCGCCTGTTGAATGCGCCTGTGCCCCCCCGGACAACAACATAATCTTCTCCCTGCGCAAGCGTATTGTCCCGGCGTTGGATTGCAGCGCGGGTCTGGCTCTGCGACAATGAACAGTTGTCTTCCTATGCCTACCTTTGGTAGTTTCGCGCTCCTCCTCGCTCTGGTCCTCTGCGCTTACAATTTCATTGCCGGCGCCATCGCGCTGCGCCAGATGGCGGTTGGTCACGGCGCGCAGCATGCGCCGGAGCGTCTGGCGGAGACGGCGCGTCGGGCAGGCATCGCCAGTTTTATTGCCGTGACGGCGGCGGCCTTTGCGCTGGTCTGGTGCTCCTTTACCAACGATTTTTCCGTCGCCTACATTCTGCATCACTCCAACCGCGCGCTGCCGGGAGCATATAAATTCTCCGCGCTCTGGTCGGGACAGGAAGGCTCGCTGCTGCTGTGGGCGTGGCTGCTGGCGGCCTACGGATTTGTGCTGCGCCTGCGGCACAAGGTTGATGTCAAACTGACGGCCTACGCTTCGACGATCCTGGCAGGCATTCAGGTCTTTTTTGTTTTGCTGTTGAACTTTGCCGCGCCGCCCTTTGCTCTGGTGCAGGGCGCGGCGCCCGCCGATGGCTTCGGACTGAATCCGCTGCTGCAATATCCAGAGATGGTGATTCATCCGCCGATGCTGTACCTGGGCTACGTGGGCTTTAGCGTGCCGTTTGCCTTTGCGCTGGGCGCGTTGATGATGCGCTATCCCGGCGAAAAATGGATTCACATTACGCGTCGATGGACGATGGTAACGTGGCTTTTTCTGACCTGCGGAATTTTTCTCGGCGCGCACTGGGCCTACTCCGTGCTGGGCTGGGGCGGCTATTGGGGTTGGGATCCGGTCGAGAACGCTTCGCTGATGCCGTGGCTGACGGGAACCGCCTTTCTGCACTCCGTGATGATGCAGGAAAAGCGCGGCATGATGAAGACCTGGAATGTCTGGCTGATCTTCACCACGTTTCTGTTGACGATGCTGGGCACCGATCTCACGCGCTCCGGTTTGGTCAGTTCCGTCCACGCCTTCGCGCAATCCTCTATCGGAGATTGGTTCCACGCATTCATGTTCCTCGTTCTCGCGGTCTGTCTGTATACCTATTTTCGGCAGCGCGATCATTTGCAGGTGGAGCATCATTTGGAATCGCTGGTCTCCCGCGAATCCAGTTTTCTCTTCAATAATCTGGTGCTGCTGGCGGCCTGTTTTACGATTTTGTGGGGAACACTCTTTCCGATTATTTCGGAGTACGTGCAGGGTTCCAAAGTTACCGTCGGCGCGCCATTTTACAATCGCGTCGCGCTGCCGATTGGCCTGTTTCTTTTATTTTTGACCGGCATTGGGCCGGTTCTGGCGTGGCGCAGCACCTCATTCAAAAGCATTCGCCGCAATTTTATTCTGCCGACGATTGTTGGCGTGGTAACGGCGGTGGCGCTGATGCTTCTCGGCATCCACCCGTGGCAGGATCAGGGAACCTTTTACTCGCTGGTCGCATTCTCCCTGGCGGCGATGGTCACGACGGCAATCTTCTCCGAGTTTCTGCGCGGCGCGCGCGTCATTCAGCGGCACACGGGAAAAAACATCGTGGCCTCCATGCTGCAACTGACGCATCGCAACACGCGCCGCTATGGCGGATACATCGTGCATCTGGGCGTGGTCATCATCGTGATTGGAATTGCCGGAGGCGCATTCAATCAGTCGAAGGAACAGGAGATGGGCTATCACGACACGATGACTCTTGGCCCATATCGTCTTGTCTGTCAGAGCTACACGCAGGATTCCAACGCGAATTATGACAGCGAGTATGCGCTGCTCGATGTTTACAAGGGAAATCAGTTTATCGGCAGGATGGCCCCGGAGCGCCGTTTCTACCACGCCAGCGAGCAGACCTCGACGATGGTGGCCAACCACTCCACGCTGGAGCGCGATCTGTATGTGGTCTACGAAGGGCGCAGCCAGGAGACCGACAAGCCCATCATCAAAGTCTTCATCAATCCGCTGGTGGCATGGATATGGATTGGCGTGATGGTGATTGTCTTTGGAACACTCGTTGCGCTGACGCCGAATTTGGAGGCTGCGATGGTGGCGCGGCGCGGACATTCTCCCGGTGTCATTGCAGCGGACAGTAAGGCCTCTCACGCTGCGGGCGGGGGCCAGGGATGAGCCTCCTGCGCAGAACGTTCGATGGCGAGCTGGCGCGCATCTGGGGACAGATTGCGCTGGCCTGCCTGTTGCTGATTGTGACCGTTGGCGCGGGCGATACCTCAGCGCGCTTCAACGATCTGGGCCACCGGATGATGTGTACCTGCGGCTGCAATCAAATTTTGCTCGAATGTAATCACGTTGGCTGCACGGTCTCCACGCAGATGCGCGGCGAGTTGCAGGCTAGCCTGGATCGTGGCGATAACAATAATCTTGTCTTGCAGGGATTTGTGCAGAAGTACGGGCCAACCGTTCTGGCCGCGCCGCCGCAGAGCGGCTTCGATCTTGTTGCATGGATTACGCCCGGAATCATTTTCGTTCTGGCGACGCTGGCAACGGCGCTGCTGGCGCGGCGTTGGAGACACAGCGCGGTTGCTCCAGAGGCAATGGCCGAAGGGCCGCACATGGACGATCTGCGAGAGCGCATTCGCAAGGAGACAGAAATATGACCCTCGCCGCCTGTGCCGCGCTTTTGATTGGCATCTTCGCCTACGTTTTTTACGTTCCCCGCGCAGCGGAGGAGCAGCACCAGAAGACGCGGCTGGAGTTTCTCCGCGAGCGCAAGGATGTGGTGTATGAGAACCTGCGCGATCTGAATTTTGAGTACAGCGCTGGCAAGTATCTGGAAGAGGAGTATCTGGCACAGCGCGCCCTGATGGAAAATGAAGCGGCAGAGATTCTGGCTGAAATGGAAATTCTTGAGACCATGAATAACACGAATTCCCCCATCGTCTGAAACGGCTTATACATGGAAAATATAAAACGATCCAAACCGAGAAGGTTCATATCTGCAATGTATTTCCCGAAGATGTTCCCGCTCTCCTCCACCAGGGCGCATAGATTGCGCTGGGTGGCCGCGCCCGTATTTTTTCTGGCTGCAACAACGACGATGCTGGCTGCTTCCATCACGGGAACTGTAACGGATCGCACCACCAACAAGCCCTCCGCCGGGGATACGGTAACGCTGATCCGCCTGTCGCAGGGGATGCAGGAGTCCACGCACACGACAACGGATCATGACGGGCATTTCACGCTGGACGTTCCCGATGCGGACACCATGCATTTGGTGCGTGTGACGCATCAACAGGCCAATTACTTTCAGCCGGTGCCTCCGGGAACGAACAATGCGGACGTGGATGTATACGATGTCGCAGCGAAGGTTGCGGGCATCAACATGGAAGCTGACGTGATGCGCATTGACACCGACAGCAGCGGTCTGCGCGTGATCGACAGCTTCTTTATTAAAAATGTCTCCACGCCGCCGCGCACGCAGATGAGCGCCCACCCTTTCGAGTTTTATCTGCCCGTTGGCGCGCAGATCATTGGCTCCGCCGCGTTGGGGCCGGGTGGGATGCCGGTGCAGTCTGCGCCGATGCCGCTGAGCGATCCCGGCCACTATACCTTCGTGTTTCCCTTGCGCCCAGGCGAGACGCGCTTTCAGGTGAGCTATCACCTGCCGTACTCTGGCGCACAGTCTTTTGCGCCCAAGTTTACGATGGAAACGGACAACTTCGCCATCATGTTGCCAAAGAGTATGCGGTTTGTTCCCTCGGCGATGGCGGCCTTCCGATCCGTGAATGAAGATGTGAACGCGCAAACGTTTCTGGCCAGGAATCTAAACCCAGGCGCAAAGCTGGAGTTTAAGGTCTCCGGCACGGGGCAGCTTCCACAGGAAACAGCGCAGGATAGCCAGAGCCAGAGCGGTGGGCCGCAAACGGAGGCCGGGCCGGGGCCAATGGCTCCCGATCAGGGCGGTGCAGCTTCGGCATCCACAGACACGCGCCCTGGCGGAGGATTGGGAACACCCATCGACACGCCCGATCCACTGACAAAATATAAGTGGTGGATTCTTGGTGGAATTGGCATCCTGCTGGCGGCGGGCGCGGGCATTCTGCTGCGGCAGCCGATCCCGCAATCAGCGGGCAGCGCGGTGGGAACAGCGGCTCGCGCTGGGAGTGTTGGCGCAAATACCGCGAAAGGTTCCGTGGTGCTATTGGCGTTGAAGGAAGAACTGTTTGCGCTGGAAACAGAACGACTGGATGGCCGCCTGACGCCAGAGGAGTATGACCGCCAGAAGGCTGCGCTGGAGATTGTTTTGAAGCGCGCACTGGAGCGCCAAAACGTTGGCAGTGGAGCAAGACCGTCGGCGTAATATGAGCCTGCGGGGAGCTGCAACGTTGAGGGAGACACGCGGCTCCGATCTCGCTGAGCATTTTGGAGCCGGATGGCCTGCTATTGGGCAGGTTTTCCCTGGGCAGGCGCGCTCTTCTGCGAAAAGGAGCGACAGTAGAGAACCAGATTCCATGTCTCATCGGTTGTTGCCCGGTCGCCTTCCGCTGGCATCTGCATTTTTCCGTTTTGGATGATATCGAAAAGCTCTTTGTCCGAGTTGTCTTTCAATGTGGCGGGATTGGTGAAGTCGGGCATTTTCAGTGCCATGTCTTTGGCCAGATCGCCTTTGCCGTCTCCAGCTTCTCCGTGGCAGGAGGAACAATCGTAGCCATAGATGACTTTGGCGCGTGCAATGGATTCCGGCGTTGGGGTTATAGGACTGCCTCCGGGCGTTTGTGCAGGAGAAGCAGAATGTTGGGTTGCGGAGGGGGCTGTCTGGGACGGGGACTGGCTCGATTGCGCCATTGCCGTACGGGCGCAGAACACGAGCGCGACCAAGAGCGCGACTAATAAGATGAGACGGATGCGAGTCATAGCGCCTCCTTTGACACGGAGCCTAGGAAACAGAGGATCATAGCACTTTCTGTAGTCGCCGGATGTGATGCGGGACACAGGATTCGGCACGATAAAGAATCCCGCGCGCGGGTGAATGCATCCACATCAAGAGGGGTTCGGCTCAAGATAAATCGAGAAGGGGATATTCAATGGAACAACGTAAACTTGGCAAGCTGGGGCCGGAGATTTCCGCCCTGGGTCTGGGTTGCATGGGCATGTCGGAATTCTACGGAGAACCGAATGACGCGGAATCCATTGCGACCATCCATCGCGCGCTTGATCTGGGAATCAATTTTCTGGACACGGCGGACATGTATGGCCACGGAAAAAATGAGGAACTGGTCGGGAAGGCCATTCACGGCAGGCGCGATCAGTTTTTTGTGGCGACGAAGTTCGGCGTTGTGCGGAGCGGAGACCCCAGCCAGCGTGGCATCAATGGCCGTCCAGAGTATGTACGCAGCGCATGTGATGCCTCTTTGAAGCGGCTGGGAGTGGAGACCATCGACCTTTATTACCAGCATCGCGTCGATGTGGATGTGCCGATTGAGGAGACGGTTGGTGCCATGTCGCAACTGGTACAGGCGGGCAAGGTGCGCTTTCTTGGACTCTCCGAGGCAGCGCCAGCAACCATTCGCCGCGCTCATGCCGTGCATCCCATCGCCGCGTTGCAAACGGAGTATTCGCTGTGGAGTCGTGAGCCGGAGGAAGAAATTCTTCCGACCGCGCGCGAGCTGGGCATTGCGTTTGTAGCGTACAGTCCGCTGGGGCGCGGATTTTTAAGCGGGAAAATTCAGAAGCTGGAAGAACTGGCGGATGACGATTATCGCAAACACCATCCTCGATATCAGGGCGCGGCTTTTGCAAAAAACATGAAGCTGGTGGAGCGCGTTCAGCAGTTGGCGCAGAAGAAGGGATGCACCGCATCGCAACTGGCGCTGGCTTGGGTATTGGCGCAGGGCAAGGACGTCCTACCCATCCCCGGAACCAAACGCCGCAAATATCTGGAGGAGAATGCTGCTGCCGTTCGTGTTGGCTTGACGGCCAGGGAAGCAGCCGAGATCGCCGCCGCCGTTCCCGATCAGGAAGTTGTTGGAGAACGCTACACCTCAGACATGATGAAGCTGGTCAACCACTAAAAACGCGTGTTGTAATCGGGAACGGATTTCAGAGAACCGTTCCCGCTGCAACCTCAGCGAAGGTCATGTTCGCGGCGGAGTTTTTTGATGCCTGCTTCCAATCGAAGAATAGCCGGGCATAGTTCGCGGTAATATACCTCTCCGGTTCGATCCCCAATTGCGCCGCCGTTGCGTCGATCCACTCTGACGAGCCTTCGAGTTCCGCAAAGATGCCAATGGGCGTTTCATCCAGCACCAGATGGCTGATTCCGTCGCTGTATTCGGCGCGCCATTTTTCGTAGACAAAGGCAACCTCATAGCCGAGACTTAGAAAAATTTTGGCCAGCGCTTCACCATCGGCGACCGTTGTTTCCGTCTCCATGCGCTGTTTATGCGGCATGTTGGCCGCGCCGGAGAGTGGAGCCTTGTGCGTCACGATCCACTTGTCGCCATATTGTCGGATGCGCAGTGTTTGGCCGCTGGCGCGCAGCGCTCTCTCTGGCGTGTCGAAGAGCCGATTGTGCTCGAAGGTGCGCGACGTGCGTAGATGCAAGCCAAGCGCGGATAGGCGCGCGCATAGCTGGGCAGCATCCGCGACGCGAAATTTAATTTCCACTTCCAGCCTGGTCGTTGATGTCTCCGTCGCCATGCCTCCAGTTTCGCACGATCCAGCCCGGCAGTAGGATGAGAGCAGCACACATCATGACGTTCAAAGACACACTTCGACGCGCCGTTGCCGCAGAGCAACTGCACACAGCAGCGAACAGAGCGGCCATTGCGAAGGCAGCGGAAATTTTGCGTGTGGGCGGGACGGTCGCGTTTCCCACCGAGACGGTTTATGGGCTGGGAGCCAACGCGCTGGATGCTGCGGCCATCGCGAAGATTTTTGCGGCCAAGCAGCGTCCGGCATGGGATCCGCTGATTGTTCACGTCACCGATGCGGCAATGCTGGCGCGTGTGGTCGCTAAGGTTTCTCCGGCAGCGCAGCGATTGATGGATGCCTTCTGGCCCGGCCCGTTGACGCTACTCTTACCCAGAAATCCATCCCTCCCGCTGGAAGTAACCGCAGGCAGGGAGTTGGTCGGTGTGCGGATGCCAGCGCATCCCGTGGCGCAGGCGTTGATTGCTGCGTGTGATCTTCCCATTGCCGCGCCGAGCGCCAATCGTTTTGGCCACACCAGCCCGACGACCGCCGCGCATGTGCTGGACGATCTGGATGGGTGCATCGACATGGTGCTGGATGGTGGGCCAACGGCGCATGGCGTGGAATCGACGGTGCTGGAAGTCCGCAACAGCGGCGCAGTGGTTTATCGTCCCGGCGCGATTTCCATCGAAGCATTGCAGGCGCTGGTCGGCCCGGTGGAGATGTATCTGCCGCAGGCTGCTACCGCCTCGTCGAAATCGTTGCCGGAGTCTCTGCCCTCGCCAGGGATGGACATCCGTCACTACGCGCCGCGAGCGCGGCTGGTTCTTGTGGATACAGCGGCGATGCAGCAGGTGGAGATGAAGCGCGCCTGGGTGGATGCCGTGCAGCAGATGCAGAACCTAAATGTCTGTTGCGGCGTGCTGCTGCCGGAGCGCTGGCCTTTGCCGGATGGATTTTCCGGGCCGCGTTTCGATTGGGGCCGCTGGTCGAATCCAGAAGAGTTGGCCCAGCGGCTCTACGCCGGGTTGCGCGCGCTGGATGCAATGGGCGCAGCCGTCATCGTATGTCCGGTGCCCGCTGCCAGCGGTATTGGCGCGGCCATTCGAGATCGCATGTTCAAAGCGGCGCGGGAAGAATAAAGAGCCGCCGGGCCGCTATTGCATGATCGAGCGCGCGGTCTTCTCGTCCGCCTTGTAGAGATACTTGATGCCGGATTTGTAAATCATCATGTGATGGCGGTGACTGTTTCGCAGCTTGATGGCGTAGTGGTCATACCATTCCAGCGTGCCCTCAAGATGCTCCCCGTCTTGCAGCACGACCACCATACGGGTCTGCGCTTGTATCTGCTTTTGGAAGTAAAAAGCCTCTGCATGGGAATCTTCGGAGTACGCTGCGGAACGGCTGACGCGCGTGCTTAGCGCCTCGCTGTTGCTGTGGGGGAAGTGGTTGCGATGCTCGACCAGCGTCCTGGCGGAGAGCGTGGGGCGAATCAATTTTCGTTGACCCATTGGAGCGGCTGCGGCATCTTTGGCAGTCGCCGGGGACGTGGACTTCGGAAGGGGCGGTTTGGAATCGGCCATAAATGTTCTCTGCTGTATGAAAAATGCACCCGTCTATGTTTCCACCATAAGGCTTGCATAAGTTCCGGCAGATACAGCGTGGCGGGCGTGCAGCGTGTTGATCTCGTTACTATAGATGCTAGCTGAGCGGCAAAGGCTTTCCAAGAAAAAAAGCGACGCGGAGAGAATACTTACGCGCCTTTTCCCATCTGGGCCGCCAGGGAGTCCAAAGACAGGGAGCGGAGCAGATTGCGGCGCATCCCGGATTCCACTTGCCCGATGGCCTGCGCGGCCCGCTCAATCCATTCAAAACGAACTCCGGCAGCCAAGGAGAGAAGTTCGGACTCAACATCGCTGTTCCGCGCGCCTCCGGGCGCGCCTGCGTGCAACAGCAGCAGGTCTTCCAGCAGGCTGGTGAGCGCGCGCAGCAATTCCTGCGTTTTCTGTTGGCCTTCGCCGCCAGCGCGATAGCTTTCTGTGACGCGAAAGAGCGCGGAGTGATCCGGCTCGGCCAGCGCGGTGTGGAGCAGCAATAGCGCATCTTTCCGCGTGGCTATGTAGGCATCCAGATCAAAGGACAGAGCGCGCCCTACGGCTCCCTCGGCCAGACGCGCTACCAGAGCGCGCTGTTTTGGCTTCCATGTGGGTCGCTCAGCGGCAAGAATTTCCTCCAGTTGCGGCAGCGGTACGGGATGCAGCCGCAACACGCTGGCGCGGGAGCGAATTGTCGGCAGTAAATCGGCTGGATTTTCCGAGAGCAGAAAAATGTGCGCGTAGGGGGGCGGTTCTTCGAGTACCTTCAGCAGCGAGTTGGCCGCCTCATTCATAAACGCTGACTTTGAGAAAATATATATTTTGCGTCGTCCTTCAGAGGGCAGCCGCTGAACGTTTTGGATGAGCAAGCGCACCTGCCCCACCTTGACTAAAAGCTGCGGTGGATCTGGCGGAAGGATCAACACGTCAGGATGCGGCTGGATCAGGATGCGCGTCTCTTTGCGGTCGGTTTCGCGCAACTGATCGCGGGCTTCAACGGCCTCGGCGACGCGCGCGTTTAGATCATGGGCCTCTGCGATGCGCGCGCAGTTGGCGCAGACATTGCAGGCATCGGGCAGTCCGTTTTCGCGTTGCGGTTGCAGGCAGTGGATGGTCTGCGTCAGCGCCAGCGCCAGCGAGTATTTCCCCGCGCCGCGTCCTCCGGCAAGAATCAGCGCATGGGGCAGCCGATCCGAAGCCAGCATCTCTTGCAATTGCCGAACCGTCTCCGAATTGCCAAGAAAGCTGCGGAAGTTCACAGAATGAGCGTAGCAGAATCGAGGATGTAAAAACTGTGGATGTTATGGGGCATCAGGTATAGCTGGAAGGAACGTATGCGTTTCTTTTGCCGCGTTCCCTGGCGATGCGTTCCATATAGCCGCTGTCGCGCAGCGCTTGCAATGGGTCTTCGGGCAGGCCGTGGGCTTGTCTCCAGGCGCGCAGAATGGGGCGCACATCCGTCCAAAAGGCGGAGCGCAGACACTCCTCGGCTTCGACCAGACGACACTCCTGTTGCAGGGTTGTGAGCAGCGCGTGATCGACAAGACATGCCCTGGCGTACAACTCCTGCGCGGTCAGGACGGTCTGGATCATGGCCTCGATCTTGTTCTTCATGTTGTGGCTTTGGTCAATCACGTAGGCCGGAGCGATTGCTGTGGGGTGCTCCCATTGATAAGCCCGAATCTCGTGAAAGATGCGAAAGACCTGGTACGGATCAATCGAGCCAAGCGTCAGATCGTCGTCAGCGTAGCGACGGTCGTTGAAGTGCAATCCGCCGAGCGCCTTTTGATGCTGCAACCAGGCAAGAATCTGTTCGATATTCTGCGCCTGGTAATGGTGGCCAGTATCGACCAGCACCAGAGCCTGCGGGCCAGCCGCGCGCGCGAACAGAAGCGCCATGCCCCAATCGGCGATATCGGTGTGGTAAAAAGCTGGCTCAAAGGGCTTGTACTCGATCAGCATTCGCTGGCCGGGAGCAAGAGCGGCGTGGGCCTGCGCAAGGCATTCCGTAAAGTGGTCGATGCGGCGGCGTATGTTTTGCGTGCCGGGATAGTTGGAGCCATCAGCAAACCACAGGGAAAGATCAACATTGTTCAGATCGCGCGCGATGGCGATGGATTCCAGAACATGGTCGAGCGCATGTTTGCGAATCGCCGCGTCTGGATTGCCGAAGGAGCCATACTTGTAGCGTTGATCCTCAAATAAATTTGGATTGATGGCTCCGGCGCGAATGCCATAATGCTTGCTCAGTTCTTGCACGCGGGCGACATCGTTTGCGCCATTGGGGAAATCCCACAGAACGTGCATGGCCATGCTGGGGCTGGCACCGGTGAGTTGATGCACCTGAGCGGCATCCGAGAATTTTTCTTCCAGCGTATGCGCTGCGGCAGGCTGGAGATATTTGCCGAAGCGCGTTCCCGTGTTGGCAAATCCCCAGGAGGGAACTTCGATGGCAAAGTGGTCGAGATGTTTCCAGATGCGCTCGTGGTTCAAAGTGGATTGCGTGGAAGTGTTCTTCATGGGCGGAGTTCCTTTGCAGGTTGTGCGGCGATTTTTGAGGGATCGCTGGGGTTTTCGTGTTGGAGCAGCGACGAATGGGCCAGCATGTTGGCCCAATGCGCGACCGCAGTGTGTCGGATTGCTTGCGCGCCCGCCGCGCCCTCGCCGCTATTTTCCAGCGCGGCCAATTGCACGGCAAAATTGCCAAGCGTCGCGCTCTCGACAGAGCCGCATCGAATTTTAAGTCCTGTGGCCTGCTCCGTCAGTTTATTGAGCAAAACATTTTTACTGCCACCGCCGACGATGTAGAGGCTCTGAAAATGTTTCCCCGTCAGAGACTCTGCCTGATGCAGAACGGTCGCGTAGCGCGTAGCAAGGCTGTGCAGAATCATCCAGGTCATCGCGGGAGGGGATTGCAGTAGTTCCGCCGGGATGCGGCCATATCGCTGCGTGAGTTGTGCAACGATGCGTTCGGACATCTTTCCGGGCGCAAGCAGGTCGGGATCATCCACGTCGAGCAACAGATGGCCGAATAATTCTTGCGGGGAAGAAAGTTTTCCTGCCGCGTTTATCAATGTTTCGGCAGTCCATTCCGCGCCGGTCGCGTTCCAGCTTTCGATGCACTGCTGGAGCAGCCACAGCCCATTGACATTACGCAAAAAGCATATCTTGCCGCCAACGCCGCCAACGTTTGTGAAATTCAGGCGCGCAGCTTCCGGCCCTGTGCAGGGCTTGTCCAGCAACGTGCCAACCAACGACCAGGTGCCGGAACTGATATAGGCCCAGTTGTCGCCCTGCGCTGGAATGCCAGCAATCGCCGAGGCCGTATCGTGACAGGCTGGAGCGATGAGCGCGGCATTGCGGAGCGCGGGCAACTGGCTGAGCGGGCCTTGCAAGCGGCCAACGATGGAGCCGGAGGGGACAATCTCCGGGGCTGCGGATGGATCAAGTCCTGTTGTGGTAAAAATCTCATCGGCCCATTGGAGCGTTCCGGACGCGACCATCGCGGTGTGGGTCGCGTTGGTGTACTCCGCGACAGGTCGTGCGCCCCACCGATAGAGCATATACTCCGGCAGATTGAGCCAGCGCAGATGCTTCGGAATCCCTGCCATGCTGTCCGCGTGGAGTTGATACAGCGTGTTGAGCGAAAGCACCTGAATTCCCGTGAGCGTGTACAGGCGTTCAGGAGAGATGCGCTGATGCACCGCATCCATTGCGACAGCCGCGCGTGGGTCGCGATAGCAGAAGGGATCGGCCATCGCTTTGCCTTCTGCATCGAGACGGACATAATCGACGGCCCATCCCGTAACGCCGATGGCAGCAATTCCTTCGACCGCGATTGCTGCACAGCGGCGCAGACCTTCGTCGGCTGCCGCGCAGATGGAAGATAAATCCCAGCGCATCTGGCCATCGCGCAGCACAGGAGCATTCGGAATGCGATGAACCATCTGTATGCGCGGCCCCTCTGCTGTCCATCGCAGCAACGAGACGCGGCAACTCTGCGCGCCCAGATCGACGGCAACCAGAGCGCGGCGATCTACAGGAGCGCTCACCGCAGAAACGCCTCTGTCAGGCCGCCATCGACGGGAAAGATGTGGCCTGTGGTGCAGCGCGTCTCCGGCCCGGCGAGAAAAAGAATGGCGCGCGCGCAGTCTACAGGATCAATCGGTTGGTGCGTCAACGTGCGCTGCGCGTAAAATTCGGCGAGTCGATTGCGCAGGTCGTCATCACTTGCAGCGGTATCGAATGCGATGTTGTATTTCGTCAGCGATGCCATCACGCGCTCGCGTGGAAACATTGTCGAGCCGCGAATGACCGTCGCCGGGCTGATGCCATTGACGCGAACCAACGGAGCCATCGAGACGGCCAGCTCACGAATGAGATGGCTGACGGCGGCCTTGCTCACGTCATAAGCCTCGCTGCCGCGCTTGGCGACAACGGCGTTGGCGGAACTGGTGAGTACGAGGCTTGCATCCAGACCCTGCTCGCGAAAGATGCGCCCGGCCTCCTCTGCCAGAAAATAATTGGCTGTTACGTTGATTTCCAGCGTCTTGCCCCACTGCGCCGCAGAAGTGGTGTTATCGGCGGATGCGGGGAAAAGCGCAGCCGTGTTGATGAGAAGATCGAGACCGCCGCACAGCGAAACAACGAGGCCCAACGCCGTATGAATCGAATCTTTTTGCGTGATGTCGATGGCCACCGCATGGGCAGCATCGCGGCCATAGAGCGCGCGCAGATCGTGCGCGACGGCTTCAGCCGCGGCAAGATTGCGATCCGCAACGGCAACGAAGGCTCCGTGACCAGCGGCCAGGATGGCGACTTCACGACCAATACCGCTGCCTCCACCGACTACCATCGCGATGCGACGGCTGAGCGGCTTCTCCGCTGGCTGGCGACGAATCTTGGCCTCTTCGAGCGCCCAGTATTCGATGCGGAATGCCTCGCTGGGCGGCAGCGCCACGTAATTGGCGTGGCACTGGAAAGCGGAGGACGGCGCAGCGGGGCCAGCCTGCGGATACTCTTTGACGGGCTTATTGATAGGCTTGGCATTGGGCGCAGTATCAGCCAGTGCGGATGCGCCCTCCATCACATGAATCGCGTTGAGGTAGAACTCTCCGGCGAGACGAGCCTCCGTCTTACTTTTGCCGAAGCTGAACATGCCGATGCCGGGGATCAGCACGATGGCCGGATTGGGGTCGCGCATGGCGGGAGAATCCGCCACGGCGTGCGCCTGATAATAGGTCGCATAATCGCGGGCGTACTGGGCCAGTTCCTTGTCGAGAATGGCTCGCAGTTCCGCAGGGGAACCTGCCGGATTCCAATGCACATACAGCGGTCGAATCTTGGTGCGAATGAAATGATCGGGACAACTGGTGCCCAGCCACGCCAGGCTTTCCGCTTCCTGCGCGTTCGCAAAACGCAACACCTCCGGCAGCGCGGAGTAATTGCCAACCACGCGCTTCGATTTTGACAGGCGTCCGCGCAGGTACGGAAGCAAATCCGTGGCGATGGCCTCGCGGTTCTCATGGGTCGAATGCTTTGCTCCGCCAAAGATGCGAGGGCCAAGATTGTCTACAAATCCCTGGATGAACTGGCCCAGTTGGTCGATTAGTTCGATGGTGTTGCGATAACAGATTTCCGATGTCTCGCCCCAGGAGAACAACCCGTGGCCGCCGAGCACGATGCCATCGCATTGCGGATTCGCGGCGACAGCGTTCTTCAACATCATGCCGAGTTCAAACCCAGGCCGCTGCCAGGGAATCCACACCAGATGATGACCGAAGCGGCGATTGAACTCCTGCATACGAACTTCGCCATTGGCTGCGGCTGCGAGCGCAATCCCCCAATCCGGGTGGAGATGGTCAACATGTCTGGCTGGTAAAAATGCGTGCAGGGAAGTATCAATCGACGCAGCGACCGAATTCTGGCCGAAGGCGCAGAGCGGATACATGCCGACCATGTCATCCTCATGCGCAACGCCGCGATACACCTTGGTCAAACCATGCAGCTTGTCGAGATACAGGGTTGCAAACCCACGGGTCGAGATCGTTCCCAGATCGCCGCCGCTGCCCTTGACCCACAGCACCTGTTGCGTGCTGCCATCAAGCGGATCCGGCTGCGTGAGCTTGGCGCTGGTATTGCCGCCGCCATAGTTGGTGATACGCAGGTCGGAACCCAGCAGATTCGAGCGATAACGGAGCAGCTCGGCTTCATTGAGCGTCGCGGCAACAGATTTGTCCCAGCGGTCTTCCAGATAGCACAATGCCATTGTTTCCTTCATTCTTAGCAGAGGGTAAGTTCGCAGATAATACCCACAGTCACCAGACAGTGGATATGCATCTCTTGGCGACTGGAGCAGCAATCGCAGTATCCATCATACAATGGCATGGCTCAGGGGCCAGATCAGAGTCCAGCAACGCGAACAGCCTCCAATATCCATCGCAGGAGTAGATGCGGAGCGCAACCAAGCAGCACGACAGCCCCTGCCAGCAGCACGATAACAAGCCGACTCAATCTTGGAGATTGGATTTTCTCCACATCGGCGGCGGGGCTGGCAACGTAAACCCTTTTGAGCACTTGCAGATAGTAGTAGAGCGACACCGCGCTCATGGCGATGGCGAGAACGACGAGCCAGAGCAAGCCAAGAGATGAGGACGCGGCCAACACGGAAGCGAATAGATAAAACTTCCCAAAGAAGCCAGCCAGGGGTGGAATTCCCGCCAGCGAGAGAAGAAAAATGAACAGGCAAAAAGAGAGCACGGGCGCTCGTCGGCTGAGTCCGTCAAAGTTGGAAAGTTGATCGCTGCCGGTTTGTTTTTCTACAACCGCAACAACGCCAAATGCTCCAAGGGTTGCCAGCGCATACGTCACCACATAGTAGAGGAGCGCGGCAAAGCTCTGCTGCGTATGCGCCACCATTGCGAGCAGCATATATCCCGCGTGTGCAATGGCGGAGTATGCCAGCAAACGCCGCGCGCTGCGCTGCACGATGGCCACAAGATTTCCCAGCAACATGGAGAGAGCCGCAACAATAGCCAGCGCTGGCACCCAGCCAGGAACAATGCGCGACCAGGCGGCGCTGCCTTCCGCGCCTGCAAAGCCCACCACCAGGATCTGAAAGAAAATGAAAAAGCTGGCGACCTTGGAACCAGACGCGATGAACGCCGCGCTGGGCGCGGGTGCGCCTTCGTACACATCCGGCGCCCAGAAGTGGAATGGGGCCGCAGCCACCTTAAATCCAAAGCCAATCACCGTGGTCACGATGGCGATGGCCAGCAGCGGATTGAGCTGCGAACCGTGGATATGCGAACCACCGAGATGGAAAGCGTGAATCGCGCTGGCAATCTCCGCAAGGCTGGTCGAATGGGAGAAGCCATAGAGCAGGCTGAATCCAAACAGCAGGAATGCCGCCGACATTCCGCCAAAGAGAAAATACTTCAGCGCGGCTTCCGAGGATCGTGCGCTGCGCTTGTCCAAAGCGGTAAGGATGTAGAGCGACAAACTCAACAGTTCAAGAGAAATAAAAATGACGAGCAAGTCTTGCGATCCCACCAGAAACATCATGCCCACCGTTGCGATCAGGAGGAGCAGAACAAACTCGCCAACGTGTTCCGTAAACGTCGAATCCACGGAAATCCCCAAGGTGAGGATGGTCAGGACGAGCAGCGCGATTTGAACCAGATGCGTCAGCGGGTTGGCAACCAGCGTTCCGTTGAGAAAGTTTGCCTGCTCCGGGGCCAGCAATAGCCGGAGAATTGCGCCCGCGCAACCAGCGGAGGCAATCGCGGCGGCAACGGCGAATCGGATTCGCGTCCGACAGGTTCGCAGGAACAAAATATCCATCGCCAACACGAGCAGCGCCGCACAAACAACGATGACCTCCGGCAGCGCGAGTTGCAACAAGGGTGCATGGAAAATCGCGATCATTGCCAGCTCCCTTTGCGCAGACCGTCAAACAGCGGCGAATGCAGCGCGGGAAGAATCACATTCAGGAGCATCTGGGGATAGAGTCCAACGGCCACGCTTGCGCCGATCAAGAGAATTGCGCCCAGCCGTTCTGGAATTGAAATTGGGGGCAGGGGTGGCTGCATGGAGGTTGGTTCAACTCCTGCTTCTGCAAAAAACGCCTGTTGCATGGCGCGCCAGATGTACGCAACCCCGGCCACGATTCCGATTCCAACGCAGACGGCAAAGAGCGGAAATGCGCGCCACGCGCCGATCAGGATCATCAATTCCGCCACAAATCCGCTGAATCCCGGCAGCCCCATGCTGGCCATTCCGGCTACGACAAAAGTAACGGCGGCAAAGGGAATGGCTTTGTTCAGGTTCATCGGGCCGAGCGTCGCCAGATCGCGGGTGTGCGCGCGGTCGTACACCATGCGCCCAACAACGGCGAAGAGCAACCCGGCCAGAACTCCATGAGAGAACATCTGCACCACCGCGCCAGCCAGTCCAAGTTGATTCAGCGTCATCAGGCCAAGCAGAATAAATCCCATGTGGCTGATGCTCGAATAGCCGATCACAAATTTGAAATCCTTCTGCACCAGAGCAACCAGCGCTCCATACACAATTCCAATAACCGCGAGCAGGGCGAAGACATCGCGCCATGAACCCAGGCCAAGCACATGGAAGCCCCACGGCCCCAGCCCCAGCGGAAACAGTGTCATGGCCACGCGCAGGCAGCCGTATGCCCCCAGCTTCATCACCACGCCAGCCAGCAGCATGGAGGCCGCCGTGGGCGCGGCGACGTGCCCGGTCGGTGCCCAGGTATGAAACGGCCACATGCCTGCAAGAATCGCGAAGCCAACAAAGACCAGCGGAAACGCCCACATCTGGAAGTGGAGCGGAAATGGAAACCGCGCCAGATCCTCCAGCGCCATGCTTTTTGCTCCGGCCACGATATATGCCGCGAGCAATCCAACCAGCACCATCGCGCTGCCAATGAAGGAGTAGAGCGCCAGCTTCATCGCGCCATATTCGCGCCGCGTCGATCCCCAAATGGCGATCAGGAAATACTTGGGGATGATGACAATTTCATAAAAAACGAAGAGGAGAAAAAGATCGTAGCTCAAAAACACGCCATACACGGCACCGATGAGCAGCAGGTAAAACGCGAAAAATTCCTGTACGCGACGTTCAATGTTCCAGGAAAAAAGAATCCCTGCAATCGCGATGATTCCCGTCAGCAACAGCAGGATCAGGCTGATTCCATCCGCCGCAAGGTGATATTCGATGCCAAGCGATGGAATCCAGGATTTTTGCGTGACGGTCAGCAACGCTCCTGTCCGATGCTGCACGAAGGCCGTGAGCGTGATGGCAAAAGTCACGATTGTCGTCAGCAGCGCAAGGCTGCGCGCCAGGGTCGCGCTGCCCTTCGGCAGCAGCAGCAGCGCCAGCGCTCCGAGAAATGAAATGTAGATCGTCCACGCAAGCATCATCAGAATGCCAAGCCCATCGTTTCCATTAAAACTTTAGTTGTTGCACCATCTGCATCACCGTGGAATTGACGACCGCGAGCACCCACTGGGGATAGAGTCCCAGCGCGAACATCAATCCAATCGCAGGTGCCAGCGCCAGTCGCTCGCCAGTTGTTAGATCGGGCATCGCTGCCCATGTTGTGTTGAGCGCTCCAGAAAAGACGCGCTGTAGGATTCCGAGAATAAAAATTGCTGTCGCCAACAGCCCAAAGACGGAGAGCGCCGCGGCCCATGTCGCGAGAGGGAAGGAGCCTTTGAAGATTAGAAACTCCCCAACAAACCCATTCAACCCCGGCAGGCCCAGCGACGAAAACAACGCGATGCCCATCAGTCCGGCAAAAACAGGCATCACTTTACGCAGGCCGCCAAAATCATTCAGTCCGCGCAGGCCGCCGCTGCGTTTCTCCAGCATGGCCACGAACCAGAACAGCGTTGCGGCGGTCAGGCCATGATTGAACATTTGCAGCAAGACGCCATTCATCGCCGCATACTTCTCCGCCGTCAGCGCCACATCGCCGCCAGTGAATTTCAAAACCGCAAAAATACCCAGCAGGCAATAGCCAAGATGGTTGATGGAAGAATAGGCAAAGATGCGCTTCAAATCCTTTTGCACAAGCGCGGCGTATGCGGAGAGGACAATTGTTGCCACCGCGAGCCATAAAAGCGGCGTAAGAACCTGCTGCATTTCTGCGCCGAAAATGGGAAGCAGAATGCGAAGAAATCCGTAGAGGCCCATCTTCGACATCGCGCCGGTCAGCAGAATCGTCGTGCCCGTTGGCGCTTCGGAGTAGGCCGAAGGCAGCCAGGTGTGGAACGGAACCAGCGGCACTTTGACGGCAAATCCAAGAAAAGCTCCGGCAAAGATCATCAGCGCCACATGCTCTGGCGTGAACCGATGCCAGCCCAGATTGCGAACGACCGCAGGCATCAACTGCCCGTTCTGCGCCAACCCTGCAAGGTCGATGAAATCAAATTTCCCCGTTGCCAGAAAGATGGCAAGAAATGCCAGCAACAAGGCAATGCTGCCAACCATCGTATAGACCAGAAACTGCGTGGCCGCTGAAGTGCGACGCGGGCCGCCCCAGAGTTTGATGAGGAAGAATGCGGGAATCAGGCTCAGTTCCCAAAAAATAAACCAGTGAAAGAAGTTCAACGCCGTGAAGGTTCCGAAGAGACATGCCTGAAGCAGAAGTACAAGAGAAAAATATAGGGGCACCCGCTCCTGAATCTGCCACGATGCAAGCATCCCGATGGGAACAACGATGGAGGTGAGCAGCAGCATCAGGAGTCCAAGCCCGTCGATTCCGACGCGATACTCCACGCCCAGCGCAGGAATCCAAGGGTAGCGCTCTTGAAATTGCAGCGCTCCAGAGGCGGAGTTGAAGTGGTGCCACAAAAACAGAGTCAACCCCAGCGCAAGAAAACTGAAGGCCAGCGCCAGACCGCGCGCAAGATTTTTGTTTCGTTCGCCAACGCCCCCGCCAATGCCAAGCACCACGAGCGCGCCTGCAATGGGCACAGAGGTCAGAACGGTGATCCACGGAAATGCAATCATCCCCTGGCCCCCCAGAGCAGAAATACGGCAAGCGCGATGAGCGCAAAGCCAATTCTCCGCAGATAACTTTGTACCTGGCCTCCCTGAAGAAGCGCCAAAATCTGACCACCGCGCGAAACGCTCTGGCACCCTTCATCAAAGCCGGCATTCACGATGCGCGTATCAACAAAGTCATCCGCCCATGCCAGACCGAGCGCCAGATGCGAGACTGTTTGCACCGCTCCATTCCAGACCCATCGGTCGAGCCAGTCGCAAACACTGGCCCATCCGGCATTCAGGCGAAGGAGAGTCGCGGCATAGAGTTCATCCACGTAAAAGCTATGGTTCAGCACGGCAAAGATGCGCGGCTGAAGCTGCTCCACCGCATCGGGCATCGCATCGGGCATCGCGCCTGCCTTTTGGGAGTCTTCCATCGGCTTGCGCCCGTAGAACCACCAGCCCAGGCCGAGGCCAAGAAAAACGAGGAGCGAGGAGGAGAGCATGACCGTAAGCAAATAGACATTTGCGAAAGCGGAAAAATGCAGCGCTGTCGGTTGCCCGTCGAGAAACGCCTGCAACCACGGCCATGCAGGCGTACCGATCAATCCAAGGAGCATGGCAAAAGAGGCAAGAATCAGCAGCGGAATCGTCATGACGGCAGCGCTCTCGCGCGGCGTGGTGGAGGCATGAGGCGAAGCGTGGCTTGCGCCCGCCAGGCGCGACGAGCCACCAAACACGTAGTAGACCTGCCGCGTCATATAGAAGGCTGTCAGCAACGCGCCGAAGGCTCCCAAATGAAACGGAACCTGAGAGACGCTCCACGTATGTGCCGCGTGCAGAATTGCGTCCTTGCTCCAGAAGCCGGAGAAGAACAGCGGAAATCCACATAGCGCGAGCATTCCCACCGCATACGTCGCAAAGGTAATGGGCATGAGCTTTCGCAGTCCACCCATGCGTCGAATATCCTGCTCGCCGGAGCAGCCATGAATCACCGACCCCGCGCCCAGAAACAGCAGCGCCTTGAAAAATGCGTGCGTAAGCAGATGGAACATGCCCACGGCTACGCCACCAACGCCGAGGCCCATCATCATGTAGCCAAGTTGCGAAATGGTGGAGTAGGCAAGGATGCGCTTGATGTCATAGTGCGCGACCGCGATGATCGCGCCAAAGACGGCGGTGATCGCGCCCACCCAGGTGACAACTTGCAGCGCCACGGTTGGATGGAGTGGGAGGGCCATTCCCGTATGCGCGCTCATCAACGACGCGCTCATCAGCGGATAAATGCGCGCAATCAAAAACACTCCCGCTGCAACCATCGTCGCCGCATGGATCAGCGCGCTCACTGGCGTCGGCCCCTCCATCGCATCCGGCAGCCAGACATGCAGCGGAACCTGTCCCGACTTGCCAGCAGCGCCGCAAAAAATCAGCAGCGCGATACCCGTGGAAGCTGTCAGTCCCAGGATTGTTGTTTGTGCAACCAGGCTGGCGAGCGCCGTGTGTTCCAGGCATCCAGCGCCGTTATCGTAAAAAAGCAGCGTGCCCGTTTGCGCGTATAGCCAGGCCATGCCCAGAAAAAATGCCAGGTCGCCAATGCGCGTAACGATGAAGGCTTTTTTCGCTGCTGCCGCCGCCCTAGGATTGTGATACCAGAAGCCGATGAGCAGATAGGAAGTGAGGCCGACCAGCTCCCAACACATGAAGAGCAGCAGCAGACTGTTGGCAATGACCACGCCCAGCATGGCTCCGGCAAAGAGCGCGAGAAAACAGAAGAAGCGCGTGAAGTTCTCATCGTGCGCCATGTAGCCAATGCTGTAGATGAAGATCAGCAGGCCAACAAACGTCACCATCAACAGCATGACCGCCGTCAGCGGGTTGAGCATCCAGCCGAGCCGCAACCATTCATTGCCAAACTGAAACCAGCGAAAGTTGACGACCTGCAATTCCGCTTCCCCGCGATGGCTGAGCCAAAGTACATGCGCAAACGCGCAAAGGGAGAGCAGAAACGAGAGGGTCATGGAGCCGATGGCAAGCGAAGCCGCGAAGACGCGATTGCGCTGTTTTGCCAGGGCGATGATCCCCGCCGCCAGAATGGGCAGCGCGGGCACCAGCCAAAGATTTTGGACAATCCCAGTCATTGCGTCTCAACAGAGGGTTGGAAGATCGTGGAAAAAGCTGCAAGCTCCAATCGCAGCAGCAGGGCATCGGGCAATGGGTAACGCTCCATCAGAAAACTCTGTCCATGCGTCGCTCAACCTTTCAGGGCGTTCATCTGGTTTACATCGGTCGTCTTAAAATGTCGGTGCGCCGCAAGAATAATGCCCAGCCCAACGGCGGCCTCTGCTGCGGCAATGCTGATGGAAAAAATTGCGAACAGGACTCCCGTCAAAGCTGCGGGATTTGGCCCGTAGCGCCAGAAGGCAAGGAAGTTCAGATTCGCCGCGTTGAGCATCAGTTCAATGCCAATCAAAACAAGAATGGCGTTGCGCCGCGTCAACGCGCCCGCCAGTCCGATGGAAAACAGCAGCGCGGACACGAGCAGATAATCGGTCAGCGAACTCATGGCATCTCCTGTTGTTCCTGCATCGCGACAAGCACCGCGCCGATAAGGGCTGCGGTTAGCAGCAGACCCATGATCTCCAGCGGCAAAACAAATCTGTGCATCAGCGCGTTGCCGATGGCGCGAACCCCGGCATCGGCTTGCGACGGCAATGCTTGCGGTGGCAATGTTTTCGGTAATGCCGCGCTGGAGTGAATCGCCCACGCCAGCACTGCAAACACCGCACTGGCAATCATGCCGCCCGCTATCCAGCCCGGCATCCGGGAGGGAGTGAAGACTGGCTGCGCCACGGCTCCCGCGCGCTGCGTCATCATAATGGCAAACATGGCAAGAATGGCCACCGCGCCCACGTAGACAAGAATCTGCGTAAAGCCGACGAATTGCGCGCCGAGTTGCAGGTACAGCGCGGCCAGGCCGGCAAAGCCCAGCGTCAGCGCCAGGACGCAATGCACAAGATTGCGCAGGCTCATCGCAGCCACAGTTCCGGCAATCGTCAGCGCGGCGAGAATGAAGAAGGATACTGTCATCTTAAATTTCGGTCTCCGCAAGCTCGCGCGTGACGGCTAGCCGACTGTCAGAAACAAAAAGCGGATACATGTAAGTTTCTACAATACAGCCGCCGGACGATGTGACCCGCATCACGAATTTACTCGGCAAAACGGTAGCTCCGTATTCCAGATTTTTTTTCTTGCTGCAACCCACGGCCCAACAGCAGGAACGGCGCAACGACCAGCGCGATGCACGCCAGCCAGCGCGCATATCCCGCAGGCATAAAGTGCCAGACCCCGGCGGCAAAAATGTTGAGCAGCGTCATCGGCAACATGAATTTCCATGCAAAGCTCATCAACTGATCCATGCGTAAACGCGGAAGCGTGCCGCGAATCCAGATGAATCCGGCAATCAGCGTCAGCAGCTTCGCAAAGAACCAAACATACGATGGAATCCAGGTCAGAAAAGAAAATGGCGCGGCCCATCCGCCAAGAAACAGCGTAATCGCCATGCCACTGGTGGCAAACATGCCCAGGTATTCCCCCAGAAAAAAGAGCGCGAATTTGAAGCCGGAGTATTCGATGTAGTAGCCCGCAATAATTTCTGATTCCCCTTCTGGCAGATCGAAGGGCGAGCGATTGGATTCCGCTGTTGCCGCAATCATAAAGAGTACAAACCCGGCGAATCCCCACGGCGTAAATACGAACCAGTGCGGCCAGATTCCGGTATAGCCGACCTGCGCGTTGACAATGGCCACGGTGGAAAGCGAGCCTGCCGCCATGATGACCACAACCGATGCCAGCACCAGCGGCACCTCATAGCTAATCATTTGCGCGATGGCGCGCATTGCGCCCAGCAGGGAGTATTTGCTCCGGCTGGCCCAGCCTGCCATAAAGACCGCGAGTTCCACCATTGAGCCGACAGCGAAAAAAAACAGCACGCCAGCATTCAGATTGGCAACCACCATATTGCGGCCTATGGGCAAAACCGCATACGCCAAAAATGCCGCCGCCACCAGCAACAACGGCGCGAGAAAATGCGCCACGCGGTCTGCGGTAGCAGGAACAACATCTTCCTTGGTCAGCGATTTTATGCCATCAGCAATCGGTTGAAAGAAGCCACACGGCCCCACGCGGTTTGGCCCGTAACGATTCTGGATTCGTCCCAGACCTTTGCGCTCCAGCACTGTGGTGATGGCAAACAACAGAGGGAACACCACGAGGATGGGCACGACAGAAAGCAGCGCCGAAAAGATCGGCTGCACGCCTGCGGGCGCAAATCCCAGGAGCCAGTGCTTGCAAATCACAAATATCTGATCGACGGTTGCAGGCATCGTCACGCGCCGCTCCCTTCTGTGGTTTCACTGGTCTCGCGGAGGGGTTGCGCTGGAGGAGTCGCAACCGTGGCCGTTTTTGCCTCCGCAGCCAGTTTTGCTTTTGCTTCCAGCTTGGCCCGTTCCTCGGCCAGTTGCGCATCCACCGCAGCCGCTTCCGTGGGATGGATTTTCCCGTAATATGCGTTGGACTTGGCCAACCGCTCTTTGTCCCACAGCAAACCGCCGAAGCGGTCGTTTGTGCTGAGTTCAAACTCAACATCCATCTTGATGGCGTCAAAAGGGCAGACCTCGACGCAAATCTGGCAACTCATGCAGACAGAAACGTCGATGTTGAAAACCACAGGGTAAAACTGCGGTTTTCCGGTGGCATCCGGCTTTTTGTCTTTGCTTTTTTCGATGAAGATGCACTTGGGCGGGCATTCCTTCTCGCAGATCAGGCAGGAAACGCAGCGCATCCCCTGCTGCCAGTCTTCGCCATCGTAGACGAGGAAGGGGAAGCTGCGCGCCGCTTCAATGTGCGGCAGGCGTTCCTCTGGAAATTGAACCGTGGTCAGTCGATCTTTGCTGACGTAGCTGCCCAGAAAATTTCGGGCTGTCTCCGCCAGACCTTTCAAAATGCCTTCACCCAACACAGATGCAACCTCTACCGAAAGATGATTTCAATCGTTCCGCCGCTTGCCGCGACCCGTCCTTATCGATCCACTTCGCCCAACACAATATCAATGCTGCCCAGCGTTATCACGACATCGGCCACGTTCTGGCCCAGACACATCTCCTCCAGCACCGTCAGGTTGATGAGGCTGGGCGGACGCACGCGATAGCGATACGGATTGGGTGATCCATCGCTGATTAAATAAAAACCCAGCTCGCCTTTGGGAGACTCGATCCGTCCGTAAGCCTCTCCAGCCTTTGGACGGAAGCCGCGAATCTTTGTTTTTGGATCCTGGATCGGCCCCGGCGAAATCTCTCGCATGGCCTGCTGCAAAATCCTGATCGACTCGCGCATCTCCAGCACGCGAATCATGTAGCGGTCATATACATCGCCGTGCTCGCCCAGTGGCACCTTAAATGCGAAGCGATCATAGATGCCATATTTGTCCACTTTGCGAATGTCGTAATTGATCCCGGAGGCCCGCAGCATCGGCCCTGTGATTCCGGCATTGACGGCCAGTTCTCTGGGCAACACGCCAACGCCCTGCGTGCGCGCCATCAAAATTTCATTCTCTGTCAGCAGCCGTTCGTATTCATCCAGAAACCGTGGGAAGGCTTCCATGACTTTTTGCGCCTGCTGGAGCCAGTCCGCAGATGCATCCACGCGGCAGCCGCCAAAGCGCATGTAGTTGCACATCATGCGCGCGCCGGTCAGCGACTCGAAGAGATCAAGAATTTTTTCGCGTTCGCGGAAGGCGTACATCAGCGGCGTTCCGCTTGCGCCCATGTCCTGCATCAAAAACCCGATCAGGCAGGCGTGATTTTGCAGCCGGGTCAGTTCGCCAGTAATCACGCGGAGATACTCGGCGCGCTCTGGCACCTGAATGCCAGCCAGCTTTTCGACGGCAAGCGCATAAGCCCAGTTGTTGGTGATGGAGCAGAGATAGTCCAACCGGTCGGTGTAGGGCATCGAACCGAGATAGCTCTCGTTTTCCGCAATTTTTTCGTGGTTGCGATGCAGGTAGCCGAAGACGGGTTTCAGCTTGACGACGCGCTCGCCGTCGAGCACGACGTTCATGCGAAAGACGCCGTGCGTCGAGGGATGCTGCGGCCCCATCGAAACTTCCAGAAACTGATCCTCGCCGCCATCGGTCGATGGTTTCGGCGTGATATGCGCGGTGGGGTAGGTTGTGGTTGCCATCAACACCCCACTCCGTTCTGGTGTTGCTTCGCTTTTTGCAGCACTTCGTCGTGCGCCGTTGGCTCGTATTCGTAATCGTTGGGTTCGACGTAATCTCTGCGCATCGGATGATCCTCAAATTCGTCCCACATCAAAATGCGCCGCAGGTCGGGATGTCCGTCGAAGTGAATGCCAAAGAGGTCAAAGATTTCGCGCTCCTGAAACTCCGCGCTGCGCCAGACCGGCGTGAGCGATGGAAGATGCGCTCGATTCTCCCGGTCTTCCGTGCGCAGGCGAAGAACAAACGGCCCATGTTTCTTCTCCACGGAGTAGAGATGGTAGACCGCCTCCAGATATCCAAGAGACTGTGTTTTTCGGGTCTCTTCGACCTCCTGCTCCACGCCATCCAGAATCTTTTTTACCTTGATTTTTTCGGAAATCTCCTTGCTCGGCCAATCGACACCGGTGACATTGGAGCAGAAATCAAATCGGAGATGCGCGGCATCGCGCAGAAAGCGAGCCACGGCGACGGCACGGGCGGCATCGACCAACAGCGAGTGCTGCTCCGACGGGCTGGCGTTGGGAATGATCTCCAATCGACAGCCGGAGACACTCGCTTCGATCTCGGATTTAATTGTTTCCAGATTCATCCTTGCCTGCCAATGAAATATGAACCAGGGGCGGGTGCCATATTTCAGGGTTTTGTGACGGCTCCAGGTCATGCGCGCCAAATTGCGGCACGGGAAACTCGCTGGGCGTGTCGAGATTCAAGTGGCGCGGCCTGTCGGCCCCGGTTAAATGTTGCTCGTCGATCTTTTTCTGCAATGCCATCAGCGCATCAATCAGCGCTTCAGGCCGGGGCGGGCAGCCCGGAATATAGATATCCACGGGAATGTAGCGATCAATCCCTTTCAGCACGTTGTAGCCCTGCTTAAACGGCCCGCCGGAGATGGCGCAGGCTCCCATTGAGATGACGTACTTTGGCTCCGGCATCTGGTTGTAGAGCCGAATTACTTGCGGGGCCATTTTTTTTGTGACGGTGCCCGCGACAATCATCAAGTCCGCTTGTCGCGGCGAGGGGCGAAAGACCTCTGCGCCGAATCGCGCCATATCGTACCGCGCCATTGTTGTGGCAATCATTTCGATGGCGCAGCAGGCCAGGCCGAAATTCAGCGGCCAAAGAGAGTTTTTGCGGCCCCAATTGTAGAGTTCCTGTAGTGTCGTGGTAAAAATCCCTTGCTTGCGCAATGCGATTTTCAACGGCTCATCCATCACAAAAACCCTTCTGTGCGGCTAGCTCCAGGCCAGCACGTTTTTTTGGAAGGCCCAGACCAGCCCTTCCACCAGCAAAAGAAAAAAGACCAGCATGGCCAGACATTCCCCCACGCCGAATCCGGTAAAGGACACCGCGAAGGGCAACAGGAAGACTGCTTCCACATCGAAAACCAGAAAGACGATGGCGTACAGGTAGTAGCCCGGCTTCAATGGAATCCAGGCATCGCCTGTCGCTTCCAGTCCGCACTCATAGATGGCATTTTTGCTCTGGCCGGGTTTGTGCGGAGAAAACATCCTTGCCCATAGCCACGCCAGCGCCAGCGGCGCAAGAGCAAAGGCCGTGGCTGCAAGCAGCAGAACGATGACAGGAAGGTAAGAATCGTTGCCCATAACACCCAAACACTCTACCGTACCAGATTCGCGCCGGAGCGCGAGCCATACGCCTCCATTATTATGCCGCTTCGCTGTACAAAGTGGTGTGATCTGGCTCACATCTGGAGAGCGTGGCGGCGAGGCAGAATGGTGGATGGGACGAGGTGAGCGGAGAGGAAGTACATGAAGGAACAGAAAATTGTGATTCTTGATGGCAACGAAGCAGCCGCTTCTGTGGCGTATCGGCTCGCGGAAGTCATTACGATCTACCCGATCACGCCTGCCTCCACAATGGGCGAGTGGGCCGATCAGTGGAAAGAGGAAGGACGCAAAAACATCTGGGGTTCGGTGCCCTTTGTTGCTGAGTTGCAGAGCGAAGGCGGAGCCGCCGGAGCCATGCATGGCGCGCTTCAGGCTGGAGCGTTCAGCACCACCTTCACCGCCTCGCAGGGGCTGCTGCTCATGATCCCCAACATGTACAAGATTGCGGGGGAATTGACTTCCAACGTCATCCATGTGACCGCGCGCACCATCGCCGCCCATGCGCTTTCCATCTTCGGCGACCATTCGGATGTGATGGCCTGCCGCGCCACAGGCTACGCCATGCTTGCCTCCAGTTCCGTGCAGGAGGCGGGCGATCTGGCGCTCATTGCCCACATTGCCACGCTGGAGTCACGGATTCCGTTCATGCACTTTTTTGACGGCTTTCGCACCTCGCATGAGATCAACAAGGCCGTTGCCATCTCCGATGACGTGATTCTGGCGCTGCTGGAGGAGAAATATCTGGCCGCCCATCGCGAACGCGCGCTCAGTTCGGATCGGCCCATCCTTCGCGGCACGGCGCAGAATCCCGATGTATTTTTTCAGGCCCGCGAGGCCAGCAATCCTTTTTACCTGGCCTGCCCCACTATTGTGCAGGATGCGATGAATCGCTTCGCCGCGCAGACCGGACGGGCCTATCATCTGTTCGATTATGTCGGCGCTCCCGATGCAGATCGCGTGCTTATTCTGATGGGATCGGGCGCTGGCGCGGTGGAAGAAACCATCGACCATCTGAACGCGCAGGGGGAAAAGCTGGGCCTGCTCAAGGTTCGCTTGTATCGCCCCTTTGCTGCCGAGGCATTTCTTGCCGCGTTGCCAAAGACGGTGCAGTCCATCGCGGTGCTGGATCGCACCAAGGAGCCGGGCGCGCTCGGCGAGCCGCTCTATCAGGATGTCGTTACCGCCTTCAGCGAGGCCTTTTCCAGTGGGGATGCGCCCTTCGCGCAGCAGCCACGCATTATTGGTGGACGCTACGGCCTCTCTTCCAAGGAGTTCACCCCGGCGATGGTCAAGGGGGTCTTTGACGAACTAAAGAAGCCGCGCATGAAGAACCACTTCACCATCGGCATTCAGGACGATGTTACCCACACCAGTTTGGACTACGATCCTGAGTTCTCCACCGAGGATCCGCGCACGGTGCGCGCGCTTTTCTACGGCCTTGGCTCGGATGGAACCGTCGGAGCCAATAAAAATTCCATCAAAATTATTGGCGCGGAGACATCGAACTACGCGCAGGGCTTCTTCGTGTATGACTCGAAGAAGTCTGGCTCGGTGACAACCTCGCATCTGCGCTTTGGCCCAAATCCGATCCGCTCGACCTATCTCATCAGCAAGGCGAATTTTGTAGCCTGCCACCAGTTTTCCTTTTTGGAGCGCATGGATGTTCTGACCGCAGCGGCTCCGGGGGCTGTCTTTCTGCTGAACTCCCCTTACGGCCCGGACGAGGTATGGGATCACCTGCCGCGCGCGGCGCAGGAGAGCATCCTCAAAAAGAAACTTCAGTTCTACGTCATTGACGGCTATACCGTGGCGCGTGAAGCCGGAATGGGCAGCCGCATCAACACGGTCATGCAGACCTGCTTCTTCGCCATCAGCGGCGTGCTTCCGCGTGACGAAGCCATCGCGCAAATCAAGAAGGCCATCCAGAAGACCTACGGCAAGCGCGGCGATGCCGTGGTGCAACAGAACTATGCCGCCGTCGATGCCGCTCTTGCCCATCTGCATCCAGTAAAGTTGCCGGAAAAAGTCTCTTCGTCTTTTGACGTTCTGCCGATCTTTCCCGCCGCAGCGCCTGCCTTTGTGCATAGCGTTCTGGGCGTCATGGCCGCAGGGCATGGAGATACCTTGCCCGTCAGCGCGCTACCCCCCGGCGGAACCTTCCCCACTGGCACGGCGCAGTGGGAGAAGCGCAATATCGCCCAAATCATTCCGGTCTGGGACGAAGAACTTTGCATTCAGTGCGGCAAGTGCGTGCTGGCCTG
The DNA here is from genome assembly GCA_021810625.1 of Acidobacteriota bacterium. Classification (GTDB taxonomy): domain Bacteria; phylum Acidobacteriota; class Terriglobia; order Terriglobales; family Acidobacteriaceae; genus JAJZIJ01. The sequence goes on from JAJZIJ010000012.1 coordinate 55,618, forward strand.
TCCCCACGCGGTTATTCGCGCCAAAGTGTATGACCAGTCGCTGCTGCCCAGCGCCCCGCCCACTTTCAAAAGCGCCAAGCCCAAGTGGCGCGGCATGGAGCAGGAACTCTACACATTGCAGGTGGCGCCGGAGGATTGCACCGGGTGCCGTCTTTGTGTTGAGGTCTGTCCCGTCAAGAGCAAGAGTGAAGCGCGGCACAAGGCCATCAACATGGAGGCGCAGGCTCCGCTGCGCGCGGCGGAAGCAGAAAACTGGAAATTCTTTGAAGCGCTGCCCTCCGTGGCTCGAAATCGACTCTCCCACGGGCAGGTCAAGGATATTCAACTCCTCGATCCGCTCTTTGAGTTCTCTGGAGCCTGCGCTGGCTGCGGCGAGACGCCGTACATCAAGCTGCTCACGCAACTCTTTGGCGATCGCCTCTACATCGCCAATGCCACGGGCTGCTCTTCCATCTACGGAGGCAATCTGCCGACTACGCCCTATACGGTGAACAAGAGCGGGCGCGGCCCCACCTGGGCAAACTCCCTTTTTGAGGACAATGCCGAGTTTGGTCTGGGTATGCGGCTGGCGCTGGATCAGCAGAAGGTCTACGCGGAGCAGCTTTTGCAACGCCTTGCCTCCACGGTTGGCGACGATCTTGTTGCCGCAGTTCTGACTTCCGTCCAGTCCACGGAAGATGAGATTGAGGCGCAGCGCGCGCGGGTCAAGCTGGTTCGGGAAAAATTAGCTGGGGCAAACTCCGTGGAGGCCCGCAGCCTGCTGACCATTGCCGACTCTCTGGTTCGCAAGAGCGTCTGGCTGGTGGGCGGCGATGGCTGGGCCTACGATATCGGCTTTGGCGGCCTCGATCATGTGCTTGGCTCCGGCCAGAACGTCAAGGTGTTGGTGCTCGATACGGAGACCTATTCCAACACCGGCGGTCAGATGTCCAAGGCCACGCCGCGCGGCGCGGTGGCCAAGTTTGCCGCAGGCGGCAAGCCTAACGGCAAAAAAGACCTTGCGATGGAAGCTGTCAGCTATGGCTCGGTCTACGTGGCTCGCGTGGCGATGGGAGGCAGCGACGCGCAGACCGTCAAAGCATTTCAGGAGGCCGAAGCCTATCACGGCCCGGCGTTGATTCTTGCCTACAGCCCCTGCATTGCCCACGGATACGACCTTGCCTATGGCATGGAGCAACAGAAAAATGCGGTTCTCTCCGGCCACTGGCCGTTGATGCGCTACAACCCGGAACTGCGCGAGCAGGGCAAGAATCCCTTCCTGCTCGACTCCAGAGCGCCCTCCATTCCGCTCAAGGAATACAGCTATCACGAGGCCCGATACACGATGCTCGCGCGCAGCCATCCTGACGTGGCAAAGAAGTTGCTTCAAGAGGCGCAGGACGATGTCGAGCGCGAATGGCGGGTCTACTCCGGTCGCGCCGCCATGCCGGGACGCGCAGCCACGCCAAACATCGCTCCGTCGGAACCAGAAGGCGAGGTTGCGCCTCTGGGCAAGGTGGAGGAGGAGGCATGATCGACCTGTGTACCGACTATCTTGGCCTGCAGTTGAAGAGTCCCCTGGTCGTTTCCTCCTCGCCGCTCAGTGAGTCGGTCGAGAACATTCTGCGTCTGGAAGAAGCCGGGGCCGCTGCCGTGGTGCTGGCGTCGATCTTTGAGGAGCAGCTTGCGCTGGAGAGCAAGGCTCTGGATCATGACCTTTCTCGCGGCACGGAATCCTTCGCGGAGTCGCTCAGCTACTTTCCTGCATACGACGATTATCTCCAGGGACAGGATGCCTATCTCAACCGTCTGCATCGCGCCAAAAGTCGCGCCAGCATCCCGATCATCGCCAGCCTGAATGGGGCCTCGGCAGGCGGATGGGTACGCTTCGCCAAAGAGATCGAACAGGCAGGCGCAGATGCGCTGGAGTTGAACACCTACTCGCTGGCCACGGGGTTTCTAAAAACCAGCGCCATGATTGAAGAAGGAATCGTCGATCTGGTGTATCGCGTCAAGCAGAGTACGAGCATTCCCGTTGCCGTCAAATTGTCGCCGCAATACACCAGCATTCCGCATCTGGCTCGGCAACTGGATGATGCCGGAGCCGACGCGCTGGTTCTCTTCAATCGCTTTTATCAGCCGGATTTTGACATTGAAAATCTCAACGTCATTCCCAGGCTCACGCTCAGCCGCCCGGAAGAACTGCTTCTCCGGCTGCATTGGGTCGCCGTTCTTTACGGGCATTTGCGCGCGGAACTGGCCGTTACCGGGGGAGTTCATAGCGCGGAAGATGTTCTCAAGTCCATTATGGCGGGCGCTCAGGTGGCCATGGCGGCCTCGGCGCTGCTGAAGCATGGCACCTCGCACCTGACAACCATGCAGATCGATCTGACGCGCTGGATGGAGGAACACGAATACCAATCCATTCGCCAGATGCGCGGCAGCTTGAGCCGCCGTTCGGTTCCCGATTCTTCCGCATTCGAGCGCGGCAACTACATCCGCACCTTGAGTAGCTACACCTTGCGGCAGAAAGATGCGCTGCCCCGGCCCGGCTGACGATCTGGCGTTTCTGAGCCAAACGCAGCATGGGGAGCCGACGGTTGGCATCTCTGGACTACAATGGAATGTGGCAAAAATGTTTGAATCTCCGGGGACGCTCCCCAAATAACATATCGACGCACGGCAACACATCTACATACGGAAGGGATGCATTCTTAAATGACCACCAGCGGTCTTGTGGCGCAGGGCCAGACAACGTCGAGCCTTGTTCGTGGGGGAAAGCAGATTGTCAATGACTTTTCCATCCAAATTGCAACTGTCAACGGCTCTGGATCGCAATCGGCGAACAGTGTCCTGCTTCGCAGCATCTTCCGCATGGGCGTGCCTGTATCGGGCAAGAATCTCTTTCCATCCAACATTGCGGGGCTTCCCACCTGGTACACCATTCGCGTCAGCAAGCATGGATGGGTCGCGCGAAAAACGGACATTGATGTTCTGATCGCCATGAACCCGGAGACCGCGCAGCAGGATGTGCTCTCCCTGGGCGCGGGCGCGGCTGTCATTTATGACGAATCCTTCAAGCTCAACGAGCTGCGCACGGATTTGACCTTTTATCCCGTGCCCTTTGACCAACTGACGGCCTCCACCGGCGCCGATGCCAAGATTCGCAAGCTGGTCAAGAACATGGTCTATGTGGGCGTTGCGGCCCAGTTGCTCTCCATTGACATGGAGTGGATCGAAAAGTCGGTTCGCAAGCAGTTTGCCAAGAAGGTCAAAGCCGCTGAGTTAAACCTGAGCGCTGTCCGCGCTGGCTTCGAGTATGCTGCAAGTTCTCTGACTCAGCAGAATCCCTATCTTGTCGAGCCGATGAATGCCACGCAAGGCAAAATCATCATCGACGGCAACGCCGCCGCCGCAATGGGAGCCATGTTCGCCGGAGTCACCGTCGTGACTTGGTATCCCATCACGCCGTCCTCTTCTGTCGTCGAACAGCTCATCGACTACATGAAAAAGTACCGCATCGAGCAGGACGGCAAGGCCAGCTTCGCCATCGTGCAGGCGGAGGATGAACTCGCCGCCATCGGCATGGTGATCGGCGCAGGATGGGCCGGTGCCCGCTCCATGACCGCAACCTCCGGGCCAGGAATTTCGCTGATGGCGGAGTTCGCCGGACTCGCCTACTTTACCGAAATCCCCGGCGTTATCTTTGATGTTCAGCGCACTGGCCCCTCCACCGGAATGCCCACCCGCACCTCGCAGGGTGACATTACCTTTATCGCGGGACTATCCCACGGCGACACCAAACACGTCATGCTGATCCCCGCATCGGTCAAAGAGTGTTACGAGTTTGGCATTGCGGCCTTCGATATCGCGGAGCAGATGCAGACACTGGTTTTTGTGCTCTCGGATCTCGATCTCGGCATGAACAACTGGATGTCCGAGCCATTTGAGTATCCAGAGAAGCCAATCCAGCGCGGCAAGGTTCTCAATGCCAAGCAACTGGAGGAACTCGGCGGCTTTGCCCGCTACAAAGATGTGGATGGCGATGCGATTCCGTATCGCACGTTGCCGGGAACCGATCATCCCGCTGCCGCCTACTTTACGCGCGGCTCCGGCCACAATGAAAAAGCTTTGTACTCCGAGCGTCCCGACGAGTACGAAAACAACATGCTGCGTCTGGCGCGGAAGTTTGAGACCGCAAAGACGCTCGTTCCGAAGCCAATCCTCGAAGGCACGGGCAAGCAGAAGGTCGGCATCATCGCCTTTGGCACCAGCCACTGGGCGGTAATCGAGAGCCGCGATCAACTGGAGCGCGAGTCTCATCTGGGCACCGACTATCTTCGCGTCCGCGCCTATCCCTTTACGCAGGAGATTCACGATTTCGTCGCCAGTCATGAGCGAGTTTATGTCGTCGAGCAGAATCGTGATGCCCAGATGCTCCACCTGTTGAAGGTCGATCTTGACCCGGTGCAGATCGTCAAACTGCGCTCCGTGCTGCACTTCAACGGACTGCCCATCGACGCGCGCACCCTCACCACTGCAATCGCCTCGCAGGAAGGAGCAGGCAAATAATCATGTCCACGCCCTCTGTATCGCCCAAGCCCGTCAAGACCAATCGCATCGGTCTCCAGATTCTGGATTATCGCGGCGGCAAGACCACGCTCTGCGCCGGTTGCGGCCACAATGCCATCTCCGAGCGCATCACTGAGGCGTTCTATGAAATGGGAATTCAGCCGGAGCGCGTGATGAAGATGAGCGGCATCGGCTGCTCCTCCAAGTCTCCGGCGTATTTCATGTCCCGCTCCTTCAGCTTCAACACTGTGCATGGACGAATGCCCTCGGTCGCCACCGGCGCGCTGCTGGCCAACAAGACCATGCGCTCCATCGGCGTCAGCGGCGATGGTGACACCGCTTCCATTGGCATGGGCCAGTTCATCCATCTGCTGCGCCGCAATGTTCCGATGATTTACATCATCGAGGACAATGGCGTGTATGGACTCACCAAAGGCCAGTTCTCCGCGACTGCCGACATTGGCTCGAAGTTGAAGACAGGCGTCATCAATGATCTGCCCGCCATCGACACCTGCGCGCTGGCCATTCAGATTGGCGCAACCTTTGTCGGGCGCTCCTTCTCTGGCGACAAGAAGCAACTCTCCGCCATGTTAAAGGCAGCGGTCGCGCATCAGGGAACCGTCATGCTGGACGTGATCTCCCCCTGCGTCACCTTCAACGACCACGAGGGATCGACCAAGAGCTACAAGTACATGCAGGAGCACGAAGAGGCCATCGGCGAGGTTGGCTTTGTTCCGCATTTTGAGGACATTGCCGTCGAGTACGATCCCAACACCACCGTCGATGTTCGCCTGCACGATGGCTCGCATCTGCGCCTCCGCAAGCTGCATGAAGGCTACGATCCCACAGACAAGGTTCAGGCCACAAAGATGCTGATGGAGTCGCACGCCAAAGGCGAAGTGCTCACCGGGGTCTTTTACGTGGACACGCAGAAGCCGGATTTCGCTTCGCTCCTCAACATGGTGGATGAGCCGCTGGCAACATTATCCCAGGAGCGCGTCCGTCCCCGCCGCGAAGTCCTGGCGGAGATCATGGAAGCGCACAGCTAACAGATCGTCGGAAAACTTGGTAGACAAGATCGGGCCGTCACTTGGATACAGTGACGGCCCGATTTCTTTTAGAGCGTTTTCAGTTCGAATGGCAACAAAACTTCGGGTGCCCCATTCTGGCTGCGTTCTTTGCGGCCAGGGTGGGAGAGCGGGTCTCTTTGGGCCACACTGTCCACGCCCTGACCGAAAATGCTTTAGGGAAGCTCTGATCAAGTTCCCCGGCTGTCCCTCAGGGGCTAAAGCCCGCTCTCATTTCAGATACTTACGGCGGGACTAAAGTCCCGCCCAGATTGCTGACAAAGGTGTAAGGCGGAAAAAGACTGCCCCTCGGGGGCTGAAGCCCACTTGGTTTTATAGGACTTATGTACGGGCTGAAGCCCGTACCTTTCAAAACGTGGCAACATCCTCGAACAATAGTGGGTTTTTCAGCAGCCTGAAGCCAAATAAGGACACCTACCAGGTGTCCTTCTTGGCTTGCACCCTGCAATTTCTTCTACGGCAGGAACGACCCTTTTTCGCCATGTACGAATAAAAGAGGCTCTGTGTCGTTTGTCACGGAGAATTTTCAGAAGTCTGTGCTACAAAGGGTGCATCTTCCCTGTGTAAGCCGAGTTAAAGCGGGAAGCTGCGAGTGGGATGTTCCTCTATGCGCGCTCACGATGCCATGCTGGCGTTCGTTTCCGGCGAGGTTGTTGTTTGCAGTGCATTTCTAGTTCTTCGGAGGCTCTCCCATGTCTACATCTACATTCATGTCGCGCATTTTCGCGCTCGTTTCTGTCGTTCGTAGGCAGAGCTTTCCCACGCAAGCCAAAAGAAGGCTTGAATGGGGCACCCTGTCATCCCGACCGAGGGTCGCCGCAGCGACCAGAGTGGAGGGACCTGCGTTTTCTGTTTTGTCATTCGCATCCGCCCTGCTGCTGGCGGTCTTTATGCTGGCGGCGGCGAGCGCCCACGCCCAGACCACCTACACGGTGACCAACACGAATAGCAGCGGAACTGGCTCGCTCGCCGCTGCGGTTGCGTCGGTGAATGCGGATACAGGCACGCCCGGCGACACGATTGATTTTGCCTCCGGGGTGACGGGCACCATCACGCTGGCCAGCACGCTGACGCTTAGTCAGAATGTGACCATCACCGGGCCGGGCGCGAATCTTCTGACCGTTTCGGGCGGCGGAGTCTATCAGGTCTTCACCATCTCCTCTGGCGTTACGGTGAGCATCTCCGGGCTGACCATCGCCAACGGCAACAGCGGCGGCCTCGGCGGCGGCGGCATTTGCAACAACGGTGGCACATTGACGGTGAGCAACAGCGCCTTCTCCGGCAACACGACCAACGGCAACGGCACCCCCGGCGGCGGCATTGTCAACTACGGCACATTGACGGTGAGCAACAGCACCTTCTCCGGCAACTCGGCTGCCAATGGCGGCGGCATTTACAACGGCTACGGCAGCACGGTGACGGTAAATAACAGCACCTTCTCCGGCAACTCGGTTGGCAACTGGGGCGGCGGCATTGCCAACAGCTCCGGTGGCACGATGACGGTGAGCAACAGCACCTTCTCCGGCAACTCGGCCAGCAGCGGCGGCGGCGGCGGCATTTTCAACAGCGGCACATTGAAGGTGAGCAACAGCACCTTCTCCGGCAACACGGCTGACTTCGGCGGCGGCATTTACGTTAGCTATGGTTCCGTAACTCTCACCAATAGCATCGTGGCGGGCAACACGGACTCCAACTCTGCGGGCGACGACTGCGATAGCTGTGGCACGCAGAGCACTTACAACCTCATCAGCACGCCGTCGAATATCATCAATCCGGCGCTTGGCCCACTGCAATACAACGGCGGCCCCACGGAAACGATGATGCCGCAGCTAAACAGTCCGGCCATCAACGCGGGACTCAGCAGCACGCTCTCCACCGATCAGCGCGGAGATCCCCGACCCACGGGCAGCGGCGTGGTGAGTGATCTGGGAGCGGTGCAGGTCGAAGATATGATCGTGACCACCACGGCGGACAGTACGAACTCCGGGACAAGTTGCGACGGCACTGCCACCTGCTCCTTGCGCGATGCGCTCACCCTGGCCAACAGCTATGGTTCCGGGGATATCTCCTTTGCCTCCAGCATTACGAATGCACCTAGTGCCATTACGCTGACCAGCGCGCTGCCTGCCATTACTGGCAACGTCAACATCACCGGGCCGGGCGCGAATCTGCTGACCGTATCCGGTAACAAGCTCTATCGAGTCTTCCTCATCAACTCCGGCGTTACGGTGAGCATCTCTGGGCTGACCATCGCCAACGGCGGCGGCATTAACAACGGCGGCGGCGGCATTAACAACGGCGGCACATTGACAGTGAGCAACAGCGCCTTCTTCGGCAACTCGGCCAGCGGCACCCGCGGTGCCTACGGCGGCGGCATTGCCAACGGTGGCACGTTGACGGTGAGCAACAGCACCTTCTCCGGCAACTCGGCCAGCGGCGGCTCCGGCCCCGGCTCCGGCGGCGGCATTGACAACGGTGGCACGTTGATGGTGAGCAACAGCACCTTTTCCGGCAACTCGGCCAGCGGCGGCGGCGGCATTTACAACGGCGGCGGCACGGTGACGGTGAGCAACAGCACCTTTTCCGGCAATTCGGCTGGCTCCGGCGGCGGCATTTACAACGGCGGCACGACGACGATTACCAACAGCATTGTGGCGGGCAACACGGATACTACTTCAGGACAAGCAGGCAACGACTGTTACCAGTGCGGCGGGCAGAATGCCAGCAATCTCATCAGCACGTCGTCTGCCCCCATTACAGCGGCGCAATTGCTGCTTGGCCCGCTGGCCTACAACGGAGCGAACCAGACGCTGCAAACCCTGCTGCCGCTGCCGGGGAGTCCGGCGATTGAAGCGGGCAATCCCGCGCTGCTGCCATCGGGCATGACGACGGACGAACGCGGCCTGCCGCGCACCGTGACCATCAGTGGCAACGCCAAGCTCGATCTGGGCGCAGTCGAGACCAACTACACTGCCGTGCAGTTCGTGCAGCAGCCGACGAACACGCTCATCAACGCGACCATCAACGCGGCGATGACGCCGCCCGCAGTCACGCTGAGCGTGGTGGAAAGCGGCGCAGCGGCGCTCAATATTCCTGTCCCGCTGACGCTCTCTGCTGGCAACGGCACTCTGGCTGGCACGACAACGGAGACCACGCTGGTGGCGAAGCCGGGCACGGCTGCCGTCGCCACCTACAGCAATCTGAGCGTGAACGCAGCGGGCACGGGCGACACGCTGAATGTGACTCTGCCGATTACCGCTACGGGAGTGACGCCAGCGCTGACGCTGAAGGCCACCAGCAACTCCTTTGACATCACGTTGCAGACCACGACGATTACCTGGACAACGACACCGCCCACCAGCGTGACCTACGGCGCAGCGCCAATCACGCTGGCGGCAACCGACAACTCCGGGGCGACGGTGCTGTATCAGGTCATCATCGGCCCGGCGACGATCAGCGGCAACAAACTCAGCTTTACCAGCGCGGGCGCAGTGGAAATTGAGGCATACACAAACGCCAGCGGCAGCTACGGCTCCGGCAGCCTGACGGCCAACATCAACGTGAACAAAGCGCCGTTGACCGTGACAGCCAACAACTTCGCGCGGGTCTACGGCGCGGCCAATCCCACCTTTACGGGAACCGTAACAGGCATGGTGAATGGCGACACGTTTACGGAGAGTTTCTCCACCACGGCGACGACAACCAGCGCGGTTGGCAGCTATCCAATTACGCCGACGGCAGTGGGTACGCATCTCTCCGACTACACAGTGACGACCACCAACGGCGCGCTGACGGTGACGAAAGCGGCATTGTCGGTGACGGCCAACAACTTCGCGCGAATCTACGGCGCGGCCAATCCCACCTTTACGGGAACCGTAACAGGCATGGTGAATGGCGACACGTTTACGGAGACATTCTCGACCACAGCAACAGCGAGCAGCGCGGTTGGCAGCTATCCGATCACGCCGACGGTTACGGGCACGCATCTCTCCGACTACACAGTGACGACCACCAACGGCGCGCTGACCGTGAACAAAGCGACATTGTCGGTGACAGCCAGCAGCGCGACGGTGAGCTATGGGGCTGCGGTTCCGGTAATCACTCCCAGCTATAGCGGATGGGTGAACAACCAGAACAGCGCAAGCCTGACCACCCAGCCGAGTTGCAGCACGACATACACAACGACCAGCGCGGCGGGTTCATCGCAGACCACAAGCTGTAGCGGGGCAGTGGACGCAAACTACGCGTTCACCTATGTACCCGGAACGGTGAAGGTAACGCAGGCGACGGCGGCGATGACGGACGCGACGATCACCTGGCCAACGCCGACGGCGATCATGTATGGGACGGCGCTGAGCGCGACGCAACTGGACGCAAAATCGACGCTGGCAGGCACGTTCACATACTCCCCGGCATTGGGCACGGTGCTGGCCGCTGGATCGCAAACGCTGAAGGCCATCTTTACGCCGACGAACTCGACGGACTATGCGCCCGGCTCGGCAACGGTGACGCTGATGGTAAACGCATTGCCTATTCCGCCCAGCTTTACGATGACGGCGACCCCGAACACGCTGACCATTCCGACGGGAGGAATCGACGCCAGCACGCTGACCATCACGCCGACGGGCGGCTACACGGGCAAGCTGACGCTGAGTTGCTCCGGACTGCCCGCCAATACGTATTGCTACTTCCCCGGAAACGCGGGAGCGCAGACCACCACGGTGACGCTGAACGGCAGCAATACGGCGCAGAGCATCGCGCTGGACATCGAGACCGGGGCGATGACCGCGCCGCCAATGGCGCGGATGCAGGCGATGCCCAGCCCGTTCGGGCCGCAACAAAGCCCGCTGAGTCCGATTCTTCCGGCGCTGGCCTTCTGGTGGCCGGGGAGCATGGCAGGGCTGGCGGCCTTCGGACGCAGGAAGAATCTCTCAAAGACGCGGCAGCGGATGTTGCAACTCTGCCTGCTGGTGTTGATGACGGGAGCGCTGGCGGCAGGGATTTCCGGCTGCGCTGGCTTGACTTCGAGTGCGGCTGCGGTGCGCGTCACGCCAGCGGGAACCTCGACCGTGACCGTCAC